>NZ_JAUMIO010000001.1:0-340005 GCF_032905925.1 Pectobacterium sp. HCp5_1
TCAGTGCTTATGAGATGTTGCCGGATAAAAAGCACATAACTGGCAAGCTTTACACGCAGCGGATTGAACGTGAAAATCTGAATCTTCGCAACCGGTTAAAACGACTGAATCGTAAAACTATCGGGTACTCAAAATCAGTGGAAATGCATGACAAGATAATCGGCACATTCATCGAACGTGAACATTATCTGCAATGACCTGATCTACATATTGAATACGTGACCCTTTTTTATATCTCTCATTTTGCTCTTAGAAAAAATCGCCCTTCTGCACTCTTACCTCTCTTCTTATTCAAATCAATCAGCTAAAAAAACCACAAACATGCATTTACAATGCACAAATCAATTTTTACCCATTCCGAGCGTGATAACGTTGCCCCACGATCCCTTCGGCGTATTGAAAGCGCCGAGTGAAAAAAATAAATGGGGGCAATTGAGAGCAATGAGTGAGAAAGCAAGAAAGCGGTGGCAACGCCGCCCCGGAACCACTGGCGGTAAACTTCCCTGGAATGACTGGCGCAACGCCCTGACCTGGCGCAGAGCAACGCAAATTATGCTATTGGCAATCAACGTTTATATCGGCATCACCTTCTATTTTTGGGTACGCTACTTTGAAACTGGCGGCACGAGTCTTTATATGTCGAGGCCAGGCGGCATAGAAGGCTGGTTGCCTATTGCCGGATTGATGAACGTGAAATTCACGTGGGAAACGGGTAATTTTCCCCCTATCCACCTTGCGTCAATGCTATTACTTATCGCATTTGTCCTCACCAGCCTGTTGCTGAAGAAATCGTTCTGCTCCTGGCTGTGCCCTATCGGCACAGTTTCCGAGTGGGTCGGTGCTGTGGGGAAAAAAATATTTGGCCGTCATTTCATTCTTCCTAAGTGGCTGGATATTCCTCTGCGTAGCCTGAAATATCTGCTATTAGGCTTTTTCCTCTATATTGCCTTATCAATGCCAGCACAGGGCATTTATATGTTTCTGATGTCGCCCTACGGTTTGATCGCCGACGTCAAAATGCTCGGCTTCTTCCGCAATATTGGCACCATCACGTTAGTCTGCGTTTTTCTTTTTACGTTTGTCAGCCTGTTCGTCCGCCATTTTTGGTGCCGCTACCTTTGTCCCTACGGTGCACTCTTGGGGGTATTTTCGCTGCTGTCGCCCTTCAAGATCCGTCGCAACGCCACCAGCTGTATCGATTGCGGCAAGTGCGCCAAGGCCTGCCCATCTAACATTCCGGTAGATAAGCTGATTCAGGTGAGAACCGCGGAATGCACGGCCTGTATGACCTGCGTCGAATCCTGCCCGGTATCATCAACGCTTTATTTCTCACTGACGAAACCCTCGGGTTCACAGGAAAAAAGCAGCGAAACAACCAAACCGCTATGGCGACAAACGGCATTGTCCGGTATTACGATGACGCTACTGGTGCTCGGCATCCTTTTCGGCATGATCGGCTTTGCGATGTACATCGGCGGCTGGGACAGCCCGATTCCCGAACACATGTATTTCCGGCTCATCCCCAATGCACAGAACATTGGTCATTCGTAAAGAAAAAGGGGCCAAATTGGCCCCTGATTTTCATCTGCGCTGAATAGCAGATTACATATTGTCGATGATGTCTTGCGCGAACTCGCTACATTTACGCAGCGTAGCGCCTTCCATCAGACGTTCGAAATCGTAAGTCACGGTCTTGTTCTTGATCGCGCCTTCAACGCCTTTAACAATCAGGTCAGCCGCTTCGAACCATTGAAGGTGACGCAGCAGTAGATTGAAGGATAAACCACAACACAATGAATTATATAAAGAAAAATAGAAAATAGCGCATTGAACAGCATCGTTTTCATTAAGATAAATATCGATAGAAAACAGTGAGCTACTTTGTATTTTACTGAATATTTTTCCCCGAAAATTGCCTGCAATCTCACTTCTTAACAAATTTAACGGACTAATAGCATGTCATCCGTAGCCTTCATTCTGTGCCTAATTCTGGCGGCCGTTATGGTGCTGGTACATCCGGCGCTCTCAGTGCCGTTTATCATTGGCGCGTGTCTGATAACCAGTAAATGCCGCATGGAACTGGATAGCAATACCAGCATCATTCTCGGCATTACCGGATTTCTGTTACTCCTGACACTCGTTATGTGTATCAGGAGTTGGTTGAAGTAATCTGGTTAGTCGAAATACGGATGTACCCGCTTCACCGTCTGCTGAACTAATATATTTCGTTTCGCCATCAGGCGATCAATTCGCTCCCGCTTCTGGTCTGCCGTTAAGATACGATCAATCCTGGTTAGCTCAATTTGGTCATTAAGCTGCTTCACCTGCTTTTGTGTCGCCGTGAACGCTTTGCGCTGCGATAGTTTCTCGCGGTTATCCTGCAACAGCTCATTGGCTTCATCCTGACGGCCCTGTTTGCGATAGGAGTTTATCGTGCTGTTTATCTGGTTGGCTTCCGTCATCATGCGGTAGAAGTCCTCAGTAAACTGAGTAGACTTAGCGGGATCTGCTCCACGGGCGAACGCTTTAATGACGGGCATTTCATCCAGCCGCAGCGACGGCGATGTGCCGCTATCCCCCATGTTGCGCATGATGATATTCGTCGCCCCCAGAATGTACGAACCCAGCGTGCCAGTGTACCCAGTGATGATGTGATCTAACATCTTAGGAGAAAGATTCGCAGCCCCGCCGATTTCACGCATTAACAGGCTGGTTTGGTCGTTATAACGTGCGCCAGCTATCACGTTGCTATCGGCCATGTTCTCAATCGGCCCGCCCTTGAAGAAGTCGTAATTGACGAATGCTTCCAGAATCGGTCTCGTAGCCTGCGGTATCGGGTTGAATGCCATCGTTTCAAAGAAGTTATGTGCAACGACTTTGCCGAATTTTTCAGGCGTATCAGCACCACGCAGCGTGCGGACAAAACGCTCCGGCAACGTGCCAAACATCAGGCCAATTTCAAAGGGTTTCGGGAAACGAAAATGCTGATCGTAAATCCATGCATGCCAGTAGGCGTCTTTATCCCAATCAGGCAGCTCTTCATAGCGTTCATCGCCCCAGTTCATTGCCAGCAACGCCAGCGATAGCCCTGCTATGTAACCACCGCGTTTCAACACTTCACGCGGGTCAGCTTTAATCGCGCGCCCGAGTTTACTCATACCCTGCAAGCGTGCATTGAAGAACGGAACCATATCGGATAACCCGATAACCACGCTGCTCGACCCTTGCATACTAAAATCCATCAGATCGCGGGCTTCAAATGCCGCCTGCGCCTTACTTTTTCCTGCTTTTAACGCGGCATCATAGGTTGCGATCCGGTTCGCATTCTCCGCCCCTTCACTGACTTTCTGGTATTTCTCCAGCCCTGCACCGATTTTATCCATCACCTCTTTGCTATTACGCACAATCGATGATTCAAATTCACGGATTTGGCTATCGTTATAACCTTTACGGCGCAGCACCTTTCGGATACTGGAAGCGGTGCCCGCCGGATCGTAAACATTGGAGTAACCACCGCCAAATGTCGCGCCAGCAAACATCATATCAACCAGCGTATCGTCAGTACGCATGGCCTTTTTCAGTCCCTGCCATGAGGAAATGACGGGCTGGAACCCATCCTTATTTATCGCCCATGAATGGATAGCATCACGCATAAAGTTACGAATGATGAAGTCGGGCATGGATGTGGTGCCGATGGTTAACACGCGCTTGGCCTGTCGTGCAGCTCGCATGAATAACGATTTGCTGCGCTCCAGATCAATCATCGTGAAGGCACGATAAAGGTCAGGATCGTTAACGCGAGCCAGTTGCTCTTTGCCATCAACAAATACCTTCACCGTGTCTTTCTTCAGGCGCTGGTAATCCATCTCATTGGGGCTCTCGATAATATCGATAACCCCAGTATCAGCCAGATTAGTGACAGAACGGCGCATAGCCTCATTCTTCATCGACGCATCAACTGACTTGGCAACATAGTTGAACAGGTTTTCAATCGGGTCTTTAATGGTCAGATCAGAGCCTTTCAGCTTACGGATTGTGCTGCTCTGATTGGCAATGCCGCGTGTCGTCCACGGGCCGTGTGTTTCGCCGCTTTCTGCTTCACGATAGTAGGGCAGATACCAGGCATCTTCCCATGTCGCCCGGCTATCAGGATCAATTAGTCCCATATCCTGCTGTAGGTCGATAATTGACTTGATGAACGCATCGTATTTTGCCTTCTGATCCGCAAACAGTTTTTCATTGCCACGATTCAGAGACTTCATGTAAGCAATTTCATCAGAGGTAAAGTTATTTTCCTTACCCTCTGCCATCAGGCGCTCAGAGCGGTGTCCAGCAATCCACTTGAGGAAGTTTTCACGGTGGTTACCGAGCGCGTCCAGAATCCCCATTAAGGAATCCGCTTTACCAGTGCCGGGAATCCGCTCAGTGATTCCCTCATTTTTGTTATAGCGAACCAGACCATGCTCCAGAACTGCCGCCGTCACCGAACCAGAACCCGCAGACATACGCGCCGCCGTGTAGCCGGAAACCATCGCATCAGATTTATCTACCGCATCTTCTGCGTATTTTAACGGCGCCAGACCATCAAAGGTTTTCGTGTTCAGTTTGCGGAAGGTTTCTTGCCACCACTGCTTCAGCTCCGTCCGATCTTTATCGGCTGCCATCTGATAGAAGTCTTTGGCTTTATCAAACCAGCCCTTTTCAACGTTGAAGCCCATTTTACGGCTGGTTTCGGCGTCCATTGCAGGATTTGCAGAGCGGGAGTACAGCGTCTTATTCTTGCGGATGTCGGCGGAAGAGAGTATATTTTGCTCTGAACCTTGATCCGGTGAACCGCGTTTGAGCAATTGAAGCTCCTGGGCCGTACCGGACATAGGTTCAGAACCCTGAATGGTGTTCTCCTTGGGTAATTGAAGCTCTTTGGAATGAAGCCACTCAGGGTTTTGTTTTTTTCGTCGATACAATGCCAACCCAGCATTTTCCATTCCTTGGATTTTCGCCATACCTCCAATAGTGCCATAAACTGACGCAACCCGATTCACCTCCAAGCGGTCACGTTTTGCATTCATATGGACAGCGGAAACCACCGGATTCCCATTCGTGTCCTGCGCCTCAAGTAAAATAACTACGGCATCGGTTTGGGTAGACGAGCGGTATACGGCAAGTGGATCGTGCATAAGTTCAGGAAGATTCTCGATCACCGATAAAGGCACATCATGTTTCACCCCATTGGTGGCTTTGCGCACGGTATCACGGTTAATAAACATATCCAGATTAGGCGCACCCAGCGCCCTTAACACTGGTGGTGTTCTGCCTAATTTCACCGACACATCACCGGACTTCAACGACCGCATAGCCCGATCAAGATCGGCACGGTACTGCTCAGCCTCCTGCGGCAATGGCTTTAGCGGGTCAACATCATCTGCTTTTGAATACAGCGCATCGGTACGCGAGAAAGTGTTATCGAACTCACGGGTGCCAGGCTGCTCATTGGCATACATCGCCGTTTTCTGGAAGCGGCCGGTGATGGTGCGCAGGATGTTGCGGATCTCCGCTGGCGTAATATCCATAGGGTTAAGCACGCCCGCTTTGCGCATTGCGTTGGTCAGCAGCGTAACGAATCGATCCCAGACACCGCCCACCTTCGTTAGCTCGGTACGCTCGGCCATATGCGCCAGAAACTCATTCGCCTGTGTTTCTAACGACTCCTGCCCGTAGGATTGTTCGACTTGTCGCCAGACATCCTGAATGGTTTTGTTCTGACTCTCCCGCGTCTGGTGTATCACGCGCATGATGCGATCGTATTCCACATCACCAATCACAGACGCTAGCCCGTGATGCGCGATCACTTCATGACGCAGCTTGGCACGCAGTTCACGGGCGTTGGCAATGTTGTCGGCGATGACAATCACACGGCTCAGCTCCGGCTGGTAAATGGCATGAACTGTGCCAAATTCCGCAGGAATGCCGTTAGGCATCATCGCGGCAGCTTCGGCCTGCGTCTGCACCGCCTTCACCTTAATCTTGGCCGCACCATTCAGATGAGAGACAAAGCCGTCCGCCGCGAGCTGTACACGATCGCGTAACATGCCCGTTTCAGGCTTGCTACCATCACGGCTAAAACTACCGTCATGAATGATGTTGCCGCCGCCAATATCAGCCCCAGAAACAGAAACGCCCCCAGATTTGGAGGCGTTTTGCGGTGACTGGCTATCTCGTCGGAATTGATCTTGGTCGGTCTTGGGGAGGGGCTGCCGCTCGGTAGAGAGCGAGTCTCGCTTAGCAATCAGATGAGCGGCAAAATCATGCTCCGTTTTTGTCACGTTATAGAGATCGCCATCATCAGAAACAATCCGGTACGACGTTTTTACCCTTCCGTTCTCAGACGCTCTCTGTGCAGTTTCTGGATACCAGCCACGCCCAATCAACCGTTGAACAGCATCAGCCCTCGTCACTGGGCGATCAAATTCAGAATAGTGAACCATTTCCTGTAACGCTTTGTCAGCCTTCCCACGCTGCATGAGGCTGAACGTCTGAGCATTAAGAAATTCATCAATTGGAGCCCGCTTCACTGCCTCAGCCGTATCTTTCTCTTTACGTTCCGAGTCACGTTTGGAGCGGGATATTGCATTGTTTTCATCCCGATCGGCAAGTCGGTCAGCGTAAGATATCGCCTCCGCACGGGTATCAAAAAGTTTCGGTGCCATCTTGATTGGGCTATTGGGTTGTGCCTGAACCGCCCAAGCCTTTACTTTCTCGCCAGTGTCGCGTCGCGTTGCATCAACGGGGAATAATGGATAGCCACGATGCTCAGTATGGGTGCGAATGCGCTCCAGTGCTGCGTTAAGCCGAGCAAGATCACCGATACCACCACCCACGGGACGGTCTCCAGCAAGCTCGCTTTTGATCCCATCAACCTGTGTTGCACTTAGGCCAATCTGACCTCCATCTTCGGTTGTCAATATGGCAGCGCCAGGTACGTCACGATCCATCGTCACAGTAAGAATCTCACCAGAAGGGAGCGTGATCTTATTTTTTTGTTGCCCGGGAGCAGGCAACCGCACCGCATAACCGCCGTCAACCTCTTCAACAGTAGCGCCTGGCGTCTTCGCCCACTTACTGGCTTTTGCAACCCGTTCGCTGGAATACGGTTTACCCGGAGCAAACAATTTCAATTGGCCTACTGACTCTCCGCGTGCATAGGCTTCCGTTTGTGCATCAACTGGTACACCAGCAACACGGTGGCGATTGTCGGGCAATGTGACCTGATCGCTAACGCCCATGGCATCACTAAATTCTCGTGTCTGCCGTTGGGTGCGTGTTTCCCCTTCTGTAAACTGCGGAGGCTGCGCCGTCTGGCCCTCATCAATAGTCGGCGATCCAGAGAAAATAATATTTTTATCTTCAATTGCACTGGTTGGCACTGCTTCACCGTCATACGTCTGATTGGCGCGGCCAACTTCATTCATTACCGGAGAGCGTTCAGCGGGGATGAATTCTTGTCCGCGTACCTGTTGGCCTGAATCAAACTGCGGCCCCGTTCCTGCCTGAGCATCATCACCCATGAGTGGGCGAACCTCTCCCGGCATAGCGATCACTGACGTTTGACCAGGTGCAGGAAGTCGTGGACGACGCGCGGCGATAATTCTTTCAGCCTGCTCCAGCGCCTCCAGTTCTTGCGGTGAATAACCCTGATCGCCCTGCTCAATCTGCTGGCGAATGAGTTGATCAGCGGTAGGTGAATCAGGTTGTCCCGCAAGCGCACGCTGCACATCACTGTCTTCAGCAAATCCCTGAATACGCGGATCTTCCCTAAGATAAGCGGGTGTATCGCGGAATTCATCAATACGACTCTGTGGCGTACCAACGACATTTTCAGGGTTGAATTGCGGATTGTCTGCGCCTTGAGTGACAGAGATCACGGGGCCGCCATCACGCCATTCACCTGTATAGCCAGGAGGTGGTGAATCCTCGCCCATTTTCACGACGGGAATAGATGAACCGTTACCTTCAGCGGATGGCTGTCCAGATGCCTGCCACTCCGGCACATCGATCTGCGTAGTCTGCGGTTGGTTGACACCTAACCGCTGAGAAAGTACGGAGCGGGCGGCTTCATATTGGATTTGTTCTTCGTCGCTGCGTTTCGCTTTTTCGTTTAAATCACGATAAGTCACCAGTAATTCATCATCAGATTGCTGTTGATACTTATCCGCGAACTGTTTAACGCTATCTTCCCGATCGATCCCCGCCAATCGTTCATTTGCGGCCAGTTTAGCATCGGCATTATTGGATAAATCGGCGTTGGCGTACTCACGCAATACCGCGGCACGATCCATTTCTGCATAACGCTGCGTGGCTTCTTCGTAAGGGGAAAGCTGTGGTTGCGTAGGTGCGGATGGTTCTGCTGCCGGACTGGTATCAGTATTTTGATTCGGTTCTGGTGTCGGATTATTATTGCGGCCACGCATGCCCCCAACAGCACCAATAGAGGCCCCCATCCCAGCGCCGACAACCGCATTATTTGCACCAGTTTTCAGCACATCTTTCATCGGGTCGATTTTTTGCCCCGCGGTGTCGATCAACTGTTCATTCTGCACATAACGTTGCCCAGCCCCCTGAGCAAATTCGGTTGCACCTTCTGACACGGCTCCTGTCGTCATACCAGATAGCACCCCAGAAGCCGCGCCCTTACGTGTTAGCAGTTTCAGCAACTTGTGATCGCCCAGCATTGACGCGGCAATATTGACTGCCAGTAAGCGGGGATCTGCGGTTACAGTACTTGCTGCCTGATCAGCGACCTGAGTACGTGCCAGCTCCAGTTTTTGAGTATCGGACAAACGGGCATTGTCTGGGTTGGCGTCAATTGAGCTGAATGCAGACTGAAACGTAGAGCTTTCCATCAACTCATTGAATGACAGGCTGTTGATTTGCTCACGCATATCGATACCGCCCTGCCCTTGAGCTGAACCTGACATCCCAGCAATAAACCCGTATTTCTGGGCCTGCGCTTTTGCTGCTTCACCCGTTTTCTTCGCAGCTTCAAGCGCAGCGTCCTCTGGCATCGTTTTGCGCAAGCGCTCAAACGTGCCCTTTTCAATCATCCCTTGTATGCCCTTTGCGCCAATCTTTGCAGCACCAGCAGCCGTAAACATTTGAGCAAGAGACGGTGCCGCATTCATTACCCAAGAATCAATATTAAATACCCCATCACCTGCACTAAAACCGGTAATCTCCCCCTTACTATCATGCTCGGTTTTAATGAATTCTTGTGCAGCAGCCTGCTTACCGCCTTCGGTCATAGAGTCTTTAATTGAATCAGCAGCGCTACCTGCAACTTTCTCAATAGAGCCAAAGACCAGATCGACACCATCTGAGATCGAGCCTCGGACTTTTCGCATATTGGCTATCGTTTCATCCGATAGCCCCATTTTTTTACGCTTTTCGTCCTGACCATCGCTATTAGCATAATTCTCCGCAGCATGGGTTACCCCAACGGGAAGCTGTGCAAGACTTTGCGCAAACTCAAAGGGCGCGGCTGCAATGGATTTTCCGTAATCACCCAGTGTCGCCTTTGGCTCAATAATGGGTTTATTCCAGCTTTCAGCCGAAAAAAACTGACGATCAAAGTCGGATGGTTCACCCGGCTGCTGAATATTGAGGGCTTGACGGTTATTGTTCGTCACTTGCTGTTCGGGGCGCTGCTGCTGAGGATCGTAAGCCATTACGGACTCCAAAATTTTGGGCATAAAAAAACCGCCGAAGCGGTGTGGTGAAAAGTCGTTTGAAATCAGTGAGCGCAATTTTGCGCTGGCTGTTACACGTCTATTCCAGGTATGAGTATCTGTACCTCATTAACCATTCGTTCACGCGCAGTAAGCAGCAGACTTTTCCGTCCACCAACACCCCATTTCGCCATTTGTCTGGCGCAATGACTGACCTCTTTGGTTTCGGAGTTGATGATGTGATCCAGTCGGTTGAGGCGAGATAGTACGTCGATCCCCATCCGGACGACGGCCTGAAATGTCTGATAGACACGAATTTCGAACTCGGGGCTAAGCCACGCAGCGTAGCGAATCGCCACCAGTTCGAGGCCCCATGTCCCTTGCTGCGGTCCACCTCTGATGACTTTTACCGATGCAACTTTCATTGCATCGCTCAGCGTTTGAACAAACCTCTTGACCTGCTTGCTCTGCATAAATGCGCCAGGGCGCTGTGATTCAGTAGCCTTCTCGTCCGCCACGGCGGCGGCATGGAGATCGTTGAGATTGTAGCGGCCCGCTTCGTCAACACGAACGGAAACGCCGTTTACTACTACTGTTGGGTATTTCATGGCGGCTGCCTTTTGGAAATGAACCTTGTCGCCCAGAAATGACAGCCCCACAGAAGGACGCCAACCTATAGCTGCCGTTTCTCAAGGTTCATTTCCAAACAGGTTCTGTGGTGGGATCGCCGAGCGTGGCGCATAAAAAAACCGAGTCAGCTTTTTAGGGCGTAACTCGGTATCTTTGGGGAATTTAGCGCATTCTCATCAAAAATAACAGGCAAGAATTTTTTCTTAGGCTACGCTCTTGTTGCCGCCATTTGGCAGGCTACACACATTCAAGGACTAGCTAATAATGAAGAAAGCAATTGCACTAATTTTTGTGATGTTAACTTTAGGTTCATCATTTCAGGTGATGGCTGGATCTGGCCGTTGTCAGCATGATTCTGATACCGCTGCTGACGGCTCACGCTGCGGTGGGCGATCTGCTGATTCTCGCCCTGGTGGCGGTGGCTATCGTTGATAATTTTTAGGCGCAGTAATGCGCCTATATGTTTACTTTCCCGTATAATACGGCGGGTGTGCTGGCTGACCAGTCTGCGGCTGCCGCAACTGGTTAGCTACAGCAGCATCCTCAGACGCCTTCGCACCTTTCGTATATTGCAGATACTTGGCCTCCAATTGCTCAGCGCTCAATGAGGTGACTGGCACGCCCATAGCGATAGCTTTCTGAGCAAATGCAACCTTGCCCTGATCGCCAGCAGCCCATTGAGTTAGTTGCGCGTCAACCTGAGGATTGCCCGCTGCTGGTGACGCAGTTATCCCAAACGCCGCATCTAACTGCCTTCGCGCTTGAGCAAATTGCGCACGAATCGTCTTCTCATTTTCTGGATTTGCAGAAATCGCTTTCGATTCTTCAATAATCAATTTGGCTGCCTGAGCGCGATGATCTTTTGCTTCTTCACGTACTGCCGTCTTATCTGGCGGATTAACTATGCTGTTCATAAATTGAGCCAATCGTGGATCATTTGCGGCACCTACCATCTGGCTGTAGCCGCGAAAACGTTTATACAGGCTTTCAACTGGAATTACCGCAACACCATCGTCACGCTCATCCGACGAGCCATTTTTTGTCATTGGCTTCATTGCTGTCGAGCCATCGCCGTATGTTATTTTCAACGTTGGGATGATGCCTTTTTGATCTTCCGTTAACCCCCAGTGAGCCAACTCTTTATTTTTAATTACCTTGCCTGTCTGAGGATCGGTTTCGCCAACATTTCGTTGAATCAAATCCGAAAGAACCGTATTACCGACACGAATTACCGCTGGGTCATCATAATCTATGGAGCCATCATTGACTTTTGGCATAAGCATGCTGATATCCCTGACAGTCTGGATTTTATCTGGACCAAACAACCGTTTCGGACTCAGCGGATTATCGTCAGATATCATATTCATAAGACGCAAGGATTCATCATCATAAATGCCAGCACCAAGGCGATCCCATGCAGCTTTAGCTGTAGGCGTTTCAGAGTCTAAACGATCCTTCCGCTTCTGCTCAGTTACCTGAAAATCAAGCCGCTGTTGGGCTAAATTATTACTCTGCGCTTGCAGGGCATGTGAGCGTTCGGCGTTTTTCGCATTCAGTGTGTGACTTAACCCCCATTGCTCATCGGTAACCTTATCCCGCCCAACCTGATACGCAAAATTGCGATTATCAGTTTCTTTACCGTAATCAAATTGCGTCTGAGCCAATCCAAAGCGTCGATCTTCATTCTTCTGTTGTTGGTCTACCATTAGCCGCCGCAGCTCTGATTCTTCCCGACGCTGTAGCGCATTATCCATCGTATTGAATCCGGCCAGAAAGCCGTCTGCCAGTCCTCTTACATCTGCCATCACGTCCTCCAGTTAAAATAGTGAGCCAGCCAGCAACCCAACTCCGGCACCAATTACCGCACCAAGTGGCCCTCCGACTGAGCCGTAAGAAGCGCCCATTGCTGCGCCCCCCATCGCCCCCATACCCGCCATTGAGCCTTTCATCTGGTTAGATGCCATTTTTTGTTGAGACTTGAGCTGTTCATTGGCGGATTCCCGCTGCTGTTCCAGCTCTGCCGCCTGCTGCATGCCTTGTAAACCCTGCTGGCGCGTCTGTGCTGCAATATCAATTAAGCCGTACCCCATTATGTTTCGCTCCCGATTTTGAGAAGATCGCGCAGCCCAGTAGAACCGCCAGTTAATATGCTCATCTGCCGATCCGTTTCTGCATCACGAATACCGTTTTTCGCCCCTGCGGCAGCGAGTGCAGACTTAAGCCCTAGACTGTTATCACTTTGATTTGTTTGTTGAGTTGCCCCATAACGCGCCTGCTGATTAGCTGAACCCACCATTGCTGTATTCAACGTCTGTTGCTGCGTCGCATCTGCCCGCGCTAATTGGTTATTCATCAGTTGGCCACTGGTTGATAAATCCATCAGGCCTTGTAGCTTTGGAAGGTATCGCTGCTGCCAGTCGGCGTACTGCTTACGCGTAACGTCGGCAAAGGTATCCGATGCGTATCCCACTTTTTACCCCCCCGTATTTCTGAAGTTCGTGCTCATAAATGGCGTATCAGACACACCAAATACACCGCTGGAACTGCCGCCTGTTGGCGTTGGCGTGCTCTTCGGCAAGCTGGATAACCCCTTGCTTACTAAAGCACCACCCACCGTGCTGATCAGTCCTTTCGTAGCCTGCTGCTTCGCCAGTGATGACTCTGCATCCGAAATCGCTTTCTGCTGTGACGCCGCGGCAATACCCTGATAGCCCTGCAATGCTTCCGCTTTTTGCCCTGCCCCCATTGCTTGAACATCCTGTAACCCAGCGACATGCTTATTTTGCTGATCGGTCTGAGAGCGGTTCGTCGCATCAATCGTGCCTGTCACCTGGTCGGTCGCGATATCTTTCAACCCACCTTGGAATTTACCGCTGCTGGGATCGACACCTGCCGATGCAAGACCATCTGCCGCCTGTCGCCTGACTTGACCAAATGCCTGCTGGTAACCGAGATTGACATCACCAGCAATGCCGTCGTATTTCTGCTGATCGTTAAGCTCCTCCACCTTATTCATGAATATGTTTTCATAGGGCTTCAACTCGCCTTGATAAAGATCCCACTGTTGCCGCGCAACATCCGCCGCTGCATGCTGTTGGGATGTCTCCTTAATTTCATTGCTACCTTTACTGCCACCCACTCTTCACCTCACACCAGTATTTTGAATGTCATGAACCCGTCTTCATTGGGTAATCGCTCAAAACCGGATTTTGCAGCAATCCGAATGAAGCCTTTTCTTGCCGTATTAAATTCAGCCCACCGCCCCCCAACCATGCGAGTTAACACCTTCACCTCATCCAGATAACGCGCGATGCTATCCGGCTCAGTGCTAACCGCCAGCCAGACAAAAACATAAGGAATACCGTTCCGTGATTTTGGCACTAACACGATTCGCCCATTTTCCGAACCAAAGCAAAACGCCTGCTTTTTACGGCAGGCGTTTTGAATTCGAATAATTAAATCCGGCTCGCCGACATCTTCGGCGACACGATTCATTATTTTTTCCATAAGCAATGATATTCAGGCTCGGCTACGAGAACGCGCTAGAATTCTTTCGTGAAAATATGAACAAAATACCATCGGCACTGCAATTTGCATCGCCACTAGTTCGCACCTGAATAAGGACATTTGATGAACCGGCGGGAATTTCAGCAGAAAAGGATTTAACATAGCTAGCGGATACATCCGTGGGGGTTACTGTTCCAATAAAGTCCCGCCCCACGCTGCCTGACAACGTAGATACAACCCGTCCATTAATTAGGAGCTCTAAATATCCGAATGTACGCTTATTTGATTTCCCTGTCAGAGTCATACTAATCGCTGCGGATGAAATAACCATTACTTGGTTTTGACCCCCTCTATATCTAAACGATATGGTCTGTTGACTCCCGATTGGGGGGACCTGATAAACCTGAACAACATCCCCTTCTATCTTGTTTGCATAAACAGTACCTTCAAATCTGCCATCTGTTGCGTAGACCGTGCCTCGGAATTCACCATCGGTAGCTCGTACAGTCCCCCTAAATTCGCCATCCGTCGCATAAACGCTTCCTCGAAACTCCCCATCAGTTGCATGCACTGTGCCGCGAAAACTTCCGTCTGTCGCATTGACGCTTCCTGAGAACGAACCTGACGTAGCAACTACCCGTCCCTCAATATTTGCATTCGTCGCCGTCATATTACCGTTCTGATCGACGGTGAAATTACCACTCTCAATCCGAGCCGTTTTTATATACGGAGAAACTATTTCAATCCCCGCCTTCACACTGTCTGCAATAATGGTTTGCGCCGCTAATATTTTGATCACTGCATCTTTGGCAATCAATTCATCAATAACCACTTTGCCATCCACGACGGCAAAAGGAATTGCATAGGTGGCTTTATCGTTGGGGTTATTAGGATCAAAGATAAAGAACTGATTAGCTGATACTGCAACCTGGCTAATGGTATTACCGTTGTTGTCTTTCGATGCAACAATACCAATTCCTGCCGACACATCGCCGGCTTGTGCTTTCGCGCTCCACATTGCCCGATATGACGCTGAGCCATTTTTATCCATTTCAGTGATGGCTTTTGCATTTGTCTGCACCGCTGCATTGTTTTCTCTCGTTGCAGCTTCTACCTTTTCAACACGCTCTGCTGATGATGAAAACCGATCGGATACCGATTTCGATAACTCCCTTACAGCCGATACATTGCTTTGTGATGACGTTTCAACATCGGTTACCCGTTTTGCCATTGCACTGTTTTGATTCTTCACCGATTCAGATAGCGTTTTTACATTTGAATCAACCGTGCCGATATTCTTTGTGTTTGTTTCCAGCTTATCCGTAAGATTGGCAATCAATGGCGACGTATTCAGTTGCTCCGTAATCACCTCTATGATGGCCGCCGGATCGGGATGCGTTTGTGCATAGGTGCCTTTTGAATCATTGAACGGTCCCGGCTCACCCAACGAATTAACATGTCGTATCCAGTAGTACCCTTTCCAGTCTGGATCAACGGGGTCACCGTAAACCCCAGCAGCAGAGCTGGCGATCAACACAGCATTTGCCAGATTATCTTCAGGAGAGCGATAGATTTCTGTCAGTGAGCGACCGCGATAATTGGGCATGTCCCATTCAAGCAGCACATAGGCAAAGCCGCCTGTCGCTTTGAAATTGGTCGGTTTGGTTGGCTTCTGTACACCACCACCTGAATTTGAGCCGCCTGAACCATTACCGGGTGTTAGCGTAACCTTTCCGCCCCCGAGTTGACGCAGGTTAGCCAGACCAAGGGTCGCCAAATCACCATACGTCACCGCGCGATTGCGCCCGTCACCACGTTGGCCGGTCAGCGTTTCAACGTTCTCTAAAACCGCCGACTGGTCTTTGCCCGCTCTAAACTTTGCCGTCATGCTGTCATTTCCTGCATCGATGTAGCTAACGTAATTCTGTCTACCTGCACGCTGCCGTAGACTTCAACCTGCCAGCGTTTACCGCGAATGGGAGGCAGCTTAACTAACGAATCTCGCAGGCTGCCCGGCGGCAAATGCAACGCTGAGCGACCATCAACATGCAGAATGACGCCGACGTGCGATAACGCATTGCTCATGACTCGCAGGCAGGAAAAGGCCGTATGCGCCGGAGCCAGATATTGCTTCGAGCGCCAGCGCATATTCAGGTTGAAAGCGCCATCGTTGAACGTATATAGCTGCCGCCCTTTCACGATATAGAGCGTGTCACCCGCCGGATCGTTATAGGCTGTATCAAACGATGTCGTGATGTGGCGAATATCCATGCTGGCAGGATCGAAAATAAACCCAGCCACCCCGTTATCTGTGTCATACAGCGCCAGATATTCGTTTTCCACGCGCCAGGCTCGGATCGTTGTCGGATTGAAATCTTTCCGCCACTGCTTAGCCTCAACGATATTTGCCGTAGCAATCGTCGCCGCACCATCAGCACTGATAGAAACCAGGCCATTCGGCGAGGCATACAACGCAAAACCATCCATCGTTACCATTGAGTGGCGTGAGACGCAGGACAGCGCGATCAGGGAATGCGTTGACGTGATATTCGACGGCGTGATGCCTGAAAAAATATATGGGATACCTTTCGTGCCAACGACCAGCGTTGTGCCTACTGACGCGATCGCCACAACATCATCCTGCGTGGTCTGTTTGTTGCTGTCTTTCCATGCGTAAGGCAAATAGGCTTCACTGAACATCACCTGATTGCCTTTAAACCCAGCAGCAATACCGTTAGACATCATGCACAAACCGATCATGCCATCCGGCGGCATGTAGTAGTCATAAGTCTCCAGTGAAGCGCTAAGCTGAGCATTTGACAGATCGTCAACAAATACACCGACGGCAATATCCAGCTCGGCCACTAACAGGAAGTCAGCCGATTGGCTGCTGGTCGCCGATCGATAAATCCGGCGTTTGGTGATGTTGTTGTTCTGCTGGCCGGGTGGTTGCAAATTCAGTTCCACTGAACTCCCAGAATACTTTATCGTCAGCTCCGCAGAGGCTGGCCCCGGCGGCCCCTCTTCACCATATGCCGTAACGTAGGTTTCAGTGTAGAAGCGCGTTTCATCATCCGTTGGATCATCTTCTTCTACGTCAGTTGGCGGCGTGATGGTGCCAATGACGATCGGGTTGGCAGGCACCGGAACACCAAGACGGAAAAATGCCGAGGGATAATTGCCGTTACCGCCCGTCGCAATCTGTGCAGATGTAACCTTCGGAAATTCATCGTCGGTGTAATAAACGCGCCCATAATCATCATTGGCGACCGGACTGCGGATTGCGTCAACAATCTTATTCCAGGCAAACCAGAAATTATCGCGATAGTGGAAGATGGTTTTGGGCTTGAAGGTAAAGGTTTTACCCTGATCGGTATCATCCAGCATAGGAGTGATAACACCATGCCGAAAGTGACAGCTCTCCGCCACCGCCGCGTTAGATTCAGGTAAAAGGTGTTCAACAATGCGTGGCATCATTCCGCGCATTGTGGTGATATCAATGGTCGCCATAATGATCCTGAGACAGAAAACAAAAAAGCCCCGCTTTTTAAGGCGAGGCTTGGTATCTTTGGGGAATTTAGCGCGTATCTTTCACCTACGCAATTTAAAAGGATTGAATATGCACACCATTGATTATCACGGAACGACAATCTGCGTACTTGATGAACATGACATGCTGACAGACTGCCCCATTGGAGCATATGCAGTGATAGAAGATTCAGGGTTTTATGTCGCAGTACACATCGGCGAAACTGATGCACCAGCGATTCACACAGATCCAGTAGAAACGCTGGAGAGTGCGCTCGATATCATTGCTGAGCAATTATCGTTTTTTGCGTGATCAGGTAGGTGAGACGCTATTGCAGTAAACGTTGCTGTGGCTGGCACATATTGCTTTTCCTCGCGTGAAGGCATCTGTACACGAACCGTCAGATAAGTACCCAGCGGGATATCGATCGGGGAACGGTCGACCCACTCTTCAGAATCCCTCTTCTCGTTATACGGTCGATGATCCAAATTCAATCGGTTCTGCGCAAACGGCATGGCGTCACTGTGAACACGATGATATGTTCGTATTATGAGTGAGCCATCCTCTTGCACGTCGTAGTCATTCCAGATCCGCTCGTAACCATTACGACATCGAGGGTTTGTAATTCCACCATCTTCGCCGCCCCATGCACGATCAGCATTTAATCCAAGACAGCCAGTGATGTGATAAACCCCTTCAGATAGTCGCGTGGTTACAACACCATAGGATTCTGCATTCAGCTCTGATGAACCATCGGAAAAGAGCTTCACTATCGGGGATGACACTTTTAGATGTCCGTTGGCGTCTGCTGTTGCGTTCCCAGAGTGATACAAACTAACTGGGGGGAGCCAAGTGTTTTCACGTTGCCTGTACAATCTGATGTCATAATTGTGGCTGAGCATGTTTTCGTCAATTATGGCTAATCCATACTGTGTGTTGTTATTGTCACCGCTTTCAGGCACGCCACCCAGATGCCGCACTGATATATGCGATTTCCATGATCCATCAATAAATGTTCTGCTGCCCATGCCCTGATGTTGAGAAAGTTGGTAAAGGTATTCATCCATTGTTGTGGGTTTGGGGGAGGTTACCCCTATATCGTTTAAAACAAACCCCTTCCCACTTTGGTGTTGCACTGCCATTGTAATGTTGTCCCACAACTTCCTGACAGTCTGTAATGAGCCGGATGTATTTCCGCCGTATACGGTCAAAAATTCACTGCTATTGTAAGTTATCGGGAAAAATAACGCCCCGTACGTATCTGATGACCTAAATGAAACGCCTGTGGAATATGGAGGCATGCTCGCTGTACTATTTACAGGAGCATTCTGTCTCCATACCTGACTTTCGTTATCCTTTAAGTACGAATTCCATGTTGCATCATCCCATAGGGATTGAATATTTTGGGATATACCACCAAATCCCCAGCGGCCCCCCGTAACAACCCTGTCATTGTTAAGGAACATGTCTTTTAATTCAATGTAGAGGTCTGACTTTCCGCCCGCGGACGCAGGAGGCGCAGCGCCGAACCGAATGTTGTAATCTGTGGTCGGGTTCCCATCCATATGCCAATCCCAATAACAATAAGCAGCCGTGCCTGACATTGCCCCATATTCGATTACATAATCCCCGCCTGAGTGCGTAGGATCACTGATTTCAGTGATACGTGACGGGATTCTGGTTGTAGAACTGTGGGATACAATGTCCGAAACCCAGCCCTGCCAGTTTCCATTCATGAGAACGACCCAATGTTTTCGTGATGGATAAGTCACATCAGTAACTTCCATTACGCCAAACCCTGGGGATGGATTTCGCCAGTCAATATTGCTAGGACCGAATCCGGGAGGCAGGCCAGTGACGTTTGATGAATCGCACTGATACAGGCCAGATGGCACAGCACCTTTGAAATAATCTAATATATCTACGTTGGATATTTGTACCAGCCTCCCACCCCAACCGAACTGCCCCTTAAGCATGGCGTTAGCCAGTGTCGCCTGAGCATTTCCCGCGGCTGCTTCTGCGGCATTTTTGGCACTGTCGGCTTTATTGGCCGATTGGGTAGCCATATTAGCTGAAGCAGTCGCCGATGTGCTGGCTTGCTGGGCTTGAGCGAGCGCCGTGCTGAGATTTTGGGCATATTGAGCCGCCTCGTTTCTAGCCGTGGTTGCGTCACGCGCAGCAGTTGTCGCGTTGTTACTCAGTGTCTGCACCGTAACCAGCTTCACAGCAACATCGGCTTGGATTTCGCGAAAATAGACAATGATCGCTGGCGTAACGGCCTGCTCCATCGCGGCCAGTTTTAATAGTTCGTTGATCGTCGCTGGCGTCGATTTCTCATTAATAGAAACGGAACCATAGACCGAGTTGTAACCATCACTCTGGATTGAAATGGCGTAATCGCAGATCTCCAACGGAATAGCGTAGTTGCCATCCTGATCCGTCATGACAGATGCAGAAAAACCGTTCAATACCGAAGGCCCGTTGGTCAGCGCGCTAAAGGTGACCTCGGCACCAGAAACAGGGACACCAGCCGGATTCATTAACACGCCACTGATTAATACACTCACGTTTGCGAACTCCCATTATATTGCGCCTGCTTTTTCTGCCCGGCGGCGGTATCAGTTTGTGATTTGACGCCCAGCAGATCGACAAAAGTTTGATAGTGCTGGGATGACAGCATCGCGTTATTGCCGTTTTCTGCGTCTTTGCCATAGGCGCGAAAAAGGATGAACTCAATGACAGGGTTAAAGTACAGCTCATCAAGGGGGAATAACCGGGCATTCTGCGGCGATAGATCGGCAATACTGGCAGGAGAAGGCAAACGCGCGACGTTGATTTCCAGTTGAGCACCAACCAGTACACCGGGGAATACAAAGAAGGTTTTAGGTGTCTGCTCGTCGTAGCAATAACGTTCAATCGGGCCCGTTATGCTGTGCCAATCGGGATACTGATAATCGAGCGCATCACGCGGGAACGGCTGAATAGCACGCCCCCCAACTACTCGCGTAATTTCCAGTAAACGTATCGCGCCATCGGGTAAGCGTTGCCGCGTACCAGGCTCGCAATCGAATGTCTCAATCGATGCCCCAGCATCTGGCCTGATGATGATTACGGCGTTAATCGCATCATTGTAATAATCCAGCAGCTCGGATTTAGGCCAGCGCAGCCACAGCGAATCCAGCAACTGCGAGTTTGCTCTGCCGATAATGTCGTTAATCGTTGTCATTAGTAGAATTCGTGTTTACGGACTGGATTGTGGAAACCGGTTATCAGGGAGTTATCAAGCGCATCACGATAGGCACGTCGATAACCATCGGTGAAGAGAGATTTGAAATACGCCGCTCGTTGCGGATCGCTCCACGGCTTGCCTGGCATCAGGTAAAGGTCTTCTAACGCACCGGCAGCAATAACATCCGTGTAATCGTCAGCCAACGCATCGGGTACAGCATCCGCAGTGCGCCGCGGCTCTACGGCAAAAACAATGGCGATGCGGCCAAACGGCCGTGCAGGCGCAATGTGATTAGCTGAGATCACGGAAAAGTCTACGCCCGCAACCAGTACAGCAGGATCATCAGGGTTGCTAATATCGGTGACCAGTAAGCGCTTGACGCACTTCACTTCCAGACTCTCCGTCAGCGTGAGCGTTACACCTTGCTCGACCTCTGTCAGCACCAGCGATTCACGGCAAAACAGCGACTCACGGCAAAATGTGATAGCGGCTTCCAATGCAGATTGCCGCATCATGAAATCTAACGGCCCGCTAATATGCTTACGGATCGCTGGCAGGAATGCGTCAAGCGATGCCATTATTCAGCGCCCTTTGCTTTAACAGCTTCACGAACGCGTGCGCGGAAATCATCAACTTTTTCCTGAGCGCCTTGCTTCAGAACCGCCAAATCTTCCGCTTCAACCAGCGTCGCCAGTTGGACGGATGTCAGTTTTGCCAAATCGACATCATCGTTACCGATTTTGACCACCCAGCTATTCGCTTCAGCTTCAGCCTTCTGGCGTGCCAGCTCTTCCACCGCCAACTGGGCTTTTAATGTCTCGTCCTCAGCAGACTGTGCCAACACCGATGTTACCTGGTCTTCACGTACCCATACGGTAGGGAATTCCAGCAACTGGTGAGCAATCCCGCTTTCAACGTTGACGGGTTTAAGGCGGGGGAAGATCAGGCGGCTACCTGTCACGGTATCGCGCTTTTTGTCTTTACCACCGATGTACACAACAGAAACTTCTGCCATTTTTGAATCCTTATAAAAAAGCCCACCGGAGTGGGCTGGATAGTTAGAGAGGCGGCTTAGTAGCCTACCGCAACATATTTCACATTGACGATCAGACGACCCGTTGCGGCACCACCAGCAATCGTAGCGGTGATTTTCTCACCACTGATCGCCGTGCTGTACGGCACAACGGGTACAGATTTCGCCACCGCCGCTGCATGACTCGCGGCCGCGACAAGTGTCTGATTACCGCTCTTGATCGCTACAGTGGTATTGGCACCCAGCGCATCACTGACGACATCAACAGAATAAATCCGCATACCGATCGGCATTTCCAATAACTCAACAACATCGCCAACGGCTGCGGTAGCCAGCACAATCTGGCTTTCTGCTAAAGACAAATTACCCTGCGGCCCTTGGTACACCGCGTCACGCATGGACGGCGCTTGAATCGTTGCCATAAATTTTTCTCCTGATAAAACAAGGCAGCAGGCCGAAGCCTGCTGTTATGTGGGGATTAGGGGATGGATTAACGACCCGTAGAGATCGCGGAATCAACGACGATAATGCCGTGGTCACTCATGCGACCATCTTTCTGCTGGAAGCGGATTTTCTTCAGGCCGTTGATCCAACGAACAGAAATCTCCGTGCCGTTGCCGTGATCGACTTTCTCTTCGTGGTAACCGAAGTGACCACCGCCCTCGCCCGTGCCGTAAGCATTCGCCAACGCCTGACCGCCCAGCAAGATAGCGCGGTCAATGGTGGTTTTTGCTTCTTTCAGTGCAACGGTGGCCGCCAGATCATTGTTAGATACAGCGACCTGAGAGCCAGAATTGAAGCGGATCGGCATCCCTGTGTACTTGCGCACCAGAATGTTTCGCCACATTGCGCACTCACCTTTGAACAGCGGGTGATCGAAACCTTTAGATCGCTGAATAACGCGTGACAACATCGCCTGCCAGTCTTTACCCGACGTGGAGGTATACCAGTCATTCCACTGGCGCGGCGTGACGTTCAGGACGTAATAAGGATCGTCGTTCGCCATTTCGTCTTTCGACATTTTGACGGGCTGGAGCGGGTGCGCCATTTCATCGATAAACAGAGAAAGATTATCGACCACGCCCAAACTGAAGATATCGGCAGCATCCAGACTTTCAAAACTGGTCGCATCACCGGCGTAAAAATGGCGATCGTAGGTTGGCGGCAGCACATCGTTAATCATGATTTTGCCGAACTCACCATGCCCCGCCAGCGGCAGAATGGTGTCATCAGCGATGAAATCACCGCGTGCGCCCGCCAGATGTACCGTCGCGCACTGATCTTGCAGATCATTGAAGTACGTACCCAGCAAGGTACGTGCGGTTTTGTTCAGATTGTGCTTATAGCGCTGCTCTGACATTTTCCCGCCTGCATCAACCAGATGACGGCCCTGATTAATCTTGAGTGAGAAATCCGCGAACGCGAGGTTTTCACCACGCCCTTCCAGCTTCGCATCGCCCATCGTCGGGCGTTTGCTGAGTTTGTGGACGATCTGCATATCCACTTCATCGCCTTTCTGCTTTTGCAGATCGGTAATACGCACCACTGGCGCGGTATAGCTGGTTTGCTTCACGCCTTTTTTATCCGGCGTTACCGCCTTTGGTGCTTCCTGCTGTTCCGTCATGATGTTAACGAATGAGCGGTTGCGGTTGGCTGCGGTGAACAGCGCAACCTGCATCAACTTATTCGCCTGGGCGGAGGTAATGGTAGTCATGTTGATTCCCTAAAAAAGAAAACCCGCACGCGGCGGGTTGGATGATGTGAGTAGGTAACGTCAGATGGCTTGTTCTAACAGCGCTTCAATCTGCGCATCTGTCATGCCAGCAAACATCACCTGCAATTGGTCAGGATCGGCGTTGGCCGCCTGCTCCAGTGGCGATGTAGTGTGTTGCGTCGTTGAACCAACATCTGACGGTGACGCAGGCAACTGTGACGATGCATTTGCTTTCGCCAGCAGATCGGCTGCTTTTTGCTGAAGTTCTTCGGCTGTCGGTTGCTGTTGCGCGGCTTGCGTAGGCTGTTGAGGTGCACTCTCCACAGACTCACCATAGGCGGCGCGGGTTCGCTTCACGACTTCACCGAATCGTTCATTTAACGGTTTGTCTTTCCACGCGGGATCAAGTTTGAGTTTTTCATCGATATGCACCGCCAGTGTAAAGCGGTCTGGATCGCTATCTTGCCAGTTTTTCAGATCTGGCGTGGCGTCCAGTGCCGCAATCACAGGATTATCATTAACAGGTTGAGAAACTACCGGGGCTGGCTGCGCAGATTGCAGGTATTCCACTTTCTGCGTCAACGCATCAAGCACACTCGCCACTTCAGGGAAACTCTCACGCACCGTCGCGATCTGCTCTGGTGTGATTTTAGCTTTTTCCGGCAACTGCGCAGGCTGTAAACCAGCATCGTTAATCTGGCGCGTAAAGACTTCCAACTGTCGCCGAGCTTCAGCTAGTTCCGTAGACGTCCGCTGATTGGCTTCCGTCAGTCGCTGTTTCTCGGCGCGCTCAGCCTCTAGCACGCCGTAAGGAATAGTGTGCTTACCATCTCGGCTGAGAATACTTTTCGCGGTGCCATTACCGTTATCATCGGAGGCTGGCTGTTGAGTCGTGGTCGTCTGTGATTGTGCAGCTACGCCCGGCGTCAGCGTGGTGGTATCGCCCTTATTTCCCTGCTGCCCATTCAGATTATCGGCGTTAGCTTGTCCGGTATGGGTTACCGCACCCGCCGCCTCATCAGAAATATCCACATCGCCCAAGCCATTCAACAGTGCTTCCAACTCTTCCGCTGTTTCTTCACCTGTTAAATTATTAATATCAACACTCACGTTATGACTCCTGCATGTCTATTTGTCGGATAGATCCGAAAGGGAAAAGGCGTATCGCTGCCCATGCGAATAAGCGCTCTAACAAAAACGCTTATCGGCACAAACAAAAAAGCCACCCGAAGGTGGCCGATACTGATTTTATGGTATAAAAAACCGGAGCAGCTTTTTAAGGCATACTCCGGTATCTTTCGCGAATTTAGCGCGTTATTACTTATTATTCAATAGTTGGGAGATTTGATTATGCAACTTAGGAAAAGACTATCATTTATTCCTTCAGCAATTATCTCAATTGGCTTTTGCCTTTATGCATTATCAACACTTTCTTCTGCGGTTATCGAGATTAGGCCGTATTTACTCGATGCAATTAACCAAACAGTAAACGGGACTATCAGCTCAAATGACTTAGGCATTACAGTCTTAAGTGCCTCTATCCTTTATGGCCTTGTGTCACTTTATAAACAGATACTTAAAACCTGCAAGGCTGAAATCATGCTGGAACTCAAAGGGGTATAGAATCAATCTGCCCCTGAATACTCTGCATCATCTGCGCATTCAGCGCCTCAATCTCCCGCGTCGTGTTCTCCATATCCTGAAGGATGCGACCGGTTTCCGCCTGCGTTTTCGCATCATCAAAGCGCTGGCTGTTCGTTAAGGTTTGCTCACGCTGAGCCACCGCCGCGATGCGCTGTGCCTCGGCTTCCAGCTTCGCCACTTTCCCAGCAATCTCACGCATCGCCAGATCTTGCTGCTGCGCCTGCAATTGTTGCTGTTGCTGAGCCGCCTGTTGTTCTTCTGGCGTCATTTCATCCGGTGCTTTCGGCGTACCCAGCGCACTGCGGATACGTTCGATAAACTCGGCCTTCTTCGGTACATCCAGCAGTTCAACCCACATATCCAGTACCGTGGCCTGTACCTGCGGCGGCAAACCGGTAATGACCTGCGACATGCGCTCGGCCAATTGCGACTTATAAGCGGGCGTCTGCTGGATCGGCGCAAGCGCAATATGAGCACGCAGACGGGAAACATCATTAGTCATCCCGTTGCCGGATTCTTCATTGAGGGTAACGGACTTACGGCGGCGGGGATCGTCACGGTTCACAACAACGGAGTAATTGCGCCGGCGCGTCAGATCTTCCAGTAAATACGATAGCAGCAACTGCCCAACCTGCTGACAGGCAAACTGGTAGTTATCGTTGATTTCCGCCAGCGTCGTCGCGCCTTGTTCGACCAGATTGCTGATCGCCACACCGGAAGCGGCGCTGGAGTCCTGCCCGAGAAAGGCCGAATACACGCCCATTCCGTCCTGAATCAGCTTCATGCTCTCCTGCATGACCTGAAACTGCTGCTGCGCGACCTGGAAATCTTGCTGAATACTCAGCGCATCGGCAGCGGTCGTTTTATTGCGCCGATCGGGGTTGAGAGTAATCACGCCATCTGGGCGTTCGGCCTCTTCAATAAGTTGCTTGTCGGACATGTTAACGGCATCGGCATCTTTGATGATGCGCTTGGCCTGCAATAGCCAGGTTAATTTGATACGGCGGAAGTTCACTTCATCCTGAGCGGGGATCGCACGGCAGGCTAAGCCATAAGGCGCACCTGTTTTGTCTTTGCGATAGCCCCAGAACGGCACCAGCGGGAACATGCCTTGTGGCGCTGAGCATGGGCGGTCGCCAAGAAAGTGCGGCCCGACAAACCACGCTTCGCGGATCCGGCTGACGCGAGACATCACCACCGACACACGGCCTGTTGCCAGCGCCACGGCGTGCATCACGTTGTTTTTATCGAACTGGATAACGCGGCCATTGGACAATTCAAGAACCGGCACCCGTTGGTACGTTCGATAGTAGATCACCTGCAACATGACGCGCTTACGGTTGGCAGACACCCATTCAATATCCTTACGGCTCCACTGTTGGTACTCGTCATAAGCGCTTATTAAGGCAGATTCCTGCCCCTCAGCAATATCGGTATCCACAAACCCACGCCACTCATTGATCGAGTAGTCGATAACCTGCGCCATATCGGGAAAAGTGGCCTTCACCTCATCCACGTCCAGCCAGCGCTTGCGCATCAACCAGCGGCAATCACTCAAATCAGCCTCGCGGCTATGCCAGTCCCAGAACACTTCATTACGGTGAACGGTTCCAACCTTGT
Organism: Pectobacterium sp. HCp5_1; assembly: GCF_032905925.1. Lineage (NCBI taxonomy): Bacteria > Pseudomonadati > Pseudomonadota > Gammaproteobacteria > Enterobacterales > Pectobacteriaceae > Pectobacterium > Pectobacterium sp. HCp5_1. The sequence continues at coordinate 26,629 of NZ_JAUMIO010000001.1, forward strand.
AGCGCGAACCAAACAGATCGCTGTTACGGCGTACCTCAACCCATGACAGCCCCGCCTTGATCTGCTCAGCGTAGGCATCAGAACGCGCCTTATTGATGTTGGACAACCGGCAGACGTCAGCAAATTCCGCATTGACCGCATCGGCCAGTTGCTCCATTTCCTCATCAGGATCATCAGCGATAACCATCAGGTCGGTACGTGTCTTGGCCTCCATGCCCAGTACACCATCAATGGTTGGCGCAATCAGGTTATGCATCGTCAGCGGTTGACCGCGTTCACGCAGTTTCGCCACCACTTCCGGCGCAAGCTGATCGCCGTCGTAATACGCGCAGGCGGTATTTGCCGTGGTGCGCCAGTCTGGCTGCGCGTCAATGTCCGATGAAAGATCCAGTAACTGCCGCTGCGTAAAGCGGTCGCGATTGTCCTGCTGGCGATTATCCTGCTGCTGTGGCTGAGCCTCAGCGTCAATAGCGGCTGTGTTCATCAATGTGACATCCAGTGAGTGGGTTTAGAACGGTCGATAGGTTTCAGTTTCGGTCTGGCTGGCATACGAGCACGCATTTCCTGCGCAATGGCATAGCTCATCACCTGGTCATCGAAACAACCGGTTTGTGCGCCCATGCTGCCTTTGGCGTCATAGACATAGGTATTGAGTTCGTTAATGGTGCCGATCCAGCGAATACCGCTGGCCTTTTCGCGCAGTAACGTTTTCAGCCCCTCCGTTACCACCGGCTTGCTTTGCTTGGTCGTTAACCAACCCAGCTTCGGCGTCTCGTCGTCGTTATCGCGATCAAGGTGTTGCTCGGCGTAAATAGCGCGGACGGGGTAAATATCACGCAGCTTCTGCAATACCGCATGGCCGTGGTTATTTCGCTCAGGCCCGATGTAAGCGGTGTTATACCACTCGCCGATGTGTGCCAGCAGTTGCGCGAATAGCTCCGCATCCAGATGACCGAACCAGTGCGCCACCTGTTCGCCTGTCGATTTCTTCACGACATCAAATGAAGATCGGTCACCGTTTTCCAATCCTTCGGCAATATCCGCACCGATAGCATAATCCTCGTCGGGATCCGGCAATTCCCAGACCAGCAGATGATTTTGTAACGTGCGCTGAAGCTCCTCTTTATCGCCGCCGCGCAGTGCCTGCACCTTTGTACGCTTACCGGTTTCAGGCTCTACGTCATAGACAATGAGCGGCGGGCTACAGCGCCCTTCGGCATGCATCACATTGATGGCGGCGAATACACGGCGGCCAGAGGTTAAGAAAGCCTCCTGCGGCGTAGAAGGAAATTCCTGCTTCATTTCCTCGCCCTGCTCGACCTCTTTGCGGATATACCACTGCTTTTGCTCATCACTCAGCGTGACGCGCGTTGCTGCTTCAACCGCAGCAAAGTATTCCTGGTGATATTTACTCAGGCGTAGGCCACCTGCCGGAACGGGAGCAACGTATTTCGGATCGTCAAACCACGGATAGAAATGAAACTTGTAATCCTGCATCGTCAGATCGACACCGGATTGTGCCAGCTCAAGCGCCCGTGTGCTCATGGTATGGAAATCGCCGCCCACGCCTTCCGCTGTGGATTCGTCAAACACGATACAACCATCATGCACGGCGTTCAGCGTACCGGTTCGCACCTCTTTGGCTTTGGCCGGATACTTGGCGCAGATTTTCCCGTGCTCAGAAATGTGCAGACGCTGAACCGTACCCGAGCGGAAAGACGTGGCCACCTGAATGCTGGAGCCATGAGAAAACAGGATATAGCCGCCATTCGCCCCGCTGCGTCGCTCGGTAATCTTGAATGACGAACGTAACCAGCCAGGTAGATTGTCGAAGGGTATCGATATCTTGGTACGGAAGATTTCGCCAGCGGCATTCTTATCCTGCGCAATAATCCCGCACTTGATGTTCTTATTGAACAGTGCCTGATCGAGCAGGTAGATATCAATCGCCGTGGAGAAACCAAGCTGACGTGCTTTGAGAATGATGTTGCGGTAATGCATGTGCTTGAACAGCCGACGCTGTGCCGGACGCATCCGAAAAGTGACCAGTTGGCCTTTCTCATTCTCGATCTTGTACAGATTGTTGAGCCGCCACCACGGATTGCTCAATTTTGACAAAATAAAAAGGCGCTGCTGCGCCTCGGTCATTCCGTCAAGCTCGTCTTCTACAAGGCTGGCATCATAGTGTGGTGTCGTCATTGCGCCAGCATTCCATCATCCGGCATCGCATGAATATCACGCACCACATCGGTTAGCGGCGTCGTCACATCCTTACTTTCTGCCGTCAACTTCTCCGTTTCTGCTTTCAGCTTGGCGGTCGCCGCCTTAATGCGCTGCGTGTCAGCACTCAGACGTGGAACATTCACCGCATCCAGCTGTAATTTGCTCAGGCTGTTCTCGATCGACTCAATCCGGGCAATGTTGCGATCGAGCCCTTGCTCGGCCTTGATGAACTTATCGTAAAGCTCGATACGCGCTTCGACTGATTCAGCGTTCTGCAAATCCTCCATGATTTTGTTCAGCGTTTTCGTCACTGACAATGCACGGGCGCGGGTGAAAATCAGCTCATCACGCAGTTCAGTTTCTTGCACCGCCTCAAAAAGCTCATCTGCGTCCAGATATTTGGCATAAGCAGAATGCTTACGCGGGATTTGATTGCCAGGCTGGAACGCATTAGCTGGAACACCATAATTCCCGCCCAGATTGTTCCCTTTAACAAAGCGACCGCTAGCATCCCGTTGCGGTTCAGTTTCAGGCTGCTGATCGCTGGTGTCACTGTCGTCTGCGTCTGCTGATTCCTCCGTATCGTTATCGCCAGAATCATCACGCTTTTTCTCGCTTTTGCGACTCGCGCCTTTCTCTTTGCGAATCTGCGAATCACTTTTTTGCGAACTGCGAATTTGCGAATGCTGCTCAATGAAATCCATTGCAGCCTTTATCGTGATGTAACGCTTCGCAGAGCTATACGGCACCTCATTCTGAGCACACCACTCCGCAGGGGAGATTCCCGTTGCTGAGTATGCCGCAGCATAATCGGCCAGCAGCTTTTTCCAATCGTACTTTGCCATAGCGTCCTACTGAGTAAGCATTATCGAGCCACCTCTGAGAAGTGACTCTGGAATGCCTGATGAATCACTTGAATGCGTGGACTACAGCGCGAAACAGATAATCTTTCACCTGCTGCTCTTTAGGAAGTTGGTCATACGGGACAAAGCACGGGTGCTCTTTCTTCTCTGCGTCTTTCACTGGGCCATATTTCCAGCCATCTTGTTTTTTGAACTCCAACCATTTGTTATGGCTGGCTTCCGGCGGATGATCACCATTGAGGTGGAATACCACGCCTTCGATAGCAGAGTTCTTTTGCCAGTCTGGGGCGTCTTCCCAATTGGGCTGGCTGTGATCGCCCAGCGCAGCGCAGTACGCCCGGTTAACTTCGTGGGCGGTACGGGCGGCATGCTCAATGTTTCGACGCTCTACTTCCTGCTGGTTATCACCGACTCCCCCAGAACAACCACCTAACTCAGGTAGAGGCACATACCCACTTTCAAAAGCAGCAGCCGGCGAATAGCTTTGATAGCCATCTTCATAGAGAACAAAATATCCACCAAGTTGTGGGTTATGTTTTTCGATGTATCCCCGCTCAGCAAGAAGCAAAACGTCACCATCGAGCGTTAGCGATGATTTACCGCTACCTGATAGGTTCACATCAATAATTTTCGCTGCCTGAACGACTTTATGGCTGCGGTAGCGTGGTAATGCGTTGGTCTGTGTCATGGGATTACCTTTTGTTGGGGCGAAAAAAAAGCCCCAGCGGATGCTGAGGCCATCGGTGATAGAAATAAAAGCCACCCAGAGGTGGGACCTTGTACATGATTCTGTGTAAATGCCATTTCTCAGAACTGACCGTCCAGGCGGTCACCGAACTCGATAATAAAGCGGCTCATCGCCAGCCGCCAGTTTTGGATCGGCATCGTCCATTTTTTTGATGCCGACTGTATCGCCAGCCACACCACTTTCCTTACTGAGTCATCTGTCGGGAACACCTTGCGTTTCTTTATGGCATGCCGGATGACGCTGTTCAGCGATTCAATGGCATTGGTCGTGTAAATCACCTTACGGATGTCATCCGGGTACGCGAAGAATGTTGACAGATTCGCCCAGTTTGCACGCCAGCTACGGCTGATTTGCGGGTAGCGCTCATCCCAGACCCTGGCGAATGTTTCCAGCTCCTGCAACGCCGCTTCTTCCGTCGCGGCCCCATAAACCGCCTTCAGGTCGCGAGTGACGGCCTTATAGTCCTTCCATGAGACGAAGCGCAGGCTGTTGCGCACCATATGGACGATACACAACTGGATGCGGGTTTGCGGATATACCGCGTTGATAGCGTCAGGGAAGCCTTTCAGACCGTCAACGCAGGCGATGAGAATGTCGTTCAGACCTCTGTTTTTCAGCTCCGTCAGCACATTCAGCCAGAACTTCGCCCCTTCATTTTCCGCCAGCCACATACCCAGTAGTTCTTTCTGACCGTCGATATTGATGCCCAAGGCCAGGAACACGGATTTGTTGATGACACGACTGTCCTGACGGACCTTAAGGACAATACAGTCAAGATAAACAATGGGATAAAGGCTATCCAACGGCCGATTCTGCCATTCAACAACCTGCTCCATCACCGCGTCCGTGACCTTTGAAATCAGGGCCGGCGACACATCCGCGTCATACAGTTCCTTAAACGTCGCGACGATTTCGCGGGTAGTCATGCCTTTGGCGTATAACGACAGGATTTGGTTATCCATGCTGGTTATCCGGGTCTGATTTTTCTTCACCAGTTGAGGTTCGAATGTGGCGTCACGATCGCGCGGAGTACGCAGTTCGAGCGGGCCATCGCCAGTAATGACAGTTTTTGTGGAATAACCGTTGCGTGCGTTAAGACCCGCTTTGGGCTGGTTTTTCTCGTACCCGAGATGGTGGGACATTTCAGCATTAAGGGCGGCTTCAACACTGATTTTTTTCAGCAGGCGCTCGAACTGGCTGAGATCATCAGGTGTTTTGAGATTTTTGGCCAGTTCGTTAGCCAGTGCCTGTAATTGTTTTTCGTCCATAAATTAACCTGCTTTTGATGTTGGATTGAACATATCAAAATCAGGCAATTACACAAATTTATGTACAGGCTCAGAGGTGGCCGATATTTTATAACCATCAAAGGGATATTTTGTTCTCGTATAGAAAATCAACGATAACACTAAATTTACTTGAATATTTCTCAGCTAGTTCGTCTAGCCTGTTTTTATGTACCTTACCCTTCTGGTGATCAATGATATATAGATATACATCCTTTCGTTCAATCATTGCGTCATTCAGTTTTATTACGGCATAAACTGCCTTGTAAAACCTTTCACTATCCTTTGGATGTCCAGTATCCCACGTACCAACTCTTAACCATGCGTCAAGGGGGGATAAGTCAGTCATGACAACTCCTCACTTCAAAATGATGGGGTTTTATTTTATCAGATGAAGTCTGTTAAGAGTCACTTCGCTCCCCCATACTTGTAACGCTCGGATATACTCATGCAGATAAATCACCTTCAGCCGATCGTCTTTTATTTCGGCTTCGTTCGGCTGTATTTGTGTGTGCCGCATTTTTCACAGAGGACTTCATAGCGATGCCAATTTCTACCGATAATCTCATCACCGTACAGGGTGCGGTACAGCTTGTAATTATGTCGGCAAAATAATCGTTTGATGAATTTCATGCTCATTCCTTTATTTCAAGCACTGCTCACGGACGCATTGCCACGTCAGCGGTTACGGCAAAGATTCGGTTTCGCGTATCCCCGCCAGTTGCCCATTAGCCTGCTCAATCACCGCCAGCAACGGATCAATCCAATACACCGCCTGCCCATACGTTAGTCTGCACTCGGCGGCAGCGGCACCAGTACCGGCTGTGTTAGTTCCGCTGGCAACGGTGTGCATTGCGCTGGCACGTAGACTGTGCGCGTAGTCGAGCAACCCAACAGCGACATCATCAGGCACGCACTCACGACTAGCAGGATGATGTTTGATAATTGTCCGGTAAATAATCTGTTTTTCATCGGATTTACCCTTGATAGTGATGGCATACTGATTCGCCTGCCTGGCGATTTCATTGTAGCGATGGAACTGAAGTGACTGCCCGGCGATAATAGCTTGCTGGCTTGTATTGATATCTTCCGATTGCTGCTTATCCCGCTGCGCAATATCCGCATCCCACCGCAATCCCTGCGCATACCAACCCGTGCCGAACGCAGCAGCCAACCCGCCGCATAACAGCAGCGCTTTCATTTTCGTGGTTAACATGGTTTCTCTGTTAAAAAGTGAGAGGATTGATGAGGGTGAGGAATTCAGATTTCACGTAGCGTCGCCAAAACAGCTCAAAAAAGACTAATTTTTAGACAGATTAAGCTGTTTTAGGACAAAGTGCCGAATTCCTATCATCGCAATACATAGCAAAATAATGCTATCGGCCTGTCTATCTGACCCACTTCCACCAATCAGCGCCCCCATGCACGAAATAGAAAGTGCCGAATACATTAGTTTGCCGATTACCCCATCTTTAACGTGGTCACTGAACACGCACCACCCAGCCCACAGAAGAATGGTGACGTAGGCGATGGTGAAAATCATTGGGCACCTCCACCAAACCGGGATCGGATAAGCCCCCACAGATCGGCGGCTTCAATTGCCTTGATAACGGCAGCAATCAGCGAACCGCCGAATGCCCCCAGAAGAAAACCAATCCCGCCAGCCGACGACGGGTTGATATTGAAATAGTCTCCAACAATTCCCGTCAGGTAGTGAGCGCAGGCGCTACCTGTGAAAACGAAGATCGCAATCCCGCGCGCCGTTCTCAGGTCGCTTTGAAACGGTACAGATATCAGCGCGCCAATCAGCCCAGCGACCGCCCATTGAAATTGCTCCCACTGTCGGGACAACCATTCCATTACGCTGCCCCTTGGTATTTGGTATACGCGTTCTCAAGCTTGGTGTCATAGCGGTTTTTGGCATACGCAGGGCCGTTGTAAATTCGGGCGAAGGTTGCCCAATCACGATTTTGCAGCGCCGACAGCAGTTTGTTATCAGCTTTAATAAAGCGCACGAACGTATCAAGCTGACCGGCTGCTGTGTATTGGGCGTTAATGAAGGCCTGTAATGTTGGGTAGCCGCAGGTTTTCCAGTGGTAGCCCATTATCTGGAATGCTCCCCACGATGCAGATTGCAACGCGCAGCCGCGATCAATGATACTGGCAGCCCGATCCATGTCTTTATCTTCTTTATCAGTGGACTGATAGCTACCAGGCTTACGCGCCACCAGATCAGGATGTTTCGCTAATTCAGCATTTGCCCGAGCACCGCCAAAATGTTTCGTTAACTGCTGGTACATGACGTGCGGCTCATACTGCACTTTTACACGGCCATCTGATAGGAAACCACTGCCATTGCTTTCAACTTCAGTAACTGCTTTAACCGTAGCAACCGGAACCCCCAAACCACTCGCGGCGACTCGGTAATCTAAAAGGGTGAGAATTTTGGACATAACATGCTCTATGTGCAGGAAATAAAAAAGCCTGCTGGGCGAACCATGCAGGCTTGAGGACTGACCAATAAAAAACCGGAGCAGCTTTTTAAGGCATACTCCGGTATCTTTCGCGAATTTAGCGCGTATCTGATGCGGGGTCAATCTGACACATGCTATTAATCAATTTCGTTATGAATTCTCTCATTAAGAACGCTAACTGCCTGAGACTCTTCAACATACAACCAGCGCATGCAGCGTTTAACCAGATCCAGATATTGCGGCCATTCACCAGCAGACATCACAGCCCCTATGATAGCCAGTGATTTACGCAAGTGCTCAAACGTCGCCGCAATATGCCCGTTGCCGCCACATTCATTACACACGGCAATGGCTGGGCGTAGCGTTTTCCCCGTTCCGTTACAGCGCGGGCAGACATTCAATTGCGCCGCCTGGTACTCCGACCATTCCCGTAGCGCTTTACGCTCATGACCAATTCGCTCATTTAGCTCGGCGATTTCTATCCCCGCGCTGATGTAATCGGCGTAGCTCACCCTCTCGCGGCAGCGCTGTCTTTCAAGTTGCTTTATCTCTAAACGCAATGCATCAGTATTCTTGCGCGACTGCCCCGCTTTAGCGCCGTATCTGCGGAGCAGTCCAGCGATATGATCGATTTGCGCAGGAAGATTGCGCTCAAGCACCATACTTAGCGCCAACTGACAGGCAGGGTCTGAGTGCACAAGGTGCGTTCGAGAATTTACCCAGTCAGATATCGCCGCTCGAATACGTTGTTCTGCTTGGCTATCGTGGCGGTATTTTGCCATTAGCAAATCAAAGCCAACGGAATGGCGGTGCTGAGTGGTGGCAAATGCTGCCAATATTTGCTCTTTGGAGAGAACTGCACGCCCGCGCCCCACATTCAATGATTCAATGCTCATACAGCGCGGATCGTGCATCTTGATAAGTTGCTCTATTGCTATGGTCATTTGGTCAGTCCTGATATAATCAAAAATAGATTGTACTAATAGCCTCCTACATAGCAATAACCCATAAAAATGATGTAATAAACACAGGGAATCGCATGGAATCAATTAGCAGTGAAATATTTACCATATTAAAATATCTATTACCTGGTTTTGTGAGTGCGTGGATTTTTCATTCTTTTACGTCTTATCCCAAGCAAACGCAGTTTGAGAGAATTGTCCAAGCACTAATATTCACTGCATTCATTCAAGGGGCCGTCATTGCGGTTAAGGCCTTATTGATTTGGGCCAAACAATATACTGGCTCTATTTTTGGTAGTTGGACAACAACTGCTGACTTTTACTGGTCGTATGCTTGTGCGGTAGTAATTGGATTTCTTTTTAGTACGCTAGCTAATAGTGACCGATTTCATAGTGTTTTAAGAACACTAAGGATGACTAAAGAGACCTCATACCACTGCGAGTGGTATGGGACCTTTAAAGAAAATGAAAATTATGTAATTCTGCATTTAAAAGATGAAAGGCGTATTTTTGGTTGGCCGACTGAATGGCCCTCAGACCCAGCCAAAGGGCATGTTATACTTCTTAATCCTAGTTGGGTGACTGAAGATGGCTACCAAGATATGCCGACAGTAAAGTTGTTTATGATCAGCGTCACTGATATCAAGTGGGTTGAATTTCTCCAAGAACAACCAGAGGTTTTATATGTCGAGGAAAGAACCGACACCACCACCGTATAATAATATGGGCAATCCGTTCCCAGCAGGTGAGGGAAGAACACCCCCACCCTCGACTGCAAAAAGACCAACGCCACCTCCCGTTCCACCTAAACCAAAAAAGTGAGTAGCTAAAATGAGTAACACTCCAAAATCAGATAGCCCGACTGACGTGTTAAAGCATGGACGAAATCCGCCTCCGCCAGTCAATACAAGACCTATCATACCGCCCACTCCGCCGAAAAAAACCAACAGTTAGATAACATAATATGAGCAGTGATAAACAACCAGTACCTCAAATGATTCCCCCAAAAGATGACTCTACACGCATTGGCAGGAATCTCCCTCCACCAACAAATGTAAGGCCAGCGCCGCCACCAGCGCCACCAAAAAAATAAAAGGAAAATACTCATGACAGAAAAATCACAAGAGAGGCGAGGCAAATGGATAAATTTACAAGAAGGTAAAAATCCACCGCCACCAAAACAAATATCTAAGCCGACACCACCCCCATCACCACCGTCACAAAAAAAATGAAATAAGCAAACCCAGTTAGTTCTGGGTTTGATGAATTGTCTTGTAGAACATGTCCCTATATACAAAGAATTTTAGGGATTATTCTGACATCAGGTCATAGGTAATTAGCTATATTTTCAACTACCTGCTCAAAACCAAAACAACAAACGGCCCGATAACCAGCATCTTCCAGCCGATTAAGCCAAACCTCTTGCTGCACAGATAACTTGCCTCCCCTAGCTTTCATCTCAATCCATAAACCCGCATACCCGCCCCGAGGCAACGCCAGAAACAGATCTGGCACACCAGCACGAACACCAAGCCGCTTTGCATCACGCGCCGCCTTCGGCCCACGTTTTCCCTCATTTGGGATATGCAGCAGATAATCCCCAATCTTGATACCATCAATCACGGTCTTATCTGCCCACTCAATTAACGCGGCTTGCTCTTCCAGCTCAGCCTGGTGGGGGACTTTGCGCACAGAGCCGCCGCATACTTCCAATTTTGCCTGGCTACCGACGGCAGATAGAGCATCAATAGCGTTACGCAAACTTACCGCCTTTCTCAGCCAGCAACTCTCCCTCAAACCAGGTGCGCCATGTCGCATGCAGTGCGGCCAGATACGTTTCCTCTTTTTCACCCGGCCGCCAGTCATACGGCATGCGCCCATCAATCACGTCATGACATGCCGAGCAGCCGAACACCGCATAGAAGTCATCCGACTTATAGGCCATACCATGTGTCAAGCTAGGCAGATGACACAGTACCGTCGTTTCGCGGTTAAAGTTGCAGATGCCTGAGATCTGCAACGTACACACCTGACCACGTGCGGAATCACGGAGGGATTTAGACCGATAAGCCGGAGATTTACGCATTGGTTTTGCCTTTGATCGCTTTGATATCACCAACGCGCTTCAGCACAAACTGAAATTCCTGATTCGCTGTATGGATCTGCCCATTGATATCATTGAGGCGGTTTTGAGCGTTTCGCATCCGGCCTTTGCAATTAGCTTCCTCACGCTTCAGGTTCGCCAGTCCTTCTCTGTGCGACTTTATCTCACTCCGTAAACCCGTTAACTCCCACTCGATACGGGTTTCTTTCTTCGCCAAAGCCAGCAGGTGATCAAACGGATCCAGTACAGCGCTACACAAACGACATTTCACCGAGCGTTCGTGCTCAGAAACCATCACCCGCTCATGGCGACACGTTCGCCCTTCTGGCTTCGGCGCTTCAACAAAATTCCGCATTTCCTTAATATCAGCATTATCATCAAAGCGCTTCGTAAACTGCAAAACGTTGTCGCTATCGTCTGGAAAATCCACATTATCGGTCATTGGTCAGTCCTCAAAAATTCATCAACTGGTTAACAGCGTTCTCCATTTCGGCTTCATCAGCAAAATACTGGCTCAACGTCTCATTCCAGATCACGCCAAATACGCCGCGATACACCTTGTCGAATTTCTCTTGCCCCATATTGACGAATGCAATGCTCCAGCGCTGTTTAAGCGTGCCACCATCAGGGTTAGGTGCCAGATCATAGAATCCGGCCTTTACCATGACGTGATTCAGGTAAGCATCTTTGGTTTTAACTGCCTCTGGATCAAAACGGCGCTTAAGCTGTGCAGTTAGCCGCTCCAGAACTCTTTCAGCAATAATCCTCGTAACGTTGTCATACAAAGAAGGATCCCCCGCCTCCTGAGCGACTTCTTTAGAAACCTCATGAGCTATCCATTTCTCCCGATCACTGACAAACGACCACGCAGGTTCCCAATACGAAAACCCCAGATCCAGCAACGCCCAGAATTTACGGTGATGCTTGATATTGCGCCGGTCGCCGATAGGTGTGAGCGAGATCGGAGTGCCGATTGGCACTCCTTTCATTACGTCACGATCATGATCGGTACAATATTTGATACCGCCACCAGGCAGCAGAACGCCCAGCGCTTCGGTTTTGTGCTTCTTAGGTGATTTGGTACGGATAGCGGTTGTCATGCGGACACCTCCCCAGCGTTATATTTTTCGAACCAAAACACAACAGGGTTACCAGTCGGTTTTACGAGTCCAAACGCCTCAGCGGTTCTATAGCTACGGGACGCCCTGCGGGCAACATCAACTTGCATAGCAATCCGCTCTCTGAACAACTCAACAGGGCAGCTCGATTTATACAAATTGCATGGGATACAGGCTGGATAAAGGTTTTCTAACGTGTTGTTTTCAGGCCTTTCCATTGCATAGTTTTTGCTGATATTCCTCAAGACTGGTTCAACATGATCAACATGGAAGCGTTTTGTTAACGGTTCTCCACAATAGGCACATCGCCCACCAAACTTAAGGCGCACGGCTTCTCGCTGTCCTTTTGTGAGATTCACGCTGCCACCTCTTCACGCTCGGCGCACATTTCTGGCAGATTTGCACGCACCAGCGCTTCGGCAAACTGCGGCGGCACAGCGTTACCACACCGTGCAACCTGGGCTGTTTTCGTATGCAGCACGCCTCGGTAATCCATATCAATGACGTACCATTTGGGAAACCCTTGGGCGGCGTACAACTCTGGTGGCTGGAGCATGCGCAGTGTAATGTCCACTAACACCCACCAGGTGCCACGGTAGGCCATTAGCACTATTTCGGCATGATCGGCAAAGCGCTCAGGAAGATGCTGATTAAGTAATGTCGCGCAGCGCCGCGCTTTTTCAAGCAACTCCGATGACAGACAATCCGCGGGAACCTTTACAACACGAACAACACCAATCCTATCTTTCGTCGTTATGGTGTGCATTGGCTCGTTTACGGACTGTCCGCGATCTCCTGTTCCGTAGTACTTGACCGCATAGGCCGTCACCAGGCGTTGATTACTACCCGCGGCAGTGAGCGTAGACATCGGTATGTCGGCCGCATGGCCGTCGCCGTCGTAGAAACCGCCGTTAGCTTGCTCAAATAGCGCAGTTGTTAGAGCGCTTGGCGCAGCACTGGCCGTGATAGTGTTCAGTGGCATTTCAAGCGAACGAATACCATTACTCCAGCGGCGCGCGCCCGTTCCGCACGATTCACCATGTCCCATATCGACCAAGCTCGCGGCAATCAGCGCATGGTGCGCGCCACTAGCTGTTACTGTTGATAATGGGCGTTCTATGCTGTGCCCAAAAAGCTGGTACTCATTCGTTCCACGCAGAGGAATCATCGTCGGTGCCACGATAGAAAAATGACCGCCTTTGACCTGAGCACAGAGCGTCCGCATGGGCTCATCAATAGGCATCGTGCGTTGGTTGCTCGCATTCGCGTGCTCGTTGATGAATGGTGTTAATACTGGCGTGCCAAGCATGTGGTGTCCGCCAGTCGTGACGGTTGGTAGCGGTTCGTCAATTCCTACCCCCGGATGTCCTGTCGTGTTCGTGACAATGAACGGCTCAGCATTTGTTAGGACATGACGCCACAGCCCTTTGGCTACTCTACGCAACGTGTTTACGGCCAATGGCTTTTTACGTTCAAAAATCGATGTAGACGCGATTGACCAGTCAATACAGTCCGCCGCCGTCCGCCATGGTCGCAGTTGCCCCGCTTGAACTTCCCGAGATTTCGGATCACCGTGGGTAGGTTTAGGCCAAACGATAGGCTGGCCATCGCAGCGAATCACCATAAAAAATCGTTTCCGGCGCTGCGGCGTACCGTAATTATCAGATCGTAATTCTCGGTGATCTACGTTATACCCCAACCCACGAACCAACCGCTGCGCTGGCTGACTATCAAGAGTAATGCCCAGAAATTCACAACATTCCGCTAACGCTGGATGATCAGTCGCTACACCATCCGACAGCATTCCGACGAATGCCGCGAACGTTTCCCCTGATCGCGCAGGGTCTGGCTGACGTGTGCCGTCAGCATCAATCAGTAGCGGTCCCCATGTTTTAAATTCGACCACATTTTCTAACAGAATCAAGCGCGGACGAGTTGCCAGCGCCCACCTCACAACGATCCATGCTAAGCCACGAATCTCTTTTTTCACTGGTGCGCTACCACGCGCCTTAGAGAAATGAGTGCAATCAGGGCTAAACCACGCAAGCCCAACCGGACGGCCAGCAGTCGCAGCAACCGGATCAATATCAAAGACGCTCTCGCAGTAATGCAACGTGTCCGGGTGATTGGTGGTGTGCATCGCAATCGCGTTAGGATCATGATTAATCGCAATATCGACACTGCGACCAATCGCCATTTCGATCCCCGTTGAAGCACCGCCGCCACCTGCAAAATTATCGACAACGATTTCCCTGTTTTTCATGCTGCGGCTCCCATGGCTACTGACAATGTTTCTGCGGTCGTGATGATTGCTGAATCCGGTACGCCTTCGAGCTTCAGGCGGTTGATATGACTGCGGAGTTTGTTTTGCAGACCAGCGGGCAGCGTGGTTGCTGTAGAAATCCGTTCGAACAGGAAATTAACTTCCGCAGGCCAGACAGTATTTTCGGTATCAGGAATAGTGATCGGTTGCTGATTGGATAGCAGTCGTGCCGCTGCCATTCCTGATAACCGATCTGCTTCACGCCGGATCTGTGTTAAAAACGCTTCACCCGTCGCCAGCAGCTTTTCCCGCTGAATGTAGCTGATAGCCGGGCCACGCCATTCCTTATCAAACACGGCGATTGCTGCGCCAAAGCCTGCACTGCTGGGGATCTGTTTATCGTCTTTTGGCTTGAACCAGGTGGGAACATCAAAACCAATGCGGCCACGAATGAATGAAACGTGATCAGCGTGCTCCGGCCACCACACTTCGGACGTAGCTGATTTGATGAGAAAGACATAGCGCCCGCCCCGCTCCCGCATTTGAGCCGTGTGAGCCATGATGTGACGCATACCGGTGATGTATTCTCCCTCATGCATTTTCGCTGTGCTGTACGGAGGGTTAGCGAATGCGGCACCGTTCAACTCGGCCAACCGTGCCGCCCAATCCTGCGCCAGCGCGTTATCCTCTGCTGTGTAAAACGCCGGACATTTGCTATTTTCGCCATCGGTAAACAGATCGAGCACCAGCGGCCCGAACATCGCATTGATACCCCAAAACAAAGCATCAGGTGTGCGCCACTGATCACCGACCTTTTTCAGCAGATGAGATGGCTCTTGCTTGTATGCATTAAGGGTCGCGATATATTCGTTTACTGGGACACTCTCAGCCTCATCCAGTGGCAAAATGTCATCATCAAAACCGCATGCAAAGGCTTCGCATGACTCGGTGCATGAACCTGACTCATAACCGCCATTACCTCGAATTGTGGCTGCAATCTCTTCACGGCTTTTGTCTGCATAGAGCGCAATAACCGATTCCAGCGAGTGATTACCTCTGTACATGATTTTATTGGCCTGCTGGCGTCTATCGACAACGCGAACAGAAGGATCTGTAATAAGTTGCCAGAATTCAGCGGCGAGCTGGGGCTCGTCGCGGGCGGCGAGAGCAATTTTATTAATCCCTTTTTCAATGCAAAATACGCAGTTGCCCAGATGTTCAGGTAAGTCCAGATCGAAAGGCTGCTGTTTCCACCAAGCCAGAATGTCTTTTTTCTCCATATCGCTGATATCAGCCAAGTAATGGACACCATCTTTAGGCGTCAACCGCTTAGGTTCATCGATTCGGATACCCAACCATTTTTCATGCTCAGGAAAATGGTCTTTGCAATACCGCTGGAACGGCTCGATCTTCATTGTCCGGGTGCAGAACCGTCCACCGACATAGGGTATGCCGTATTTAGAGCAAGCATCACGGAATGGTTGTAAGTCTGGGCCAATATCATCAACGCTGATGACCTTATAGCTATTCGCTTTACCCAGTTCAGGGTTTATCACAAGGCGGAGGCAAATCAGGTCAATTCCCCAATGCTTCACGATATTACGAATAAACTCATATGTCTTTGGATGCTCGGCACCGGTATCAGTGAATATGTAACGAACATCCTCACCTGCTCTCCGGCGCTGTTCCATTTTGTAAACGAGACGACCTGAAGAACGCCCACCAGAAAAACTTACGGCTTGAACAGGAGGTTGTGGTTTTTCAGTCATTGCACCGCCTCCCCGATCACTGTCCGTGTGCCGTCATGCGTCGGCGCGGAGACTACGCCTTTTTTTTCCATCGCCTCAATCAAATGCGCCGCGCGGTTGTAGCCAATGCGGAAATGGCGCTGAAGTCCTGAAATTGTCGCGCGACCGGATGTCTGTACAAACTGAACCGCATCAGGATAAAGTTTGTCGTCCTGCAAATCGTAGTTCTCAGGCTGAGGCACCACGCGTTTCACTTCACCGCCCAACGCCGCTACCAGCTCACTGATCAGCGTCGAAAGTTCCCCCGTCAGCAACACGAAATCAGCGTCAAAGCGCGCGACCTCATCTGCACGATCGATGTCGTCATTCTGCTCGAGTAAAACATCGGAGAATTTCAGCTTTTTCAGGCTGCCGTCATCGGCCAGCACAAAGCTGATGCGTTCACGCCATTCCAGCGCCAGCTTGGTGACCAGTTTGCCTGCGTCAATATGATTGGTGATTTCATCACTGGTCAGATCCTGATGCTTGCTGCGCAGAATGCCGCCTTCTTCCAGCACGGCTTTCAGCTCAGCTTCTTCCTGCAAGGCAAAACCCGCCGGCGCTTTACCGTTGCGAACCCACTCGGTCAGTGTCAATTCAATTGGCGTTTCCAGCGCCAGCGGCACGACGGGTAGCGATCCCAGCGTTTTACGCAGCAGCGCTAGCGCGTCTTCAGCTTTTTTGCCGCTTGCAGCATCCACGATGATCAGCCCAGCCCCTGCGTTAATCCAGATCTTGGTGGTATGGTATTTACTGAACGCACGCGGCAGGAGGGTTTGGATAACCTCATCTTTCAGCGCGTCTTTCTCGGTTTTCTTCAGACGACGCTGTTGCACGGTTTCCATACTGTCGATTTTGGCTGCCAGCTCACGCGCAATCACTGGCGCAGGCAGGATCTTTTCTTCACGCTGCAACGTGAGGAGAATCTGCCCGTTAGCCCGATGAGACAGCGCATCAAGTGACGGACAAATCGGCGATACCCAGCCCGTTTTCGCTCTGTCCTGGCTGCCGCATGGGGTGAAGGCAAACGGAGCCAGTTTCTCTTCCAGAGAGTCAAACATCACATCGCTATTCAGGCGATAAATCAGTGCATTTTTAAACGTAATACTCATTGGTCAGCCCTTATTGCTTGGTTTTCATCGGTTGTGCTGTGGTCAGCAGCACGGCGTAACTCGTCTTGGTAGCGCTTATCTAATTCCTTGTTTGCTTGTGCTCGTCGTTCCTCCCGTTCATGCCGTTCCTGCGCTTCCCGTTGTTCTTTCTGATCCAGCAATATCCCGGCAAATGCCTGAATTTTTGCCAACATTCCATCCCGTTTTCCTCTGTCCACCTTTGGCGGAGGCAAGCTGACGGGCGCGGATAAATATCGCGTAGCGTCCGGTGCGGGTAGTAATCCTGCATTAACGGCCTGCTCTACAGCGCCTTTCACCTTGTCTTTGTCCCAGCCTTCCGAAACTGTCCACTGCGGCAAGGCACCTGAAGACTGAGCGGTAGCAACCAGACGGTCATAGGCGGCGATAAACGCCATCCGTGCCCCAACGCGATCGCCGTCTTTAAAGCTGGGTTCAGCGATAGTCCACGCTTGCCCGATCTCCGCTGTCCAAATCAGCGTGTTGGCCTCATCCTGTGCAGGCAGCGCGATTGCCCATGCCTCGTTAGCGCTAACCCATGACGGGCGGCCAGTGAGCCGCTGGATGTTGCGAATGATATCGGCGGGCTTTGGTGCATAGCGCCCCTGCTCGGGATCGGTGATCCACTGGCTGAGCGCCTGCCGGATCAGCCCGATATCGAATGAACCGACAGCGTTCCAGTACAGGCGGATCACAGCTTTCGATGAATCCTTGCCGTACACGGCCAGTGTCGCTTTCAGCAGTTCGGCAAATTCACGCTTCTCCGCCAGCTCGGTGCGTTCGTCAGTAGCGACCATCGATATCTCCCCGGTTATCCAGCGCCTGTGCTTCCTCCTGTAGCCACTCTTCGAACACCTGCGCGTTACGGGCTTCAAGCGCCTCCTGCTTGTTCAGCGGTACAACACCGCGCCCAGACTGATTACGGTTCGCCAACCATTCAAACTTCAGCCCCTGCCATCCGGCGGCCATCGCCTCGCCCAATGCCTGATCAACCGTCCAACCAGCGTTAACGGCTTTCGTCAGCTCTTGGCCTAGAATATTCACGACGGTTTGCGTGATCAGGGCGCGTTTGGCTTTACGGTGCTTCACGTAATCCCCCCAGACCTGATCGCTGGGCAATGTCGGGAACGCAGAAAAATCGAATGCAGCCAGTGATGATTTCAGCGCGATTTTTCGCGCGGGCGTACCTTGTGGTTCATGTTTTGAATTTACTTGTGGATCATGTGTTGAATTTACTTGTGGATCGCCTCCAGATTCTGGAGGGTCAAAACTCGCTTTAGCGCCAGATTCTGGAGGGTGAAAACCGTTTGAACCTCCAGATTTCAGAGGGTCAGATTTTGAACCGTCAGATTCTGGAGGGTGAGGATTTGATACCCGTTTAGCCAGTCTGGCCGCTTTAACCTTGGCTATTTCCTGCAAGGCAACTTCTTCCAATCGCTCAGCGTTCAGGTAATACAAATTGGAGGAATTGCGGTTACCTTTACGGCGTCCCTCACGATACAACCAACCCGCTTCTTCCAGCTCGGCCATTGCGCCACGTATGGTGCTTTCCCCTGCCCCTAACTGTCGGGCTATCGTTTCCACGCTGGGATAGCTGATACCGTCGTCATTCGAGTAATCAGCCAAACGCACCATGATCAGAAGTTTTGTATTTTTGATGCCATTGGCGGCACACGCTTCCCATACGTGGCCGGTTAACTTGCTGCTCATTTGACCTCCGTATAATATTTTTGAAATTTCCACAGCGGCTGGCTGCACTCATGCTCATAGCCAGCACGCATAAAAATCACCTGCCTGTTAGCGCGGTCATATCCCGTCACATGCACAATCACGCCGCGCTGATCTCGATAGCGCCGATCAAGAGGCTGAACATGTGTCATGATCGCCTGCCACGTCCATTTCTGCCGGAGGCTGTTGGCGGGAATAAAACGCCTGCGCCATACCGGACAAAGCCCCTGTGATTGCCAAGCGCCGAGTTTCATCCCCGGCGATATCAAGTTTTTTACCGATAATTTCTGCAATCACTTCGATACCTTGCGTTTGATTCATCGTGTCGCTCCTTCCGGCGCTGGCGGTAACCAGTCGGGGATCGGCAGACCTGCGGCCTTAAGTTCAGAATGAACGTGCCCCAGCATTTCAGGGGATTCGGCGAACATAGCCAGAAAGCCACGAATGGCGGCGGTATTAGTTTCAACGGCGGGATTGGATGACATGGCGCCAGCCACGCTTTTGATGGTGGCCGCTTCACTTTCCGTCCAGCGGGTTTTGATCTGGTCTTCCCGCACAACATGGAACGGTAAGCCAGCCTTGCCCACTTTCTTGCGGGAAAGCAATTCCTTGCGAACGCCAGAAGCGATCGCGGCCCCTGCCGTTGGTGCGGCAGGTTGACGTATTGTGGTCATTGGTTAGTCCTTAACGTAATTACTTAACTGGTTTGGTCAGAACCAGGTTTAGGTTTTCGGGGTTACGCCCGTAGTCCATGGGGTTGTAGGTATATGGAATGTCCGTAGACATGTGGCAGAGTAAGGCGACCTTTTCAGGTAATCCTCTCTTCCGATAGGTTTTTATTGCCTCATAAGAGCACTCCAGAGCAGTGGCTGCTTGGTAAGGGCTATCAAAGTGCCTAATAACCTTTTCGGCAGCCTCAATACGCTCTCTGAGGCGTATTGCTTTAACGCTGTTTTCCATGATTCTTCCTATTTATCGCAAAGGTACAGTTATACCGATACAGCAAATTTATACCGAAACTATACCGATAGCAAAGTTTATTTAAGTTGAGTTACTTTTATACCTATGAATAAATATGAAACTCTCGGTGAGCGCTTGTTAGCGCGACGTGAAGAACTTGGCATGACGCAAGAAACGCTTGCAGATAAGGCTGGGGTAACACGAATGGCGATCAGTAAAATTGAGCTTGGTGCTACACAAAAGCCCCGAGCGGATAATCTTTTTGCCTTAGCCAAGGCATTGAAAGTCAATCCAAGCTGGTTAGTCAGCGGCAAGGGAGATAAGGCTCTTTCATCGGGAACAAGCGGCGATCTATCAATAGATAACGCAGCTCCAGTTGACGTTTTAACAAGGGAAGTGCCATTGATTAGTTGGGTACAAGCAGGCTCATTTACTGAAGCATCTCTTCTTCCAAGAGAGGATTACACATACTACCCCTGTCCGGTAAAATGTAGTGAATACTCATTCGCCCTCAAGGTCGAGGGAGAGTCGATGCTTTCAAGATTTGAGCCAGGGGATATCATTTATGTGGATCCCGAGTTGATTGCTCCTCCAAGCGGGAAATTCGTGATTGCTCGTATGGTTGGAAGTACCGAGGCAACTTTCAAGCAGTTACAGGTGATTGAAAATAAGCGCTACCTTAAAGCACTAAATCCAGACTATCCGCCAGAGGCACGATTTTTGAAAATAAATGGTGATTGCGAACTAATCGGTACAGTTATTTGCCATGTTAAACCGGTCTAGCAGTCTACTCATCCTTGCATTAACGTTACTCTCAGTATCACTGCCTTCATGGAGTATGACTGCACATAGTATTTGTGGCAGAAGCTCACTTTGCGATTTCACCGGAGCGGTCATACTTATTCCAGTAATGATCCTAGGCACAATTGCAATTTTTATTGAGATATCAACACTAGGTTTCAAAAAAGCATTCCAAAAAAGAACATTATTCTCAGCCATTAGTGTGTATGTGATTATGATTGGTGGAATGGGACTCGTCTTTGCACTATTTATTGAAACAAGCAAATTTCTTGCCTTTGTTGCATCTATAGGTTGGTTGTACTTCTTTTCAAAAAAAATAAAGTAACGAATTAATCAACGTCGGAATCAAGCAGCCTATGGCTGCTTTTTTTGTTTTAAAATCAATGAAAAAACATAAATTACCGAAATTATACCGAAATTGCTATTGCAAAAGTACCGGTATAGTTATACCTTTTTAAACATCCCAAGCGGGTACGCTCTTTAAAAATCAGGTTAAGTTGCACATTCCTACGGTCTGCATGTACCGGTGCGACGGCTACGGCTAAACATGAGCGTTACCAACATTGGAGGATACCAAGATGAAGTAATAGAGCGGATAGGCCGCGGCAAGTAGTGCCAATGCAGCAGTAATGATGCTGCCCCGAGTCTCCACGTAGAGAGCCAGCTTCGCATCTGGTTAGGGTTAATGAATAAAAGTAGCGCCGGGGAAGCATCAGGAAAGCCAATCCTGAACTGGTTATGGGCGGCCATAGGGCGGCGTACGACTCAAGGGCATGAGCGCGGCCACTGCGAGAGTGTGGCTGGTTTTCTTTGGGGTGTGGTGAATGCGTAGGCTGATACGCGGGCGTAACGGGCCCAGTGGTTGCTGGAAAAGACAGGCTGTAAGACAAGTTGTGTAAATACCCGGTAAGCCGTAGCAACCAACAAAGCAGGTGAAAATATTAACGTTTATCCCGTTTCGGCGGTGGCGACTAACACCTGAATAGACAAGCTGGAGATCAGTACCAGCTACCACACCAACCAAAGCAAACCAAGAAATAAGGACTGACCAATGACCAAGCCACGTAAAAAACGCCGTACCGCAAATGCTCGTCAGTGCGTAGAGAACCTTCAACGCATTACCCAGCGTAAAAGTGACCGCGTAACAAAAGCACTAACAGCGATAGTTTGCCGCGAACCAATGCCAGCCCCTACCCAACCGCAAAAGCTGCGTTCAGCTAAAGCCAACGACGGTAGCGATCCAGATCGTTACGTTGGCTACTCAGCGGTCGGTCGCCAGAAAATGCGTGGCAGCAGCAAAATTCCACGCGGAGTTTACTAAATACCTAAATCAAGCTCACTTCGGTGGGCTTTTTTTTCGCCTGAAAAGCGAGTTTTACGCCTCACCAGGGCAACCACGGCCACCTTCGGGTGGCTTTTTTATTTCTTTCGATTAAGGACTCACCAATGACCATCAACATGACTCCCGTTAAATCATCCCAGATCCACAGTATCGGTCACGATCCAGTGACTGGCACGCTGGCTATTCGTTTCAACGGGCGCGATAACGCACCGGGCAACCTGTACCACTACAACAACGTAAGCGCCGACGATTTCGCCGCGTTCTCCGGTGCTGATTCAGTTGGCAGCCACTTCTATCGCAACATCAAGCCTCACACCGACCGTTTCCCCTATCAGCGCATCAATGAGGAAAAGACCGAAGAGTAACTAAGTAGGCTTTCACCATGCGCCCACTCATACGGGGCGCATGAGTAAGTTTATTGGCAAAAAGCGAGGTTTCCGATGAACGAATACAACTACCAACGAATGCGGGAGGAGCGGCTTGAACGGTATGAGCGCAAGTTACATACCAGCCCTGTAGAAAAGGCGGTACTGGAAGAACGCATTGAATTACTGCGCCAAAACGGAAATTTTACCGATCTCCTGAAACAACTCATCGTATCAGGGTGCGTTTCTGGCATTGAGAAGCGGCCAATTCTTCGATTAATCGAATCACCAGAAATGGCTGAATGTTTGGAGGAATTTCAGGAAAAGTTGTTTTTCATGACGGTAGCCACTGAACGCATCAGCGAGCTCGATGCTGAAGAGAACAGCGTACCTGATGAATTTCTCTGGTAACCCAGAAAGAGAAAAGCCCCAGTTTGCACTGGGGCTATCCCGGTCAACAGCGACCAAACCGTTGACCATAAGGACTGACCAATGACCATAGTCATCAGCAGTTGATCGGGGACCAACCCGATCGCTAAGGAGCATATCATGCCCTCCACCTCCGTTAAACATATCCAGTACCGCCATCGCGTCGGTAGCCACAATATTCACCAAAATCCACAGCAGAAAAACGGCCTGATATTCCTGATCGTCGTCATCGCGACCGCGTTTTCTGTTTTGTCGTTAATTATGTAATAAGGACTGACCATGACTTCTCATGATTCTCAAGCTCTGGCCGTGCGCCAGGATTTCGGAGGCGTCAGCAACACCCTGACGGCTCTGGAAACTTCCGCTACCGCGGCGGCTGCACAAGCCAAGGCGATGGTGGAAGCCCGTTATATCATGGCGCTTCGCCGCCCCCGCCAATGGGATCAAGTGCGCCAAGACCTGCTGAAGGAATGCAGGCGCCCCAGCTTCGCCAATAACAAAAGCGCCTACTACCGCAAACCCATTGGTAACGGCGTAGAAGGACTGGGCATCCGTTTCGTCGAGGTAGCACTACGCTGTATGACGAACGTACTGGTGGAAACCAGCATGATTTTCGAAGACGAGAACAAGGAAATCCACCGCGTCTCTGTGACCGATTTGGAATCCAACCTTACCTATCCGTTGGATGTGCGCGTAACCAAAACCGTCGAACGCTCGAAACCCAACGACGACGGCAGTTACATCAGCGTGCGCAAGAACAGCTACAACAAGAACGCCTATACAGTCTCAGCCACCGACGATGACTTGTTGAACAAACGCGCAGCGCAAATTTCAAAGGCCATTCGCACACTAGGGCTGCGCATCATTCCTGGCGATCTTCAGGACGAAGCCGAGTCCATCATCAAAGCTATCCGATTAGATGAGGCCGCAAGCGATCCCGACGCCGAGCGCAAGCGAATCGCTGACGCATTCGGAGAGATCGGCGTTAAGGCTGCTGATTTGGCCGAATACTTGGGACACAGTCTTGATACTTGCTCTCCTGCTGAATTGGTCAACTTGCGCGGCATCTATGGTGCCATCCGAGACGGTGAATCATCGTGGAAATCCGTCATGGAGAACAAGGCTGAACAGCAGACTACCGGCGTTACAAGAAGCGGATCACAAGGCAATGTGTTGCCGACATGCAGTGATGAAACCTTTGGAAAGAAGAAAGCCGGATGGTGCAAGGCTATCGAGGGCGGTAAATCAGTGAACGACCTGATAGCCATGATTCAAACCAAAGAAATACTCAATGATGACCAAAAAATGGAAATCGCATCGTGGGCCAACAGCGGGAGTAGCCTGTAATGAAAATTCATGAACTTATCCAAGGCAGTGACGAATGGGCGGCCTTCCGCCTAACACACCACGGCGCAAGTGAAGCAGCCGCAATGCTGGGTCTTTCGAAAAAGGCAACACGCTCCGAACTGCTTCGTATCAAACACACCGGCACCCCCAAAGAGTTCTCCGACTGGGTGCAGACAAATATCCTCGACTATGGACACCAGGTTGAAGCACTTGCTCGTCCACTGGTTGAAGGGATTATCGGCGAAGACCTCTACCCGGTGACGTGTTCAAATGAGGACGAAGGCGGCAATTTGTCTGCGTCCTGCGACGGACTGACGATGTTCTACGATACCGCATTCGAGCACAAGCAATGGGCGGAAGAACTCGCCTCATCGGTATATGAGGGTATTCTTCCTGAAGAGCATATGCCGCAATGCCAGCAGATCATGATGATAACGGGGGCTAAACGTGTCATCTTCACAGTCTCCGATGGTACGCCGGAAAACCTCGTCTGCATGGAAGTACAATCTGACATTGAATGGTTCGAACGCATTCGCGCTGGTTGGGCACAGTTCGACCGGGATCTAGCCGTCTACGAATTGCCCGAACCGGCTCCTGCAGTTATCGCCGAAGCTATACAGGATCTGCCAGCAGTGACTGTGCAAGTTAACGGTCAGATTGAGGTTCGGGAGAACTTCAAAATTTTCGAAGTGGCTCTGCGCGATTTCATCGAAAATAAGCTGATCAGAGAACCACAAACCGATCAGGATTTCGCCGATCTCGACTTGCAAATCAAGGCGATGAAAAAGGCGGAAGATACCCTGAACGCTGCCGAATCCATGATGCTGGCGCAGTTACAAAGCGTGGATGAAGCAAAACGCCAGAAAGATATGCTCGCCAAATTGGTGCGCGACAATCGCCTTATGGCTGAAAAGCTACTTGCCAGTGAGAAAGAGCGCCGCCGTGCTGAGAAAGTGGTAGTAGCGCGTAAAGCTTTTTCCGCTCACATCTCCGAACTACAGAAAGAAATCAATGGCGTGTATCTAGCTGTAACAGTACCGGACTTTGCGGGTGCCATCAAAGGCCTAAAAACCATGTCGAGCATTCAGGACAAGATCGACACGGCGCTGGCGAATGGCAAAATAGCCGCCGATCAGCAAGCAGCGGATTTGCGCACCAAATTGGGCTGGCTGGACACCAACGCCGCAGATTACCGCGCGCTACTGCCAGACCTACAACAATTGGTCGCTAAGCCATTCGATGATTTCAAACTGGCAGTAACAGCACGTATTGATGCGCACAAAAAGGCTGAAGATGCACGGCTGGAAGCTGAGCGTGAACGGATCCGCCAAGAAGAAACTACTCGGCTGGAGGCGCAGCAGGCGCAAGAAACAGTAACGGAGACTCCGGCACAAGCCACACGCACACCGCTCTATCCACCAGGCACCATCAACTGGCCGGAAACGTTGGGCGAAACCAATCAGGTTGCCGCAATACAACCCGATCTCAATATCCTGCTGGAGCAGCTACTGACTGATTTAGTCAGTGCCGAAATCAAAATAGCCAAAGGTACAGCAAAAAAATTGCTGGATGCCGTCGCCAACAATCTCGTCCGCTCCTTCACTCTCCGCAATTAATTCTTTTCCCCTTGCTGGGGATAACATCAGGAAATCGTTATGACAACCACAACAACCGCCGCTGGCGTGTTGGAATCTTCCCTGCGCCCCGTTCGGGCGCAACTCTCTTTAGCGATCGAGCAAACCACAGGGATCGTTCAGCGCTCGGTAGAAAGCGCTGAGGTTTTATTAGACCAAGCACAGGCCCTGTGCATTGAGCAGCTTAATAAAGAAGTCGATGACTACAACGCAATTATTGACCGGCTTGAGGCAGCCGAAAGCGGCCTCATCACCAAAGACTTGGCGTTGACGCAGGTTCAGGAGCGCATTGAAAACGCAGAACTGGCTGCCGCCGAAGCCACCGCCGAGCGTGATAGCGTCACTGCAAAATACAAGCTGACCATCACCGAAAAGGGGATGCTGGCGGCTGAACTGAATCAGTTAAAATCCCTCAATCCTGAACGTACGAAGGCGCAGCTTACGCAGAAGAAAAATGAGCTGAGTGACTGCCGCACGCTACGCGATCAGCAACTGACTGAAATCCGTCGATTAAAGAAGGAGCTAGCTGATAAAACCAGCAAACTATCCAGCATGGTTCAGCTCAACGATGAGTTGAATCACGCGGTTACAGATATGAAGGCACGTCTACAGCGTGCAGATGGTGATGTTGAGCAGCGTCACTGGCAGACTGCCGACGGCGTACAGTTCTACTTCTACACCTTCCAATGGGGATTGCAGCTTTACTCCCCTGAGTATGACGTGAAAATCCTGAACGATATCGACTGGCATCTTGAGATCCGCAGCACCATCGGCATCTGCATGATCGTATCGGTGTCGGAATGGGCAGTACCAATCTACCCCACGGTAGAAAACTTCAAAGACTCATGGCCGGAAGGCTTAACGGAAGCCGTTACCGCACGAATTCGTGAGCTGCTGGAAGAAACGCATCCTCACTTAGTTCGTCGCGCTGAATGGGCAGAATCCGTGTTGGCCGGTTCGCTCCCGTTGAAAGAGCAGCACCTCGACCTACTCAGCGCTGCGGGCATTCACTCGCTGTTTGATGTAGTGCGCCGCACGCCGGATGCGCTGGCCGAGAAAGTAAAAGGCTTTGGAATCAGCACGGCCCGCCAGGTGCATGCGAAGTGCATGGGGTTGGTAAAGGATTGGGAATTGGCACAAAAACAGAGCGAGGCCGCATGATGGATGAAGAATTGAACCCTGTTGGCGTGTTGTTTAAGCCAGAAGACGACAAATGTAACTGGCTGCCGGTCATCATTTACCGCATGCGCACCCGGTCATCAATACGCGTGGGGGAACCGTATAAACCAGAGCCTAAACCCATTTACACTGGCTATGGCCCTCAGAAACAGCAACCAACAACGCCACGTATTGGCGCACGGCGTAATTACTCGTCATCCATCATGCTCGGCATCTATCAGTTGCACCGCCGCGGCATCAACGAAAATGTGATCGCCAAAGATACCAGTATCCCGGTAGGCGATATCCGCAAACTGCTGGCGCACAAAACCCAAATTCAGCGCAAACAGTGGCAATTAGCTCAGCAACTGCCGCTGCCCTCTAAAGCGGTGATTTTGCATCGACTGGGTAAGGAGGCTTGAGTGAAAGAACGGGGAATGATTTTCAATGTCGAAATGGTTCGCGCCATTCTAGATGGTCGCAAAACACAGACGCGACGGATTATCAAAAATCAGCCATTCGACCGTAGCCAGTACCTCCATGATCACCAGATAGAAATAATCTCAGGCCGTGCTGAAAACGGTGATGAGGTTGATGGCTTGTATGCATACACCAAAAGCACTGGCGGAACATGGAGCGCTAAATGCCCATTCGGGCAACTCGGCGATCGCCTCTGGGGGCGTGAGACGTTTGCAGCTCTAGAGCCCGGAAGCTATGAGCAAGTTAAGCCTCGACAAGGGCATTGCCAAGATTTGCGTTACGCCGCGACAGACCGCCTGGCTAAATCTGATGCCAATATTCGTGGTTATAAATGGATACCATCAATTCATATGCCGCGCTATGCGTCCCGCATTCTGCTGGAAATTACAGATGTGCGCGTTGAGCGCCTTAAACACATCCCGCGCGATGGGCTTATCGCAGAGGGATACCCAGCGGAACGAGCCACTGATGGTGGTGAATACGATCCGTTCCTCTGGTATCGGGATTTATGGGAATCGATTTACGGAGCAGGAAGCTGGCAAGCCAATTCGTGGATCTGGGTTATCGAATTTAAACAAATCAAATAAGTAAGGACTGACCAATGACCAATAATACCACTGAAAAAACACTATCGTAGACACGTCTCCGTTAAATACGCTCCCCCTTCCCGAATTACTGGCGAGCCGCATTACTCAATTTGCCGCCAGCCCTGCGATGCTGGAAATCATCGACAGGCATGTTGCACGCTTCGTTGAAGAAGTTGTCAAAGACTCCTTTTGCACTTGGGATAATTTTGGAAAAGGCGTCAAAGATGCTTTCAAAAACGCATTACCGGGCGGCATAGAACGTGTTGTAGACCTTGGGCGATACAACGCCATGATCGAAGAGCGTCTGCGTGCCACCTTCGCCAGCAGCAATATTGCAAACGACATGATTGCTAAAGCAGAGGCGGTGCTGAACGATGTCATGGATGAAAAGTTACTGTTGCCAGTTATCAAATTAAGCACATTGATGGAAGCGTTCATCAAAGATAACGCAGAGCGTGCAGCAACCGAAGGCTGGGACTCCCCCTCACTTGAGATCGTAGACGGAAGTTATCCCTGTGACGATTACCGGACCATCTATTTTGATAAAGAGCCAGGCAGTAGCCGGAACAACCGCCATTCTTCATTAACCGCCCGACCCAACAATCGCTTAAGCCTTGCTCCCGTCGATGGCGAAGTATTTGAAGGCGAGCAGGTCTATCGTATTTATGCAGCAGCGATCGATGACAAGCTCGTACAAGACCATCTCAGCACAGATCTTATCCGCAGAGACTGGGAAAAAATGATGTTCGCTCTGTACTACGGGCAGTCAAAAATTATCATTGATTGCGATCCTGATGACTTCTACTACCCGCACTACGATTAATCCTCTGCTGATATCTCCATAACATAGCCGCATCCGTTCTGTGATGCGGCTATCCCCTTTTCCAGCAAATACCGAAGGAGGCCGCCTTGTTCGGTCTATTTCTTTATGTCTGTTACACGTTCCAGCCCTGCCAATACGAGCCACAAAGCTGGATTTATCCCGATCTGCAAAATTGTGAAGCCGATATCAGGGCGCAGAAATTGCCTAGCGCTTATGAGTGCTTGCCTGTTGATGCCGCTGTACCTGTGCGGGGTGATTAATGCCTTCCCAACATCCAATTCTTGATATGTGCAGCGGGTCGCGCATGTTTTGGTTCGATAAAAGCGACGACCGCGCTGTATTTTCCGACATTCGCTGAGAGCGCCATGTCTTATGTGATGGGCGTAGTCTGGAAATTAACCCCGATGTTATCGCCGACTTTCGCGCCCTTCCCTTTGACGATGCGCAATTCGCCCTTGTTGTTTTCGATCCGCCCCACCTTCTACGCGCTGGCGAGAGCAGTTGGCTGCGTAAAAAATACGGCGCGTTAGACAGGGAAACATGGCAAGACGATTTGCGTGCCGGATTCAGTGAAGCCTTTAGAGTCCTGCGACCGCTCGGCACGCTCATCTTTAAATGGAACGAAACACAGATCCCAGTTCGTGACGTGCTGGCACTTACCGATCAAAGGCCAGCATTCGGCCACCTATCAGGCAAGCGCAGTAACACCCACTGGATTTGCTTTCTCAAAGGAGAAAATAAATGACAGGTTTAACAAATAAACGGCTAAACGCATTATCGACTATGCATGGCGCTGACTCCGGCATTCTCGAAGAGGCGATAAAAGAGGCTGCTGAAATGGCGCGTGAAATCCTATCCCTCCGCACACAACTGGCAACGTTGGAAAAGCAAGAACCTTTTGCGTGGACAGATGCAGAAGAACTGCGCGACTTAGCGGCACATAAATGTGCATATCTGTACAAGATTGACACTGATAACCCATACCACGACCCGCGCCGCCAAATAATGATTTATCGTGGCCCCGTTCCGCAACCAGTGCCGAATGAAATAGACACCAACAAACAAGCTAAAGATTTGTTAAATAGACTATTTCAGGGATATCCCGCAGATCCTGCAGAAATCACACAAGAGGTGTGGAACGCTTGCCGCGCCGCCATGCTCCAGTTGTCCAGTAATCCAGAATCGGGTAAGGGTGAGTGATGCACGAAAATTTAAACCCCTGTCCATTTTGTGGAGGCAGTGCTGTGTTTGATTTTGATATGCATGAGATTTCCTGTAACGGCTGTGGTATCACAATTAAAACTGACTATGTTGGGAGTGACGATCGGGGTGTTGCTGTAATCAGAGCGTGGAACTCACGACACAAGAATCAATTACAGATTAACCAGCAAGAATTGCTCGATGCACTGGAAGCGCTGGTAGATCTTACGAGTGCGTTTGATGATGACTCATCTGAATTCAAGATGGCTCGGGCTGCTATCGCTAAAACCAAAGCGGGTCACCATGATTACGCCTAACCAGCGGCTTTTTTTATTTCATAAATTTAGGAGAAACACATGCCTCAATCATGGGCGGTTCCATTCCCGGAATCGAAAACTGAATATAATGGTTACCCCGTTTACTGGCGATATTTTGAAACCGTTCAGGAAGCGGGAATTGAAGTTATCGCCGAGCAATATATCGCATTCCACCAGACCAATAGCTATGCCTTTTTATGCCCTGCTCGCTGGGCTAAGGATTATGATATTGATCGCGATAAGGCGCGATGGCTCGACGGGTGGAAAAAGAAAAATATGCGGTACGCGATCAAAAAAGTCGCAAAATCAGCAGAACGCTCTTTTGCCTTTCCATCGCAGCAACTGGCATTAGAAAGCCTGCTACGTCGAAAGAAATATCATCTGAGCCGGTTAAATCAGGATATCGCCATTATCACCACCGTTGTTGAAGAAATGAAAAAGCTGGATTTGTCATCCCCGCAGATCGAATACAACTTCGGCCATAACGCCGAAACGGAAAGCTGGACTTTCCTCTAACCTAAGCCCCTTCCTTCTACAGACAAAACGACCAAAACTAGGGCGTGTCTTTGGCATGCCCTTTATAAGGACTGACCAATGGCGCGAATGCTTTTACTCAAAGTCTGGGCAATAGATGAATTCGGTGATGAAAAGCCATCGAATAACACGCTATATCACTATGCCAAGCACAACATGATTTCCCCGCCACCGAAAAAAGTCGGACGTAAATGGATGGTGGAACAAGATGCCCGCTTTATAGGCATGATCTCCGAACCCACAATAAATAAATCAGATAACCCACTGCTGAAAAGGATTCTTTCGGATGGCCGGTAGACCTCGGAAACATAACATCAAAGTACAAAATCTATTTTGTTTTACCGACCCGCGAACCAAGCGGGTTTATTGGCAATATAAACACCCTTTAACGGGTAAGAGACACGGACTTGGAACAAATGAAGCTGACGCTACCGCAATCGCAATAGAAGCCAACCTCCGAATTAGCGAACAGCAGGTGAAACAGGCATTTGCTATCCGTGAACGCACTCTGTCAATCTCAGGAAAAGGTATAACCGTAAGCGGTTGGCTAGAAAAATATAAAGCGATTCAAGATGAGAGGCTGAAATCAGGCGATATCAAGTTCAATACTCACAAACAACGTAATAAACCCATATCCTTATTTAATCAGCACGCAGGTATGAAATTACTCACGGAGGTGGGGGCTAAAGATATTGCAGAAATTTTGGACGACTATAAAGCTAACGGGCAATCACGCATGGCGCAGGTAGTTCGCTCCGTCCTCATTGATGTTTTCAAAGAAGCGCAGCATGCTGGTGAAGTCCCTCCTGGTTATAACCCTGCACTTGCCACTAAGCAGCCACGTAAAAGAATTCAGCGCCAGCGTTTGGATTTGGATGAATGGCAGGCCATTTTTGATGTGGCCGATGCTCAGCATCAATACATGGGGAACGCCATGCTACTTGCTCTGGTGACGGCTCAACGCTTAGGGGATATTGCCAATATGAAATTTTCAGATATCTGGGATGACCACCTACATGTTGTTCAAGAGAAAACAGGTGCCCGGGTTGCCATCCCACTATCACTAAAATCCAATGCCACCGGATGGACGCTGAGTGATGTCATTGCACGGTGCAGAGATTACGTTGTCAGCCCTCATCTGGTTCACTTCTTTCGTTCCACCTCACAAGCAGAGCGTGGCGCTGCCGTGGCATCCAGAACCATTACAATGCGATTCAGTGCCGCCAGAGACAAGACGGGGCTGGCGTGGGAAAACGGTACACCACCGACATTTCATGAACAGCGGTCATTAGCAGAGCGGCTTTATAGGGAGCAAGGTGACGTAGATACTCGAATGCTTCTGGGCCATAAATCACAGCAGCAAACTGATCGCTACAATGATGATCGCGGTAAAGATTGGTTAACAATTCAGATTAAAGCAGGATGAAATCCCACCATCAATGTGGTGATTTTTCACTCTATTTTACTGAGGAATTTTACTGAGATTTTACTGAATGGATTTTTCGATGTTAAAAATCAGCGAGAGCAAAGCGCCCCCGCCGATCAATGTGATAACAGTAAGATTACATGTTATCGATAATGTCCTGCGCGAACTCGCTACATTTACGCAGCGTAGCGCCTTCCATCAGACGTTCGAAATCGTAAGTCACGGTCTTGTTCTTGATAGCACCCTCAACGCCTTTAACAATCAGGTCAGCCGCTTCGAACCATTGCAGGTGACGCAGCATCATTTCAGCAGACAGAATAACGGAACCTGGGTTCACTTTGTCCTGACCCGCATATTTCGGTGCAGTACCGTGCGTGGCTTCAAACAGTGCACATTCGTCACCGATGTTCGCACCAGGAGCAATACCGATACCACCAACCTGTGCAGCCAGGGCATCAGAAATGTAGTCACCGTTCAGGTTCATACAGGCGATGACATCATATTCAGCAGGACGCAGCAGGATTTGTTGCAGGAACGCATCGGCGATCACGTCTTTTACCACGATCTCTTTGCCGGTGTTCGGGTTCTTGATTTTCACCCATGGGCCGCCATCGATCAGCTCACCGCCGAATTCTTCACGCGCCAACTGGTATCCCCAGTCTTTAAACGCGCCTTCGGTGAATTTCATGATGTTGCCTTTGTGCACCAGCGTGACGGAATCACGGTCGTTGGTGATCGCGTATTCGATAGCAGCGCGAACCAGACGTTTGGTGCCTTCTTCGGAACACGGCTTCACGCCGATACCACACTGCTCAGGGAAACGGATTTTGTTAACGCCCATTTCTTCACGCAGGAATTTGATCACTTTGTCTGCTTCAGCAGAGCCCGCTTTCCACTCGATACCTGCATAGATGTCTTCGGCGTTTTCACGGAAGATCACCATGTCGGTCAGCTCAGGCTGTTTAACCGGGCTAGGTGTACCTTCGTAGTAGCGTACCGGACGCAGGCAAACATACAGATCCAACTGCTGGCGCAGTGCAACGTTCAGAGAACGAATACCACCACCGACTGGCGTTGTCAGCGGGCCCTTAATTGCCACACGGTATTCACGGATCAAATCCAGTGTTTCTTCCGGCAGCCAGACATCTTTACCGTAGACTTGCGTGGATTTTTCACCCGTATAGATTTCCATCCAGGAAATCGCGCGCTTGCCCTGATAGGCTTTCTTCACGGCGGCGTCAACGACGTTGATCATGGCTGGCGTGACATCGATACCGATGCCGTCGCCTTCGATAAACGGAATGACCGGATTGTTTGGAACAACCAGTTTGCCTTGAGCGTCAACCGTGATTTTCTGACCTTCTGTCGGTACAACTACTTTGCTTTCCATTAACCTCTCCTTCGAGCGCAATTTTGTTAATGACTTGTAAGATGCGTGTCAATACTACTTGAATATTTAGCCCGCGCCAATCGCAAACCATTTGAGTATAATGCTTTTGTTATCCGCGACTATAAAGATGATGAATAAATTCTCTGTTAAAAATCACAAAGTTAAACGATTCAGCTCACAGTCGGCAAGAAAAAGGCAGCCTGACAACGCGCCGCGCCGCATCGTTTTATTCAATAAACCCTTCGATGTCTTGCCGCAATTCACTGATGAAGCCGGGCGCCGCACGCTGAAAGATTATATTCCGATTAGCGGTATTTATGCCGCGGGGCGTCTGGATCGCGACAGCGAAGGCCTGATGATTCTCACCAATGACGGCAAACTTCAGGCTCGACTGACCCAACCGACGCAAAAAACGGCCAAAATTTACTATGTTCAGGTCGAAGGTATTCCTGACGACGCCGCACTGACGCGCTTTCGTACGGGTTTAGATCTGAATGACGGCAAAACGCTGCCTGCCGGTGCGGAGATCGTACCGGAACCCAGTTGGTTGTGGCCGCGTAATCCCCCTATCCGCGAACGTAAAAGCATTCCCGACTGCTGGTTAAAAATCACGCTGCATGAAGGTCGTAATCGGCAAGTCCGTCGTATGACGGCAAATATCGGGTATCCTACCTTGCGTCTGATTCGATACGGCATGGCCAATCAGACCGTAGAAAACCTGTTACCCGGAGAATGGAAGGAGATAATGGATGTTTAAACCCCATGTGACAGTCGCCTGTGTGGTACAGGCCGAAAACCATTTTCTGGTCGTCGAAGAGTTAATTAACGATAAATTATTGTGGAACCAGCCCGCGGGCCATCTGGAAGCCAACGAGACGCTGATTCAGGCTGCAAGCCGTGAGCTGTGGGAAGAAACGGGCATTCAGGCCACACCGCAGAGTTTCTTGCGTCTGCACCAATGGATCGCCCCAGACAACACGCCGTTTTTACGCTTTTGCTTCGCGCTCGATCTGCCTGCGCGGGTCGACACCCAGCCGCACGACAGCGATATCGAATGCTGCCGCTGGCTGACCGCCGAGGAAATTCTGCATTCGCGCCAACTTCGTTCACCACTGGTGGCCGAAAGTATTCGCTGCTATCAGCAGCAAGAACGCTATCCGTTATCCGTACTAGGCGCGTTCAACTGGCCTTTTTAGACAGAGCTCTGTTTATAACCCTGCCGTGAATGGCCTGACCACTACACGGCAGGAATAGCGATGCAGCCCTCGGCTCAACATGCTAAAATATGCCGCTTGTTTTTCGCATCAATGCGTCAGTAAATTTCAGTTCGTGAGACTTCCATGTCAGATAACAGCCAGAAAAAAGTGATTGTCGGTATGTCCGGCGGTGTTGATTCCTCCGTTTCCGCTTACCTGTTACAGCAACAGGGCTATCATGTTGAAGGCCTGTTCATGAAGAACTGGGAAGAGGATGACGACACAGAGTATTGCTCAGCGGCCACCGATCTTGCCGATGCGCAGGCCGTTTGCGACAAACTGGGTATCGAATTACATACCGTCAACTTTGCCGCTGAATATTGGGACAACGTGTTTGAACTCTTCCTTGAAGAATACAAAGCGGGCCGTACCCCCAACCCTGATATCCTGTGCAATAAAGAAATCAAATTCAAAGCCTTCCTGGAATTCGCCGCCGAGGATCTCGGGGCAGACTACATCGCGACAGGCCACTATGTCCGTCGTCACGACGTTGACGGCAAGAGCCGTTTGCTACGCGGCATGGACGGCAACAAAGACCAGAGCTATTTTCTGTATACGCTAAGCCATGAACAGATCGCACAGAGCCTGTTCCCGGTCGGCGAGCTGGAAAAACCGCAGGTACGTAAAATTGCCGAAGAGCTGGAACTGGCAACCGCGAAGAAAAAAGACTCGACCGGTATTTGTTTCATCGGTGAGCGCAAATTCACCGATTTTCTGGCGCGCTACCTGCCCGCACAGCCGGGTCCGATTCTGTCCGTCGACGACAACAAACCGATGGGCCAGCATCAAGGGCTGATGTACCACACGCTGGGACAACGCAAAGGTCTGGGTATTGGCGGCGTCAAAGACGGCGGCGAAGACCCTTGGTACGTGGTAGATAAAGATGTCGCCAACAATATTCTGTATGTCGCGCAGGGTCACGAACACCCTCGTCTGATGTCGTACGGTTTAATCGCACAGCAGTTACACTGGGTCGATCGTGAGCCGCTCACCGCTGAATTACGTTGTACGGTGAAAACCCGTTATCGTCAGGCGGATATCCCCTGCACCGTCACGCCACTGGGCGACGATCGCATTACCGTGCGTTTTGATGAGCCTGTTGCAGCCGTGACTCCGGGCCAATCCGCCGTCTTTTATCTGGACGACGTTTGCCTTGGCGGCGGTATCATTGAAGAACGCTTACAGGAGTAACCGTGGCTAAGAACTATTATGAAATTACGCTGGCGTTAGCGGGCATTTGCCAATCGGCGTATGTAGTCCAGCAACTGGCCCATGCCGGTAGCTGTAATAACGATGTGCTGCATACCTCGCTGAACAGCGTTTTGAATCTCAATCCGGCGTCCACGTTGGCCGTTTACGGCAATGACGAGCAAAACCTGAAAGTTGGGCTGGAAACGCTGTTAGGGATTCTGAATACCAGCAGTAACAAAGGCGCGGGCGCGGAACTCTCACGCTACGCTTTCAGCCTGATTGCGTTAGAGCGCAAACTGAATGCGAAGTCTGCCGCGCTTGACGAATTAGGCAAACGCATCGGGCAGTTGGAGCGCCAACTGGAGCATTTTGACCTGCTCTCCGAAACGATTGTGAGCGCGCTGGCGGCGATTTACGTGGATGTCATCAGTACGTTGGGGCCGCGTATTCAGGTTACCGGTTCACCGGAAGTGCTGAAAAACAGCCAAGTGCAGGCTAAAGTGCGCGCGGCGCTGCTGGCCGGTATCCGCTCTGCGGTACTCTGGCAGCAAATTGGCGGCGGACGCTTACAGCTGATGCTCTCGCGCGGCAAGTTGGTTAAAGAAGCAAAACAGATATTGGCGCGTTGCCCAGCCGATTGATGGTATTCTTGCCGCGATGCGCGACGCTGGTGTGATTAACGCCAGCGTCGCGAAATGGATTATTGTTAAAACTATTTGTCCTTACTGAAATTAATCGTTTTTATTGAAATTAATCGTTATTGAAACCAATCTCAGGAGTTGCTTGCGATGGAATTATCCTCACTGACCGCCGTTTCCCCTATTGATGGACGCTACGGCGATAAAGTCAGCACGTTGCGCACTATTTTCAGCGAATTCGGTTTGCTGAAATTCCGTGTGCAGGTTGAAGTACGTTGGCTGCAAAAACTGGCAGCCTGTGCAGAGATCCAGGAAGTTCCTGCATTTGACGCTGACGCAAACGCTTTCCTTGATAAAATTGTCGCCGAATTCAGTGAAGAAGATGCAGCGCGCATTAAAACCATCGAGCGTACGACCAACCACGACGTGAAAGCCGTTGAGTACTTTCTGAAAGAGAAAGTTGCTGCGATTCCGGCGCTGCACGCCGTCAACGAATTCATCCACTTCGCCTGTACTTCAGAAGACATCAACAACCTGTCTCATGCACTGATGCTGGATACCGCTCGCCGCGATGTCATCCTGCCGCACTGGCGTCAAATCATTGATGCGCTGAAAACGCTGGCACAGGAATACCGCGATATCCCGCTGCTTTCCCGTACACACGGCCAGCCCGCTACGCCGTCCACTATCGGTAAAGAGTTTGCTAACGTGGCTTACCGTATGGACCGCCAGTATCGCCAGCTGCAACAGGTTGAGATTCTGGGCAAGATTAATGGTGCTGTCGGTAACTATAACGCCCATCTGGCAGCCTACCCGGAAGTGGATTGGCACCAGTTCAGCGAAAGTTTTGTTACCTCACTGGGTATCAACTGGAACCCGTACACCACGCAGATCGAACCGCACGATTACATCGCCGAGCTGTTTGACTGCATCGCGCGTTTCAACACGATTTTGATCGACTTTGACCGTGATATTTGGGGCTACATTGCCCTGAATCACTTCAAGCAGAAGACTATTGCTGGCGAAATCGGTTCCTCCACCATGCCGCATAAAGTTAACCCAATTGACTTCGAAAACTCGGAAGGCAATCTGGGTCTGGCGAATGCCGTTCTGGGGCATCTGGCTAGCAAGCTGCCGGTTTCCCGTTGGCAGCGTGACCTCACTGACTCTACCGTACTACGTAATCTGGGCGTCGGCGTGGGCTATGCGCTGATTGCGTATCAGGCCACGATGAAAGGCATCAGCAAACTGGAAGTGAACCGCGATCGTCTGGCTGACGAACTGGATCACAACTGGGAAGTGTTGGCTGAGCCAATCCAAACCGTGATGCGTCGCTACGGCATTGAAAAGCCGTACGAGAAGCTGAAAGAGCTGACGCGTGGCAAACGCGTTGATGCTGCCGGCATTCAGGAATTTATCGATGGCCTGCCGTTGCCAGAAGCGGAAAAAACGCGCCTGAAGGCGATGACGCCAGCCAACTATATCGGCCGCGCTATCGCAATGGTCGATGATCTGAAATAACCGTTC
Source organism: Pectobacterium sp. HCp5_1 (assembly GCF_032905925.1). Classification (NCBI taxonomy): domain Bacteria; kingdom Pseudomonadati; phylum Pseudomonadota; class Gammaproteobacteria; order Enterobacterales; family Pectobacteriaceae; genus Pectobacterium; species Pectobacterium sp. HCp5_1. The sequence continues at coordinate 64,720 of NZ_JAUMIO010000001.1, forward strand.
TCAAACCCGAACGTGACCTTTCTGGCGGGCGCTCTGCCCGCCAGATCTCTAATTAACCATACTCTAAATAATTCGAGTTTCAGGTAGGCGGCAAGCGAAGGAATCCCGATGAGCTTACTCAAGTAAGTGATTCGGGTGACTGAACGTAGCCAACACACATGCAACTCGAAGTATGACGAGTATGACCATTTCCAGCCTGTTTATACCCGGTTTATTCTCCCTGTGGATAATTTAACAAATAAAATAAATAACGTTCTCTGCGTATAATGTTGATACGCGGAAGCGACATACATGAAAGATAGGGCACATCAAGGTATGTTAATAAATATGCCCCCTATCTATTCGACAGAGGATATAGCGATGCGAATTCTGGTCGTTGAAGATAATGTATTATTGCGCCACCATTTAACCGTTCAGATGAACGAAATGGGGCATCAGGTTGACGCAGCGTCTGACGCCAAAGAAGCAGATTATTTTCTGCATGAAAATATGCCGGATATCGCCATTGTCGACCTCGGGCTACCCGATGAAGACGGCATGAGCATGATCCGTCGCTGGCGTGCCCATCAGGTGAAACTCCCGATTTTGGTGCTGACCGCCCGTGAAGGCTGGCAGGACAAAGTTGCGGTGCTGGGGGCAGGTGCGGACGACTACGTAACCAAGCCGTTCCATATGGAAGAAGTTGTGGCGCGCTTGCAGGCGCTGATGCGGCGCAACAGCGGGCTGGCATCGCAAATCATCAGCCTGCCGCCTTTTGAGATCGACTTATCGCGCCGCGAGCTGATGATCCACAGCAGCCCGATCAAGCTCACCGCGTTTGAATACACGATTATCGAGACGTTGATTCGCAATAAAGGCAAAGTCGTCAGCAAAGAGTCGCTGATGTTGCAGCTGTACCCCGATGCAGAACTGCGGGAAAGCCATACCATCGACGTATTGATGGGACGGCTGCGTAAGAAAATTCAGCAGGCAGAAGCGCCGGATGTGATCACTACCGTGCGCGGACAAGGATATCGCTTTGATATTGATGATACCCCTTCAGGCTCAGCATGAGCGATAAGAAGCTGCCCTTCTCGCTTCGTATTCGTTTTTTACTCGCGACAGCAGCCATCGTACTAGCGCTGTCGCTCGCCTATGGCGTCGTCGCCATTATCGGTTACAGCGTCAACTTTGATAAAACCTCATTCCGTTTGCTGCGCGGCGAAAGTAACCTCTACTACAGCCTTGCGCAGTGGCGCGATAACCAGCTGAATATCGTCACGCCCCCCGACGTTGATATCAATTTCCCCACGCTGGTGTTGATATACGACGAACATGGCAACATGCTCTGGCGCGAAAAACACGTTCCCGAGCTGGAAGCGCTAATCAATCCAGAATGGTTAAGCAAGACGGCCTATCACGAGCTGGATACCGACACCGATACCAGCAGCGCGGTATTAACGGGCAATACCTTACTGCTGAGCAGCCTGCGAGCGCTGAACGGGGCGCACAGCAATGCGTTAACGCACTCCATCGCCGTGAACGTTTACCCCAAGACCGAACATCTCCCTTCCATCACCATTGTCGTGGTTGACCGCATCCCGCAGGAACTCCAGCAGGAAGACGTGGTGTGGGAATGGTTCAGCTATGTGTTGATCGCCAACCTTCTGCTGGTGCTTCCCCTGCTTTGGCTAGGCGCTCACTGGAGTCTGCGCCCTATTCAGCATCTGGTAAAACAGATCGCCGAGCTGGAAAAAGGCACACGCGATCAGTTGGACGAAAATCCGCCGCGCGAGTTGTTCAGTCTGGTGAAAAACCTGAATATCCTGCTGAATAACGAACGTCAGCGCTACCACAAGTACCGTACAACGCTGACTGACCTTACCCACAGTTTGAAAACACCGCTGGCGGTTTTACAGACCACGTTACGTGCGTTGCGAACCGGCAAAGAAATCACTATCGATCAGGCTGAACCTATTATGCTGTCGCAGATCAGCCGCATCTCGCAGCAGATTGGCTATTACCTGCATCGGGCCAGCGTGCGCTCTGAACATAATCTGCTGATACGTGAAGTACATTCGGTTCCGGCACTGCTGGATGGCCTGTGTTCCGCGTTAAATAAGGTATATCAGCGCAAGGGCGTGGTGTTGACGCTCGATATTCCACCCGAGCTGACCTTCGTCGGTGAGAAAAATGATTTCATGGAAGTACTGGGCAATATTCTTGATAACGCCTGTAAGTACTGTCTGGAATTTGTCGAAATTAGCGTGCAATACTCCGATCACAAGTTACATCTGATTGTTGATGACGATGGCCCCGGCATCCACGAAAGCAAGCGCGAAATGATTTTCCTGCGTGGTCAACGTGCCGACCGTATGCGTCCCGGACAAGGTATCGGCCTTGCCGTTGCGGTCGAAATTATCGAACAGTATCAGGGGGAGATCCTCATCAGCGACAGCGCACTGGGCGGTGCCCGAGTCGAAGCTATTTTCTCCCGCCAGAACCTGAGCCAGAATGAGGGGTGAAAGACAGTACAGCGCGCGATGCTTCCGCTATACTTATCGCCAAAATACTGATTGTTTTAAAATACTGATTATTTCACGGAAAATCATATCTTCAAGAACAGTCATTTCCTCAAAAAAACAAGTTTCTGGAAAACAGTATGGACTATCAGCTCAATCTCGACTGGCAGGATTTTTTAGCGAACTACTGGCAAAAACGTCCACTCCTGATTAAAGGCGGCTTCACGCATTTTATCGACCCGATTTCACCCGACGAACTCGCCGGTCTGGCGTTAGAAAGCGAGGTAGATAGCCGTCTGGTCAGCCATCAGAACGGACGCTGGCAGGTAAGCCACGGTCCCTTCGAGAGCTACGATCATCTGGGGGAAAGTAACTGGTCGCTGTTGGTGCAGGCTGTCGATCACTGGCATGAGCCCTCTTCTGCCTTGATGCAGCCCTTTCGACAACTGCCGGACTGGCGCACCGATGATTTGATGATTTCATTTTCCGTTCCCGGCGGCGGCGTAGGGCCACATCTGGATCAGTATGATGTTTTCATTATTCAGGGAACGGGACGCCGCCGCTGGCGCATCGGTGAAAAAATACCGATGAAGCAGCACTGTCCGCATCCTGACCTGCTTCAGGTCGATCCGTTTGACGCCATTATTGATGAGGAGCTGGAACCGGGCGATATCATCTATATTCCACCGGGTTTCCCGCACGAAGGCTATTCGCTGGAAAACTCGCTGAACTACTCGGTGGGTTTCCGTGCGCCGAATGCTCGCGAGCTAGTCAGCGGCTTTGCGGATTATGTCCTTTCCCGTGAACTCGGCAGCTATCGCTACAGCGACCCTGATGTTCCATCCCGCGATCATATCGCCAGCGTACTGCCGCAAGAGCTGGATGCGCTGCAAAAAATGATGCTGGAGCTGGTGCAGCAGCCTGAGCATTTCCAGAACTGGTTTGGCGAATTTATTTCCCAGTCCCGACACGAGCTCGATCTCTCACCGCCGGAGCCACCTTATCAGGCAGGCGAAGTGTATGAATATCTGCAACAGGGTGAACCACTGCGTCGTTTAGGCGGCCTGCGGGTCATCTGCGTTGGCGATAGCTGCTTCGTTAACGGGGAAAAAGTGAACAGTACGCACAAAGCTGCGCTGTTTGCGCTGGCTGAACATCCTGCTATTGGTGCAGAACTGCTGGGCGACGCGCTGGAAGATCCTTCTTTCCTCGCACAGCTTACCGTTCTGATTAACAGCGGTTACTGGTACTTCGCGGATTAAGACCCATCTTGGATACGGGGTTGTACAAAGAGAAGGCGGGAATGTCCCGCCTTCTTTATCTCTGCAAAATGCTAACGCTTACGGCTTCGCGCGCAGCGCCGTCAGTTCGGCAATGCGCATAATCACAGACACCGCTTTTTCCATGCCTTCCAGCGTGACAAATTCATGTTTGCCATGATAGTTGTAGCCGCCGGTAAACAGATTCGGGCACGGTAGCCCTTGAAATGACAGGTGTGCGCCGTCGGTGCCGCCGCGAATCGGCTTCATATTCGGCTCAATGTCACAATCCCGCATCGCCTGCTGCGCCAACGCAATAATGTGCGGATGCTGCTCAACCTGCTCACGCATGTTGTAATAGGTATCGGTAATCGTGACTTCAATGTAGCAATCCGGGTGCAGCCCCGCGCCGACCTTTTCCGCAATATCCAGCATCGTCTGTTTACGCTGTTCAAAGCCGTTGCGGTCAAAATCGCGGACGATGTAATGCAAGTCTGCGCGCTCCACAGAGCCTTTCATGGTGTGAAGATGATAGAACCCCTGATAGCCGTCCGTCTGCTCCGGCGATTGACTCTCTGGCACCTGCTGGTGATAGCGAGAAGCCAACGTCAGCGCATTCACCATCACGCCTTTGGCGCTGCCGGGATGCACATTGTTACCTACAATTTTCACCTGAACCGATGCGGCATTAAAATTCTCATACTCCAACTCGCCGACACCACCGCCGTCCACGGTATAGGCCCACTGTGCGTTAAACGCTTTGACATCAAAAAATTGCGCGCCCTTGCCAATTTCTTCATCCGGCGTAAAGGCAATACGAATATCGCCGTGCGGTAACTGGCTTGCCTTCAGACGCACCAGCGCGGTAATAATTTCCGCGATCCCCGCTTTATCATCCGCCCCCAGCAGCGTTTTGCCGTCTGTGGTAATCAGCGTGTGCCCCAGTAATTGGTGTAACACCGGGAACATCACGGGTGACAGCACTTCATCCCCTACGCCCAAGGCAATATCGCCGCCGCGGTAGTTTTCCAGAATCTGCGGATTAACATTCTTGCCGCTAAAGTCCGGTGACGTATCCATATGTGAAATAAAGCCGATGGCCGGAACGGGCCAGGCAACGTTTGCAGGGAGCGTCGCCATCAGGCAGCCCTGCTTGCTCAGCGCGACTTGCTCAAACCCCAGTTCGAGCAGTTCCTGCTGCAACGCACGCGCCAGTTTCAACTGACCGTCGGTGCTCGGCACCTGCCGAACGCCGGACTTAGACTGTGTATCAAACGAAACGTAATTCAAAAATCTGTCGAGTAATTTATCCATCTTATTTATGCCCCCTGAACCCTGAAAGGCATTATGGATAGGGCTACCACGGTAAATATTGCGTCAGGTCAGTTTTTTTCCGATTTAACAAACCAGCAGACCAGAATTCAGGCCAAAAAGCGGCGACCACGTCACGAAGAATGCCCAAATCAGGTAACAATCAGGAAACAAACTCCCTCATTCATTAGCTTAATCGCCATCAATCCGCAGTAAGTGGGTCACACAAGTTGGCGTCAGGCAGCGTTTCCCGTAAAATGCCGCCCTTAACTGCGCACGCTGGCTGAAAGGTGATAACCCTTGGTACGATCGCAACGGACATACCGTTAATCGGCCAAATCAGGACATAGAGCTAGACCTTAATGAAAGAAAACTCCCTGACTGTGCCGGTCGTTGAATTGCTCAACGTCCATAAAGGCTTTGATGGCAAAGACATCATTTCACATTTTAATCTCACCATTAATAACGGTGAGTTTCTGACGATCCTCGGGCCATCCGGCTGCGGCAAAACCACCGTACTACGTCTGATTGCCGGTCTGGAAACGGTCGATAGCGGCAACGTCATGCTGGAAAAGCAAGACATCACCCACCAGCCCGCCGAGCAACGACACGTTAATACCGTATTTCAAAGTTACGCCCTGTTTCCTCATCTCAGCGTGTTTGAAAACGTGGCATTCGGCCTGCGCATGCAGAAAACGCCTGCCGCGGAGATTGCGCCACGCGTGATTGACGCGCTAAAAATGGTGCAGTTAGAGGAGCTGGCACAGCGTCGCCCACACCAGCTGTCCGGCGGCCAGCAGCAGCGCGTTGCCATCGCCCGCGCCGTCGTCAATCAGCCGAAAGTTCTGTTGCTGGATGAATCCCTGTCCGCGCTCGATTATAAGCTGCGTAAGCAGATGCAGAATGAACTGAAGGCACTGCAACGTAAGTTGGGTATCACCTTTATTTTCGTCACGCACGATCAGGAAGAAGCACTGACCATGTCTGACCGCATCGTCGTGATGCGCGATGGACGCATCGAGCAAGATGGCACGCCGCGTGAAATCTACGAAGAGCCGAAAAATCTGTTCGTCGCCAGCTTTATCGGTGAAATCAATATCTTTGATGCCGTAGTGCTGGAGCAGTTGGACGAACAGCGGGTACGCGCTCAGGTTGAAGGCCATGAATGCGTTATCACCGTCAGCTTTCCGGTCACCGTCGGCCAACATCTTAACGTACTGCTGCGGCCGGAAGATTTACGCGTCGAAGAGCTGGGCGACGGCATGCAGGCGGAAGGCATGGTGGGCTATGTGCGCGAGCGCAACTATAAAGGCATGACGCTGGAATCCAACATTGAGCTGGAAAACGGCAAGATGGTCATGGTCAGCGAGTTCTTTAACGAAGACGATCCCGACTTCGACCATTCACTCAACCAGAAAGTAGACGTCACCTGGGTGGAAAGTTGGGAGGTAGTCCTGCACGATGAAGACGTCGCGTAAACGCTTTCAAAATATCATTATCACACTCATCGTTGCCTGGCTGGTGCTGTTTGTTTTCCTGCCCAACCTGATGATTATCGGAACCAGTTTTCTGACGCGCGATGACACCCATTTCGTCAGCCTGGTCTTTACGCTGGAAAACTATACGCGACTGGCCGATCCGCTTTATGCCTCTGTGCTGCTGCATTCGCTGAACATGGCGGTTATCGCCACGCTTTGCTGTCTGCTGCTGGGCTATCCGTTTGCTTTTATTCTGGCGCGCTTACCGAAAAAAATTCAGCCACTGATGCTGTTTCTGCTGATTGTGCCGTTTTGGACCAACTCGCTGATCCGCATTTACGGGCTGAAAATCTTTCTGAGTACACGCGGTCATCTGAATGAATTTCTGCTCTGGACGGGTCTTATCGATACGCCGCTGCGGATTATGTACACCTCCGAAGCAGTGATTCTCGGCCTGATTTATATCCTGCTGCCGTTCATGGTGCTACCGCTCTACTCCAGCATTGAGAAGCTCGATAAATCCTACCTTGAGGCCGCCCGCGATCTGGGGGCCAATAAATGGCAAACCTTCATTCGCGTGGTGATCCCGCTGACCATGCCGGGGATTATTGCCGGCTGCCTGCTGGTGCTGCTGCCAGCCATGGGATTGTTCTTCGTTGCCGATCTGATGGGCGGCGCCAAGAATTTGCTGATCGGTAACGTCATTAAAAGCCAGTTCCTTAATATCCGCGACTGGCCGTTTGGTGCGGCCACCAGCATCTGCCTGACACTGGTCATGGGCGTGCTGCTGTTTATTTACTACCGCACGGCCCGCCTGCTGAATAAAAAGGGAGAGCTGGAATGACCGGACGCTTAATCCGCGGTGGATTTATGTCCATCATTTACGCTTACCTGTACATCCCGATCATCATTCTGATCGTGAATTCGTTTAATCAGGCGCGTTTCGGCATCAACTGGCAGGGATTTACGCTGGACTGGTATCGGCTGCTGATCAACAACGACAGCCTGCTCCAGGCCGCGCAGCACTCACTGACGATGGCCGTTTTCTCGGCGACGTTCGCCACGTTGATTGGCTCCCTGACGGCGGTGGCACTGTATCGCTACCGCTTTCGCGGTAAACCTTTTGTCGGCGGCATGCTGTTCGTGGTGATGATGTCGCCGGATATCGTGATGGCGATTTCGCTGCTGGTGCTCTTTATGCTGCTGGGCATCTCGCTCGGGTTCTGGTCACTGCTGTTTTCCCATATCACGTTCTGCCTGCCGTTTGTGGTAGTGACAGTCTATTCGCGCCTGAAAGGCTTTGACGTGCGAATGTTGGAAGCCGCACGCGATTTAGGTGCCAGCGAAGTGATTATTCTACGCAAAATCATTCTGCCGCTGGCCATGCCGGCAGTAGCCGCCAGTTGGCTGCTCAGCTTTACGCTGTCGATGGATGACGTGGTGGTGTCCTCGTTTGTCACCGGGCCTGCGTATGAGATTCTGCCGTTGAAGATTTACTCGATGGTGAAGGTCGGCGTTTCCCCGGAAGTCAACGCGCTGGCAACGATTTTGCTCATTCTGTCGCTGGTGCTGGTGCTCAGTAGCCAGCTGATTTTACGCGACCGCACCGGAAAGTAAGGTAGCAGCAAGCACGATAAATATCGTTTTTTCATATCTGCTGATATCAGCAGATATTTCCTTTGGGACCTGTAAGGAGGTAAACATAATGAAAAAGTGGCCACACCTACTGGCAGCCTGCGCGATGGCGTTCGGCATTAGCACCGCCAATGCCAGCGACAGCAAAACACTCTATTTCTATAACTGGACCGAATACGTGCCGCCGGGACTGTTGGAACAATTCACGAAAGAAACGGGCATCAAGGTGATTTACTCCACCTATGAATCCAATGAGAGTATGTATGCCAAGCTGAAGACCTATAAGGATGGCGCTTACGATTTGGTCGTGCCTTCAACGTATTTCATCTCTAAGATGAGCAAAGAAGGTATGCTGCAAAAGATTGATACCAGCAAGCTCAGCAACTTCCATAATCTCGATCCGAATCTGCTGCACAAATCTTTCGATCCAAACAACGATTACTCCATTCCTTATATCTGGGGTGCCACGGCGATTGGTATTAATCATGAAATGATTGACCCTGCCAGCGTCACCAGTTGGGCTGACCTGTGGGATACAAAGTACAAAAACAGCCTGCTGCTGACCGATGACGCACGTGAGGTGTTCCAAATCGCCTTGCGTAAACTGGGTTATTCCGCAAATACCACCGATCCCAAAGAGATTGAAGCGGCCTATAAAGAACTGCAAGCTCTGATGCCGAACGTGCTGACGTTCAACTCAGACAACCCCGGCAACCCGTTCATCGAAGGTGAAGTCAATCTGGGTATGGTGTGGAATGGTTCTGCCTACGTGGCGCGTCAGGCAGGAACTCCGCTGGATGTCATCTGGCCCAAAGAAGGCGGCATCTTCTGGATGGACAGTCTGGCGATTCCGGCTAATGCCAAAAACGTTGACGGTGCGATGAAGCTGATCGACTTCCTGCTACGCCCGGAAGTCGCGGCACAGGTTGCGGAAACGATCGGTTATCCAACGCCGAACCTGGCGGCGAAAAAGTTACTGCCGCCGGAAGTGTCAGGGGACAAAACGCTGTACCCGGATGATGAAACCATCGCGAAAGGCGAATGGCAGAACGACGTTGGCAGCGCCAGCACGCTGTATGAAACCTACTTCCAGCAGCTAAAAGCGGGTCGTTAATCGCGATTAATCACAACAGCGTCCATTATCACCTGTCGAGCGGTGGTAATGGATAGATCGTAAAGACGCTGTGAATACCTCCCTGTACGCTCGGATTGCGCCATCCATGGCGCAAACGCTTTACTCTTCTATTCCATTACCACCGTTTCAATTTCACAGATAAATTTATCGGCAGCGCTGGCTGCCTTACTGCCTCTCAAGCCCTCAAATTGACAGCCAAAAGCATTATCCTGACGGTATTAGGAAAATAATTACGCTCCGCTTCTTCTATAATGATTCCACACCCACTGGAATCACGATAAGGAGCACCACCATGCTGCAACTCTCCAGCCACAGTTTTCAGGACGGCGACACTATCCCAGGCGAATTTGCGTTTGCCGTACCCGATGCAACTAGCCACATTGCGCTATCTTCTAACCACAACCCCCACCTTGCCTGGCACGGCGCGCCCGAAGGAACACAGTCTTTCGTATTGATCTGCCACGACCCAGATGTACCCAGCCGCGGTGACGATGTGAATCAGGAAGGCCGCGAGGTTAGCGCTTCTCTGCCGCGTGTCGATTTCTACCATTGGCTATTGCTGGACATTCCAGCCAGCATCAATGAAATTCCTGCCGCCTCGCATTCCACTGGCATCACACCGCGTGGGAAAGCAGGCCCGAATGCACCGACCGGACTCCGACACGGCATCAATGATTACACGGGCTGGTTCGCCACGGACGAACAGATGAAAGGCACCTACTATGGTTATGATGGTCCTTGCCCACCGTGGAACGATGCGATCGTCCATCATTACATCTTCACACTTTACGCTCTCGCGACGCCGACTTTAACGATAGAAGGTGAACTTAACGGAGCGAATGTCCGCGCTGCGCTAGCTAACGCGCCAGTACTGGCTGAAGCGACACTCACTGGGCTGTATACGCTGAATCCCGCATTGTTGTGATAATAAATTATTGTGATAGTAATACGTTATGATCATGCCTCGTTATAAGAATGGCCAGCCATGAGCGTAACCGCTTTACGCCCCGCGGCCCCGCCTCTTAGTGCAGAGGCGGACTGGCGATTGCCATCAGGCCAGCCGCTACAGCGGTATGGCCTGTGTGCGCTAGCTCAGCCTCACTTACGCACACCACAGCAGACAACGCGTTTTCATTTTTATGAGGCCACGCTTCTGCTGGTTCTCTCTGGCCGGTTAACCCTTCTTGAACAGAACGAAACGACGGTTGTCGACACGCCATCTCAGCTTTGTCTGATTACGCCTGACGCAAGCGCCGATCTGGCGAAAACGCCCGGCGGTCATGACTCCGCTTTCCGGTCGATCTTTCTGACGTTTTCATCCACGCTTCTGGCGCGGTTTTATCAACGCTACCCCGAAATATTAGCCCCTGCGCATCATCCGCGTCCCTTCACTACCCTCACGCTGGATGACGATCTCACCCACACATTGCAGTATCTGGTTGAGGGGATTACGGGCAACGCACTGAATGAATCGCGTCTCGAACTGCGGCTAATGGATATGCTGCTGGCGCTGTCGGAACGGGGATATCGTTTTGGCGCACCGCCACAGCCCGGCGTTACGGCACAGTTGCGTGCGCTTATCAGTGAAGAGCCAGAACGACACTGGACCGCACAGTTTGCGGGTCGCCTGCTGGCGATGAGTGAGGCTACGCTGCGTCGAAGGCTATCCGCCGAGCAGACACGCTTTGAAGTGCTGTTGCTGGAGACGCGAATGCAACACGCGATGATGCTGGTACAGACGACATCATGGAGTATGCAGCGTCTGGCCGAAGCCTGCGGGTATAAATCCTCGGCGCGTTTTTCCGAACGGTTTAAAACCCGTTTTGGCTGCTCGCCAACCAAGATTCGTTAATCGTCATCTACAGCTCCGCGCTTTCATTCCAAAGCGCTCAACGTAAGTTAAAAAAACGCCCTGTTGGATAAACCAGACAGGGCATTTAATTATCGGCACGATTTTAGCGACTTACTATTTGTTCTTTACTCTTTCTGTTCCTGTGCCAAATCGTTAGCAATTTTCACCGTTTCATCCAGATAAGGATCGGGTGCCTGATAGTCCTTCGGCAGATCTTCCAGCGACTTGAGCGGTTTTTTACCTTCTCTCGCCAGTCGATCGTTAATCCGCTTCAGACGCATCGCTTCATCATCGTCATTCTCTTTCTCGCGCTGGGCAAGATTGAGCGACACGATGTTGCGCTTATCCTTCAGCGCGTTGTAGCGAGCAATATCTTGCGCGACATACTGGAACTCAGGATCTTTGGCGATACGCTCCTGATGATGTTCATTCAGTTTGCTGATTAGTGCCTTCAGATCGCCGCTCTTCGTGTAGTTAGCCGCTTTGATGCTGTCCCACGGTAGCGCGTTATCTTCAAACTTCTCACCGGTATCTACCGTTTCCGTGCCGGTTGGCATCATCACGTCAGGCGTCACGCCTTTCATCTGAGTACTGCCACCGTCAATACGATAGAACTTCTGAATCGTATATTGCACAGAACCCAGCGCTGGCCAGTCAGGACGCAGCATCTGATCGTAAATCCGATTCAGAGAGCGATACTGCTGTACGGTGCCTTTACCAAACGTCGGTTCACCGACGATCAAGGCACGACCATAATCCTGCATTGCCGCTGCGAAGATCTCGGAAGCGGAAGCACTGAAGCGGTCTACCAGCACCACCAGCGGGCCTTTGTAATACACAATGCCGTCGGTGTCGCTGTCTTCACGCACTTTGCCGTTATTATCGCGCACCTGAACCACAGGGCCGCCTGGGATAAACAGACCGGAAAGCCCTACCGCTTCCGTCAGCGCACCGCCGCCGTTAGTACGTAAGTCAATCACAATGCTGCTGACGTTCTGTTTTTCCAGCTTCTGGAGCTGAACTTTCACGTCATCCGTCAGGCCGACATAGAAACCGGGGATGTCCAGCACGCCGACTTTATCCTTGCCGACCGTCTTGACGGACATTTTAACCGCGCGGTCTTCAAGGCGAATACGTTCACGCGTCAGCGTGACAATGCGAGTTTTCGTCCCCTTGCCAGCAGGCAGAATCTCCAGACGCACCTTACTGCCTTTCGGCCCTTTAATCAGCGCAACGACATCATCCAGACGCCAGCCGATAACATCGACCATTGGCTTACCGCTTTGGCCTACGCCAACCACGCGGTCACCGACGGTAATGTTTTTGCTTTTCGCTGCCGGACCACCGGGCACCATAGAATTAATCATGGTGTAGTCGTCATCCATCTGTAACACCGCACCAATCCCTTCGAGCGACAGGCTCATTTCGGTATTGAATTGTTCGGTGTTACGCGGTGACAGGTAGCTGGTATGCGGGTCAATTTCACGCGCAAAGGCGTTCATGACGAGTTGGAAAACATCTTCGCTGTTGCTTTGCGCCAGACGGCGAATCGCAAACTGGTAACGCTTGGTCAGCGTCTCTTTGATGTCTTTATCATCTTTACCGGTCAGCTTCAGGCTGAGCCAGTCATATTTTACCTTGGCATCCCACAGGCGGTTAAGTTCACCCACGTTCTGCGGCCAAGGGGCTTTGCTGCGATCGAGTTCAAACGTCTCATTGCCCGTCAGATCGACTGGTTTATCCAGCAGCGACAGTGCATATTGAAAACGCTCAAACCGACGCTTCTGCGCCAAATTGTACAACGCGTACGGAACATCCAGTTGACCGGATTTCAGCGCGTCGCCCAACTGGGCTTTTTGCCCGGAAAATTGTGCCACATCAGAGGCCAACAGCACGTTGTGGCTGTAGTCCAGCATATTGAGGTAGCGGTTAAAAATTTTCTCAGAGAACTGCGCATCCAGCATAAACTGGCGATAGTGCGAACGCAGGAAACGTGAGGCCACCCTGTCGCTAACGGTAGCGTGCTGAGGCTCCTGATGTAGCTGAGGAATCTGTTCAACACGCGTAATGTTTTCATTTGCAAAACTAGAGCCCGCCAGCAGTAAACCTGCGATGGCGGTTATTTTGACTAAGTTGTTCATGCCCAGGTTGGCCTCCGTATCAGAACTGCAAGTGTTCTGCGCGTACAATCATTGCCAGTCCAGAAGCCAATTGTACTCTGACTTCGCCTTTGGCAATTTCAAGCACGGTGGCATCCATGGCGTCTTTGCCGGCTCTGACTTTGATTTCCTGACCGATTTGCAGTTTGGAAACATCCGTAACCGCGACCCGTTGACGCTCATTGCTGGCAGGTTTTGCCTGACGAGATTGAGCATTCGCGGATTGCTGAGAAGAGGGCTGCGATTGGCCGGAAGAAGGCTGACGTGGATTACGCGGTGCACGGTTTTGAGATGCACGGTTCTGAGATGCATTGTTTGAAGCATCACGGCGCGGCGCACGTTTCTGAGCAGGACGAGGAGTACGCGCTGCTTCTGCCGATTCTCCGGCTGCTTCACGTTTTTTCGCCTGTTGCTCAGCACGCTGAGCCTGAACTCGCGCTTTCGCTTCTTCCAATTGCTTACGAGCATGATCGACATGCTGCTGTTCCAACTCACCGCATGGGTTACCATCCAGATCCACACGTTGGGCACCCAATTTTACACCGTACAGATACCGCCAGCTTGAGGTGTAAAGACGCAGCGCAGAGCGTAATTGCGTCTTACTGACGTTATCGGACTCCGGAACACGCTCAACAAGATCCTGAAAAATCCCGATCTTTAACGGACGAGTTTCACCTTCAGTGGTGAAACAAAGCGGGAACCGCTCTGCCAAAAAGGCAATGACTTCTTTACTACTGTTCAACTTAGGTTGATTTTCCATGAAATTTCCTGATTACAACGGGTTTGCCAACCGGCGCAGGCATGAACAGGCGTCATTATAATGACGCCATCGGCAATTGCCACGTTAACCTTGTCTCAACGTGAGAGAATTGATGAATGTCATCACATCACTCGCTTCCAGTTGAGCACAAAGTACGCTCACCACGGCCTTCAGCCCTTCTTCATCATCTGCGTCAAAACGCTGATAAAGGGTGCTGTCAATATCCAGAACGCCAATCGGTTGCCCGTTAACGACAAGCGGTAGCACAATTTCAGCATTACTCGCGGCATCACAGGCGATATGACCAGGGAACGCATGGACATCATCCACGCGCTGAATGCGATTTTCAGCTATCGCCGCACCGCATACACCTTTGCCAACCGGAATACGCACACAAGCAACCTTGCCCTGAAACGGTCCCAGGAAAAGCGTGTCGTTATCCAACAGGTAAAACCCTGCCCAGTTAACACCATCCAAACGCTCAAACAGCAGCGCACTACTGTTTGATAAAATCGTAATAAAACGGTTTTCATCCGCGATAAGCGATGACATGTCGCGAATGAGATCCTGATAAAATTCTTGTTTGTTCATACTGGCTTATTCATAAAGTATATCGTTGTCTTTTCAAAACAGTGCGAACCGTTTCCACACAGACTGCATTAGCATCGGTTACAGAATGCCATAAGATTAGCGCCTTCGCGCGAAGAATCATCCACTTTACTGTACCGCTGTCGTGCATATCATGCTATTTCCACCTGTAAAATAATATCGGGCAGAGATCAGAGCCTTATTATGAATTTATCATTCAGTGAGCCTTCAGTTACACTAAATAGCTGTGAATACGTTATCTATCGTGAATATAACGGGACTTAACACCTTCTATCGGATCGCAGGAAAGATGAAAATACAGAGTATAACCAGCCCTGCGCCGTTTCCATCTCCCCGGCCGCCGTTAACCGAGGGGGCGAAAAGTGCCGTACCTGCGATCGATCGCTATCACCGCTGCCCTGAATGCGATGCCTTTTTTGCGCTGCCGCAATTGAAACGAACTCAGACGGCGAATTGTCCACGCTGCGATGCCCAAGTCAGCTCAGGCCGGGATTGGAATATTTCTCGTCTTGCTGCGATGGCCGTCGCCATGCTGGTACTGATGCCGTTCGCCTTCACTGAGCCGTTGATCAGTATTCGGCTGCTGGGCGTCACCATCAATGCCAGCCTGTTTGAAGGCATTTGGCAAATCACCCGTCAAGGGCACCCGCTCACGGCAAGTATGGTCGCCTTCTGTACCGTTGGTGCCCCGCTCACGCTGGTTTTTTCTCTGTTATATCTGTTCTTTGCTCCCCGGATCGGGATGAATCTGCGGCCCATCCTCCTCATGTTGCAACGGCTAAAAGAATGGATGATGCTGGATATCTATCTGGTCGGCATGGCCGTTGCCGCAATCAAAGTCCGTGAATTTGCGGATGTTCAGGCGGGAATCGGACTGGTCGCCTTTCTGGCACTGATGACCTTAAGCCTGTTGACGCTGATTCACTTAAATACCGACCAGCTTTGGCAGCGGTTTTATCCGCGCATGAGGCCGTTGATTGCGCCCGATCGCTATCGAATCTGTCTTTCCTGCCACTTCACCAGTTCGCCCGACAATCGGGGTCGTTGCCCCCGGTGCCATATTCCGCTTCGCTTGCGCCAGCGGCAAAGCCTGCAAAAATCCTGGGCTGCGCTCATTGCTTCTATAATTTTACTGCTCCCCGCTAACCTGTTGCCCATATCAATTATTTATGTGAACGGTGCGCGTACGGAGGACACGATTTTTTCCGGTATTCTTTCGCTTGCGTCAGGCAATGTTCCGATCGCGCTGGTGGTCTTTATCGCCAGTATTCTGGTGCCGTTTACTAAGGTTATTGTGCTGTTCGGGCTGCTGGTGAGTATCCATCTTCGCTCAGAAGGCAACATAATGATGCGCATGAAGATGCTGCGCGTTATCCGCTGGATCGGTCGCTGGTCCATGCTCGATTTATTTGTGATTGCACTGACGATGTCGCTCGTCAACCGCGATCAATTACTCGCTTTCACCATGGGGCCTGCTGCTTTTTACTTTGGCGCAGCGGTGATTCTCACTATCCTTGCCGTTGAATGGCTGGATAGCCGACTGATGTGGGATAACACTGATGTGGAATAACAATGCAAGATAATACGCCTGGGACACCAACTGAAGCTACCGTGAAGAACAAGCGTCGCCTGTCGCCGTTTTGGCTGCTGCCGCTGATTGCGTTAATGATTGCCGGCTGGCTGATTTACACCAATCAGCAGGAGCGCGGCGCAACGGTAACCATCGATTTTGTCTCTGCTGACGGTATTGTCGCTGGGCGTACCCCCGTGCGCTATCAGGGGGTCGAAGTCGGCACCGTGCAAAATATCAAGCTGAGTGAAGACCTGCGTACTATTCAGGTCGAAGCCAGTATCAAAAGCGATATGAAGGAAGCGTTGCGCAGCGGCACGCAGTTCTGGCTGGTTACCCCGAAAGCGTCTCTCGCTGGGGTGTCAGGGCTGGATGCGCTGGTGGGCGGTAACTACATCGGCATGATGCCCGGCTCCGGCGATCCGCAAGAGCACTTTTCCGCGCTGGATACGCAGCCCAAGTACCGCGTGAATACCGGGGAACTGCTGATTCATCTCCATGCCGACGATCTCGGCTCACTGAATACCGGTTCGCTGGTTTACTACCGTAAAATCCCGGTGGGGAAAGTCTACGATTACACCGTTTCCCAGGATAGCCACGGTGTGATGATTGACGTGCTGGTCGAACGTCGCTTTACCCATCTGGTGAAGAAAAATAGCCGCTTCTGGAATGTGTCTGGCTTTAATGCGGACATTAGCGTCAGCGGTGCAAAAATTGAGATGGAGAATCTGGCGGCGCTGGTTAATGGCGCAATCGCGTTCGATTCGCCGGAAGAGAGCGAGAATGCGGGTGCCGAACAATCCTATCGCCTCTATCCCGATCTGGCACAAAGCCAGCGCGGTGTGAAAATCACGCTGGATTTGCCTTCCGGCGACAGCCTATCCGAAGGGCGCACCCCGCTGATGTATCAGGGATTGGAAGTCGGCACGCTCAATAAAATCACGTTGAACCCAGACAACGGCAAGGTCAGCGGAGAGCTCATCATCGATCCTTCCGTCGTTTCTCTGATGCGGGAAGGCACGCGTATCGAACTCAGCAAGCCCCAGCTTTCACTCAGTGACCTGAATGTTTCACGTCTGCTGAGCGGACCAACGCTGACGCTCATCCCCGGTGAAGGCGAACCGCGCCAGCATTTTGAGGTACTGGATAGCGGACAGCAGCAGCTCACCCAGCCCGGCGCGCTTTCTATTCAGCTCACGGCAGCACAAAGCTATGGCATTGATAGCGGCCAACCCGTGCTGCTGCACGGCGTGCAGGTTGGTCAGGTCGTCAAGCGTACGCTGGACGAACAAGGTGTCAGCTTTCTTTTGGTGATCGAGCCACGATATCGCCAGCTATTGCACCGCGACAGCAAATTCATCGTAAACAGCCGCGTGAATGTGAAGATGGGGCTGGATGGGATTCAGGTGCTGGGTGCCAGCGTGCAAGAGTGGGTCAGCGGTGGTATTCAGGTTTTACCGGGCAGCAAAGGCGATGTTCAGACGCGTTACCCGCTGTTCAGCGATCTCGAAAAAGCCGAAGAAGGCATTCGCGGTGCCACGCCGTCCCCGACTCTCACCTTAGTGACCGACAGCCTGCCGGATATTCAGGACGGCTCCATCGTGCTGTACCGTAAATTTCAGGTAGGCGAAATCATGCGGGTGCGACCGAAAGCGGATACCTTTGAGGTTGACGTTTATATTCGTCCCGAACACCGCAAGCTACTGACGGAAAACAGCGTGTTCTGGGCAGAAGGCGGTGCCCGTGTGCAGTTGAATACGTCAGGCCTGACCGTGCAGGCTTCTCCGCTGAACCGGGCGCTTAAAGGGGCGATCAGTTTTGATAATCTGGAGGGCGCACCGGAAATTAAAGGTGGCAAACGCGTCCTGTATAACAACGAAACGTCGGCACGCGCCGTGGGGAGCCGCATCATTCTGCGCACCTACGATGCCAGCAAACTCGCACCGGGCATGCCGATCCGCTATCTGGGAATCGATATCGGTCAGTTGGATTCACTGAAGCTGTCCGAGCAGCGTAATGAAGTGCTGGTGCAGGCTGTCCTCTATCCTGAATACGTGCGTAATTTCGCCCGTTCCGGGACGCGTTTTTCCGTCGTCACGCCAGAAATTTCCGCCGCCGGTGTAAATCATCTGGAGACGCTATTCCAGCCTTATATTAACGTCGAACCGGGTAACGGCAGCGTAACGCGAAATTTTGAACTGCAACAGGCCACAATCTCTGATTCTCGCTATCAGGACGGCTTGAATATCAGCGTTGATGCACCGGAAGCTGGCGCGTTGCAGGTTGGTACGCCGGTGCTGTTCCGCGGCATTGAAGTCGGTACGGTAACGGGGCTGTCGCTGGGTACGCTTTCCGACCGTATCGCCGTGTCGTTACGCATCAGCAAACGCTATCAGCATCTGGTGCGCGACAATTCCGTCTTCTGGCTGGCTTCGGGTTACAACCTGGAATTCGGCCTGACGGGCGGCGTCATCAAGAGTGGAACCTTCCAGCAGTTCATTCGCGGCGGTATCGCGTTTGCCACGCCACCCAGTACGCCACTCGCCCCCAAAGCACAGGAAGGAAAGCATTTCCTGCTGAGGAACGAAGAGCCCAAAGAGTGGCGGCAATGGGGCACAGCGATTCCAACGCCCAATAATTAAACTCACCACCAGACAGGGCGACCCTATCGTCGCCCTGTCGTTTTCACGCGCCGTCTCGTCGTTTTCACATGATGTATGAAGGATCCGTGCTACACTTCGCCGCTTCTTCCCCTCGTTTTACTGAATAACCTGTACGGAACCACGCCGTGGCAAAATTTACTCCAGCCAGCCTGCCTGCTGAATTTCTCGACACTATGCGGGACATCATGCCTTCATCCCTTTCGATGGAGGATTTTATTGCCGCCTGCCAGCGTCCGCTGCGTCGGAGCATCCGCGTGAATACGTTAAAAATCAGCGTCGATGCCTTTCTTGAGCTTGTACAGCCTTATGGCTGGCAGCTTGAGCCGATTCCCTGGTGTCAGGAGGGTTTCTGGCTGCTGAATGCGGAAGAAGAGAACACGCGGCTAGGCAATACGCTGGAGCACCTGAGCGGGCTGTTTTATATTCAGGAAGCCAGTTCGATGCTGCCCGTCAGCGCCCTGTTCCATCGCAACGATGCGCTGGAAACGGTTTTGGACGTCGCGGCCGCTCCGGGTTCTAAAACAACGCAGATCGCGGCCAGATTGAATAATGAAGGGGCTATCATCGCCAATGAGTATTCAGCCAGCCGGGTAAAAGTGTTGCATGCCAACATCAGCCGCTGCGGCGTAAGCAATACCGCGATGACACACTTCGACGGGCGGGTTTTCGGCGCGGCGCTGCCGGAGTATTTTGATGCAATTCTGCTGGATGCCCCGTGCTCAGGTGAAGGCGTGGTGCGTAAGGATCCCGCGGCGATGAGCCACTGGTCGCAGGAGAGCATTACCGATATTGCGGCCACACAGCGTGACCTGATTCTGAGCGCGTTCCATGCACTGAAACCTGGCGGCGTGATGATTTACTCCACCTGTACGCTAAATAAGCAGGAAAATCAGCAGGTTTGCCATTGGTTACAGGCACAGTTTCCTGATGCGTGCGAATTTGAATCGTTACACGATCTCTTCACCGACGCCGAACGCGCGACAACCGAAGAAGGCTTCCTGCACGTCTTCCCACAAATTTATGACAGCGAAGGCTTCTTTGTTGCCCGTTTGCGAAAAACCGCCAGTGTGCCACCACTGCCACGACCTGGCTATAAAGTGGGTAAATTCCCGTTCTCTCCGATGCCGCCCAAAGATTCTGCATTACTCAAACAGGCAGCAGGCAAACAAGGTCTTCACTGGGATGAGACGTTACTTCAGTTGTGGCAGCGTGATAGCGAGATCTGGCTCTTCCCTGCGGCGCTGACGTCTGCTTTTGGCAATATCAAATTCTCACGAATTGGCATTAAACTCGCTGAACGCTTCCCTAAAGGTTTCCGTTGGCAACATGAAGCCATTGTTGCGCTGGCCGATCCGAACGCGAAGAATGCCTACGCGCTTACCGATCGCATCGCATGTGAGTGGTTTCAGGGGAAAGACAGCTATCCAGAACCGATTCCTGCTGCGGATGAGCTCATTTTAACCTACCAGAACACGCCTGTCGGCCTGGCCAAACGTATCAGCAGTCGGATAAAAAACAATCTGCCGCGCGATCTGGTGCGGGATGGCGCGACCTCCGCTCAGCCTCTTTCTAAAGAATAAATGCGGTTTCTGCATCAGGTGGCGATAAAACCACCTGATGAACCGCCCGTTCTGCCTTTCCTCACTGATTTTCATCTACAATTATCCTGACAGATAGAGAAAATCGCGGTAATGTCTGGAGAACGGCATGTTTGCATTAGTGATATTTGTTTGTTATCTCGGGCATGGCTGTGACGATTTGGTCGTCGGTGCCTACAACACCGAAGCGCAGTGTCTGCAAGCGATGGACGAACAGCGCCTGCGCCGCGCGGGCTGCTTCCCCATCGAAGACTATATTGACGGCTTCTGGATCCCCGCTCAGGAATACGCTGATTTCTAGTTTTCTCACCTGAGTATTTTCATCGACACACGCCAAAACCGCGCATGCCAAAGTGAAAATGATTAGCGTGTGCGGCGTTATATTGATACACATGCAGTCACGCTAGGTGATTCAGAACCTTGATGTGGTACCATCTAGCATCTTAGTTCTCTTTTTCTAAGCAATTCCCGTAGATGGCGGAAAAATGGCAATGAGGGTGGTTGAATATTTTTTAAGCATTATCACAGGCACTCAGTGAATGCCTGTTGTAATGTCTTACTTGATAACTGAGTTATCGATAACCTTAATGGCTGTGCCATTTTGCTGTTTGATGATGTTTACCTGAGTGCTGTCAGCTTTACGTTCTGCTAAGACATTAATGTCTTTTTCATCATCACAATTAAAATCCCCCTGTAACGATAAAGCTATGGCCTTCAGAGAATCATCGGTTGAGAAAGAGACATACGAAACAGAGTTATCTTTGTTGATGATCTTGACGCCTACTGCACCAGTAGCGTCGTTCTGATACAGGTTGTAGACCGTTCCATTACGAGAATCCGTATCAACAAACACTTCACTTCCTAGCGCCTTAGCACTCGTTACAACGACTGCATCAATATCAGCACCTGGCGAGTTTGTATATGTTGACAGGCTGGTGTCTACAATTTTTAGATATGAATATGAATCAAACGTGGAATCAATAACGTCAACGTCATACCCAACTACTGAGCCTCTATTGGTCGTCACATTTCCGGGAGCGGGATTGATATCCTGAAATACAGGCGTTGCTTTTATCCATTCACTACCATCATTGGATACATATGCATCCCACGATTCATATGTTCCTACTTCATAAACATAAAAATCAGCATCAGCGGTACCGCTTTTTTTAATAGCATATGGACTAAAACGCAAAACAACACTACCTTCAGCACCAAGAGAGAACGTCGCTTCTCCCGAACTGTACCGATTAGGAGCACCAAGGGCGCGCTTAGGCTCTTTAAAACTCGATGACACCTTCGGCCCTGGGGTATAACTGACGACCTCCGTGGCAAAACCAACTGCGGTACCCAGAATATCAGGATAGCCTTTATAAGTTTCTGCAAATGCTGAAACTGAAAACAGGCATATTAACGCAATAACATATTTTTTCATTTTACTTCCTTTTAATATATAGCTCCTCACTATCGCGAGGAATAAATAGATTCCGCTCTACGGATGCCAAAAAGTTGGTTATTATCTTGAGCAAGTGCAATTAGCAAAGGATCAATCCAATAAACAACCTACCCGTACGTCAGTCTGCACTCGAGGCATCGGCACCAGTACTGGTTGAGTCAACTCTGCTGACAGAGGTGTGCGTTACGCCGGCACATAGACTGTGTGCATAGTCGAACAACCAAGCAGCAACATCATCAGAAGCGCACTCACGGCTAGCCGGACTGCGTTTAATCATTTTCCTGTAAACAGCCTGCTTTTCATTAAAATTCACTTTAGCAATTGCGCCGTGTTGATTCGCATTGCGTGCTATCTCGTTGTAGCGATGGAACTCAAACGATTGACGCGCAATGATCGTCTGTTGTGATGTGTTGATATCGTCAGATACTTTCTTTCCGTGTTCTACTACATCAACATTCCAGCGCAGATGTAGTAATGATTACTGTAGCCCTAGACATAGTGATTCGACACAAACCCAGCATCCGCCGCCATTTATCCATAGGTGCCAGAGCGTCCCGCTTTGCGTCATCGCCATCAGACGGCTGGCTGAAATCTGCATATCCCTTCCCTTCATCGACTGATTTATGCTTCACCGATTTCATCCTACTGCGGAACTGGAGTGAATAAAATATAAACAAATCAAGCGAGATACCAATCAGTGCGATTGCTTTAACCATCTGGTGAAGGATCTCCTCCAGCAGTACCATCCCCGACGTTGTAAGACGTACGCAGAGACGGCTGACATATATAGGGTTGCCTGCTTATCGGGCATAGATAATATGGATTTTATTTAAATGAAAAAGACATCGCGTTTTCTTCTGGCGCTTGCTGGATTATGGTTTTCCGTTACTGCTTATTCCGCAGCGCCTCCCTCACCTCACGCAGAGGAAACACGGATACCGGCCATCAAACTCATCAATACGCCAGATAATCACTCGGCCTTCGTGACAGGCAGCGTGCCAGCGCTGGAAAAAATCACGGCACAAAAATTCTGGCTCAGCAATTCCACGGAAGCGTGGGAGATGAACGTTCACCCGGCACCGCGTAAACAATATGTCATCACGCTGAAAGGCACGTTGAAATTTCGAGTTAGCGATGGTTCCACTTTTCTGCTTTCTCCTGGAACCGTATTGATTGCCGCCGACACTCAGGGGGAAGGACATAGCTGGGAGATGGTTGAAGGGGCTGAATGGGTTCGGATTTATATTCCAATTGTGGATGAGAGCGATTATTTCACCCCCAATGCATCGGTCACCGCCGCGCCTAAAGCGCACTAACTTTTCGCTGCATATTGGCGACGGAAGCCCGTCGCCAACCTATTAAGCCTTATTCGCATCAAACGGATCATCGACATCATCCTTGCTGTCATCACGTTTGCGCGGAATATCCCCCTGATCTTTTGGCGCATCTTTTGCCGGATGGTCATTTTCATCCTTGTGTTTGGTGCCCGTATTTTTCTCAGTCATCGTTTCCTCCCATTACGTCGTGTTCTATAAACTTAGTCGATAACGGCTATAAACGGGATATGAACCTGTCGATTAGATTGTGATAAAAGGCATTTTATAATGAAGGTAGAGAAATTATGTCCGTTCGCTATGCCGCAGTTAATGAAACTGAACACTTACGGATGATGAGGAATAAAACAATATAGGCTGCTGAGTGCTGAAGATAAAATTCAGTAAGTGGCTATGAGATATAAAAACAAAAACCCCCAGCTTTATGCTAGGGGTTCTAAATGTTTTCTTGACTGCTCCGGATTAAACCATCATCGCTATCGCAAGAGAAACATTAATTCAACTTGGCTTATTAGTGCGCAACTTTTTACAGTGCGACAACGTTGCCAGCTGCTGGGCCTTTCTGGCCGTTTTCGATGGTGAACTCAACCTTTTGGCCTTCGTCCAGCGTTTTGAAATCGTTGCTCTGAATAGCAGAGAAATGTACGAATACATCTTTGCTGCCGTTGTCAGGAGTAATGAAACCAAAACCTTTACCAGCGTCAAACCATTTTACTAAACCAGTCATTTTATTAGACATAGATATTACCTTAATTTGTATAGTGCCTTCCGGCAAATAGGGCCTGTGCACAGAATTTAATTAGCAACGATAAGGAGGCTCAAAAGAAGGGATATCTATGGATAACACTCTTGGAAATGAGAACTGCTTTACTAAACTGCTTTTTAGGTCTGCGAATCAAACCGACGAGCTATTAACGCATGTATAAATATCTTTAGCAAGCGTTTATTTTTAAAAACCTTTAAAAGCCCCACAAAGACGAAACTCGCCTCGTGCCAACATCTAATTGGCAAAAATCGCCAACCGATACATAAAAAAAAGACTGAATACGATTCCTGTATTCAGTCTAGGGAAATGGCTCTTGGGAGAGCCGTGCGCTAAAAGTTGGCATTTATACAAGCTGTACTAGCCCTGTAGACTTAAGCTTAGCCAACTCCCTCACGTTTTCCAGCTTTAACCTATTCGCAATCATCACAAATGGAACAGATTTCACACTTTATCTTAACCATAAAGAAGTAATTGTTTAACATTAATAGGTAAATCAATCACTTCATGGTTTAGCGTCTGGCTTACACAACTGCTCTGCACGTTCGATAAATGGCTGAAGGCTTTTTTTCTGTCCGGGATGCTTAGGGTCATCCAGCCAGATCGCGTCTATCGGCTGCGCACTCACCTGCCCGGCTTTCATTTGCGCAATGGCAACATCGTTTAGCGGATATTGCATCAGCGTCCCGGTATGTAAGGCGTACAGCGCATTGCCAGGACGACAAATCAGTTGAACTTCTTCACGCGTGAAAGCCCAGCGATCGCCATATTCAAACCGGCTGATATTTGCCAGTTGAGCGGCAGCAAAAGCATTCACAGAAAGTGAAGTAAGCACGATAGATAGCAAAAATTTCTTCATCATGGTATTCCCGACATGGCGTATTCAGACAATGATGTGTGTGAGTTTTGCAGCCTTATCCGAATCAGAGAAAGACAGCCTCAACCCTTATAAAACAGAATGTTGTATATCACGACTGATGCGATCATAGCGGCAGAAGAAGGTGAAGTCGAGTGTGGCGTTCAGGAATAATATCGGTAGTTTGGTACTGGTAGAAAGGTCATTCGAGAGGGGTAAATGGCGGGATAAGGAGAACATTATCCCGCATCATTCAACGACTCATTGGCCGACAGAAGCGTCGCTTGTCATTAGGTTGACGGGGCCGCCGCAGACATTTTTTTCAGGTCCTGATCGATGAAGAACAGGCCGCCTTCGCTGGCTTTAACTAACGCCAATTTGTCCAGAATAGAACGGAACAATTTCTCTTCTTCGTGCTGCTCAGCAACGTACCATTGCAGGAAGTTGAATGTAGAGTAATCCTGCAGCGCCATCGCCTCATGCGCCAGCTCATTAATTTTTGCAGTGATCAGCTGTTCGTGTTCATAGGTCAGCTTGAAGACATCAGCCAGTGAATCAAAATCAATCGGCGGTGCAGCAATCGCGCCTAATACAGGCAGGCTTCCTGTGTCGTCCAGATAGTCAAACAGGCGCTGCATGTGCTGCATTTCTTCCTGAGAATGCGTCTTCAGGAAACTGGATGCGCCTTCAAAACCTTTGTCACCGCACCATGCGCTCATTTGCAGATACAAATTCGCGGAATAAAACTCCAGATTAAGTTGCTCATTCAGCTTCTGAATCATTTCTTTTTTTAACATGTTAACTCCCTATTTTCCCGGCAGGTGAAATTATTTAGGGCATTATGCCTGAAAAAATAAAATAAAAAACACTTTATTAACATTGATATTCAACCAACAAAAAATTACTTATAAACAATAGGTTATGAATTATGTTATTGATATTTATTATCACTTAAGTCACAGGGTAAATATATTATTGCGAATCATTGTTATTATCAAAAATAACAACCAAGGTCGATATCATTTATGGCACGTTTTTATTAAAAATGATTCCCATTTCGTAATGAGAATAATAAACATCCACACGATAAGGTGAACGCTTGCCATTTTCCTGTCACTACTTTACCGTGACACGCATCAGTCTGTGGCCAATAGGCAGGAGAATACGGTATGGGATACAATCTGGCAGAATTGTCCAAAGAAGAGATGGATAAAGTTAACGTAGACTTGGCGGCGTCAGGCGTGGCCTTCAAAGAACGTTACAATATGCCGATCATTCCCGAGGTCGTTGAGAGAGAGCAACCCGAGTACTTGCGTGACTATTTTCGCGAACGCGTGATGTTTTATCGCCAGCGTTCACTACAGTTCTCTCGTTTACCCTACGAACCGAAGTCTAAGTAGGCTTATCCTTTCATTCCAACCTACGACGACCTTGCCGTGGAAAACATCCCTTTCCACGGGTTACATTCTTACACAGCAAAAACGATTTTCTGCTTGCATATCGGCCCACACAAGCGGTTAATGGAGTGGCAACCTACTCTTTTATCACGCGAGGCAAGATATGAGTAAAGGTCTGGATAGCAAAAAGAACAGTAAGAAGAAGCCCCTGAAAACGGCCGCCGAAAAACGGGCCGATAAAAGGGCAAAGAAACCGCAGGCTGATATTACCTGAGTGGTGATATGACCTAAGTAATGTGCCATGTCGATCGGGTAAACCCGAAAACGGGTTTACCCTCATAACCAACACTTTATTCGTGCACTTCCTCAACCATTTCGAGCACCATCAGCAGGAAAGCATATTCCAACGCAATATCATCATAACGTTTAAAACGACCGGATTTTCCGCCGTGCCCGGCATCCATATCGGTGTACAGCAGCACCAGACGATCGTCCGTTTTAACTTCACGTAATTTCGCCACCCACTTTGCAGGCTCCCAATACTGAACCTGAGAGTCGTGTAACCCGGTAGTTACCAGCAAATGCGGATAGCGTTGCGCGGTAATACCGTCATAGGGGCTATATTGCTTGATATAGTCATAATAGATTTGTTCATTCGGATCGCCCCACTCGTCATACTCGCCAGTCGTCAACGGGATAGACTCATCCAGCATTGTCGTCAACACATCAACGAAGGGAACCTGGGCAACAACGCCCTTAAATAGATCGGGTGCCATATTCACTACCGCGCCCATCAATAGCCCGCCCGCACTGCCCCCCATAGCAAACATGTTGTTCCTGTCGCCATAACCTTTTTCTATCAATGCCTGAGACACATCGATGAAATCGGTGAAGGAATGCATTTTATTGAGCAGGCGACCATCGTCGTACCACTGCTGACCCAGCTCACCGCCACCGCGAATGTGCGTTAAGGCAAAGACGAACCCTCTGTCCAGCAAACTCAGACGGCTAACGCTAAAATCAGGATCCATGCTATGGCTATAAGCGCCATAGCCGTAGACCAGTACCGGGTTCTTACCTGGGCTGAAATGATCGCGATGATAAACGAGGGAAACGGGAACATCGACGCCATCCCGAACCGTGATCCACAAGCGCTCACTCCGGTAATTGTCCGGTGAGAAATCTTTCACTTCGGCTTGTTTAAGTAACTGCGGCTCGCCTGTGTCCAGATTCAATTCATACAGCGTGCTGGGCGTTGTCATTGATGAATAGCCATACCGCATCAATGCCGTTTCTGGCGTAGGGTTGTACGACAGCCACGTCACATAGCTCGCATCATTAAAGGTGATCGCTTTTTCTTCCTGCGTCTGCCAGTGAATCTGGCGCAAGCGGGTCAAACCGCGCTCCCGTTCTTCAACCACCAGCCAGTCACGAAACAGCTCAAAACCTTCCAGTACGCGGTGTTCATGTGGTGCAATCAGTGTTTCCAGCGTTTGCTCATCGGGCCTATCCGAACGGTAGAGGCCAAAATTTTTCCCTTCCCGATTGGATCGCAGATAAAACTTATCCTGATAGTGATCGATGACATATTCATGATCTTTTCGACGTGGAATGCCTACCTGCGGCAACGCATCCGGGCGCGTCGCGTCAAGCAACAACACTTCACTCGTCGTCGTGCTACTGAGATAAATAGTGATGTAGTGCTCTGATGTCGTTTTACTCAGGCTAACGTAATAGGTGTCGTCTTTCTCTTCATAGACCAGTTCATCTAACGCCGGATCGCTCCCCAGACGGTGGCGATAGACCTGATATGGCAACAGCGTTTGCTCATGTTTACGCACGTAATACAGAACCGTCGAATCCGCCGACCATTCCGCCCCTGCGGTCACATTTTCGATCACATCAGGTAACCACTCGCCGCTGTTTAGATCGCGAAAACGAAGCGTGTACTGCCGACGGGATAAAAAGTCTTCCGAGAGCGCCAGCAGCGTGTTGTCAGGGCTAACCTCAAGCGTGCCGAGACTGTAAAACTCATGCCCTTCCGCACGTTGATTCCCATCCAGCAGCGTTTCCCACGCGTCTGTTGCCTGCTCAGGCTGACGCAGATAGATGGCGTACTCTTTCCCCTGCTCATAGCGGCTTTGGTAGCGATAGCCTTTTCTGACATACGGCACAGACATATCCGTCGACGGAATGCGTTTGACCATTTCGTCATACAGTGCCCGCTTGCGTGCGTCATGAGGTGCCATGACAGCTTCGCTGTAGGCGTTTTCCTGCTTTAGATAATCCAACACCTGCGGATCGGTACGCTGGTCATCACGCAGCCAGTAATAATTGTCGATACGCGTATCGCCATGTGTACTTAGTGCATGGGGTCTTTTTTCAGCTTGCGGTGTCTTCATGGCGTCGGATCTCGTTGTCTTGACATAAAATTTTCGCTTTGTAAGAAGAGTGGCACGATTGCCCGGCAATGCCAAGCCACGTCCTTATCTCTTGGTGCGCTTTTGCGCATCGCATTCCACCGCCCGCCCTCATTAATGCGCACGCAAACGTTTTCGTTTATACTGCGGCCATTTTTCACAACCCGATCAGGTATAAGGTTATGTTAACAATTGGAACCGCCCTGCGTGCGGATGCCACACGAGTGATGCTGCTTGGCTCCGGTGAATTAGGCAAAGAAGTGGCGATTGAGTGTCAGCGCCTGGGAATCGAAGTGATTGCGGTCGATCGCTATGCCGATGCCCCCGCCATGCAGGTTGCGCATCGCAGCCACGTCATCAATATGTTGGATGGCGATGCATTAAAAGCGTTGGTTGAAGCCGAACGTCCTGATTACATCGTGCCAGAAATCGAAGCCATCGCAACTGACATGCTGGTGACGCTGGAAAAACAGGGTCACCATGTTGTTCCTTGTGCCGAAGCGACGCGCCTGACGATGAATCGCGAAGGTATCCGTCGTCTGGCTGCTGAAACACTCGGCGTTCCCACTTCCACCTACCGTTTTGCCGACAGCGAAGAGAACTTTCGTCAGGCGGTAGAGGCGATTGGCTACCCTTGTATTGTTAAGCCGGTCATGAGTTCCTCTGGTAAAGGGCAAAGCCTGATTCGCTCTGCTGAGCAGTTAGATCAGGCGTGGCACTATGCCCAGCAGGGTGGACGAGCAGGCGGCGGACGCGTCATCGTGGAAGGGCTGGTTAATTTTGATTTTGAGATCACCTTACTGACGATCCATGCGGTTGACGGCATTCATTTCTGTGCGCCAATCGGTCATCGACAGGAAGACGGCGACTACCGTGAATCCTGGCAACCACAGCAGATGAGCGCGCTGGCGCAGGAACGCGCACAGAAGATGGCCAGCGATGTCGTGAAAGCGCTCGGCGGCTATGGCCTGTTCGGCGTGGAGCTGTTCGTCTGCGGCGATGAGGTTATTTTCAGTGAAGTCTCCCCTCGCCCGCACGATACCGGCATGGTGACGATGATTTCTCAGGATCTGTCCGAGTTTGCGCTGCACGTGCGTGCTTTCCTGGGGCTGCCCATTGGCGCAGTGCGTCAGTATGGCGCTTCAGCTTCCGCCGTGATTTTACCGGAACTGGATAGCAACAACGTGCGTTATCAGGGGCTAGAAGGCGCACTGCTGCCTCATACGCAAATTCGCCTGTTTGGTAAACCGGATATCAGCGGCAAGCGCCGTATGGGTGTCGCGTTAGCCAGTGCGGAAACAACGGATGATGCTGTCGCCATCGCCAAGCGCGTTGCAGCGGACGTAAAAGTCAGCGGCTGATACATTCATTGATCGCGGGATGACGGACAAGGATGTCCGCCATAAAAAAGGCCACTCGCAGTGAGTGGCCTCCGTCATTCAGTCACGAGCAAACTTAAGCTTTTGCACCCGCAACGGCTTCACGCGCCAGTTCAGTAATACGTGCGTAATCACCGCTTTCCAGCGCGTCGTTCGGCACCAGCCATGAACCACCCACGCACAGCACGCTTTTCAGCGCCAGATAGTCGCGGTAGTTATTCGGCGTAATGCCACCCGTTGGGCAGAAACGAATCTGAGCAAACGGACCTGCGATCGCCTGGAGCGCTTTCACGCCGCCGTTAGCTTCCGCGGGGAAGAATTTGAACTCACGCAGGCCGTAATCCATACCCAGCATCAGTTCAGATACGGTGCTGATACCTGGGATCAACGGGATGTTGCCTTCCGTTGCGGCTTTCAGCAGCGGCTCGGTCAGGCCTGGGCTGATGGCAAACTGCGCACCCGCCTCAACCACCGCAGCCAGTTGCTCAGGGTTTGTTACCGTACCCGCACCCACGATAGCTTCCGGTACTTCTTTCGCAATCGCGCGAATCGCTTCGATGGCACAGTCGGTACGCAATGTCAGTTCCAGAACGCGAACGCCGCCCGCGACTAACGCTTTTGCCATCGGCACCGCGTGTTCCAGTTTGTTGACCACAATCACAGGAACAACGGGACCCGTTGTCAAAATCTGTTCCGCGCTCGTTTTCCAGTTTTTCATCAAAAGTTATCTCCAGTCATGCCCGAAGGCATCATTAATTATATAGCGCGCCCCTGCCACAGGGATCTGCGTCGCCGCAGATGTCCGACCGCACCGTGAGCCATACAATAAAAACTGTGGGAGGCCGACCGTTGTCGGCCAGCCCCCATTACTGACGTATTACCAAAAAATTACTCAAACTCATTCCAGGAACGGCCATCGCGGGTAATCATCGCCACAGATGCCACCGGCCCCCAGCTTCCTGCCTGATACGGCTTCGGTGCATCGTTGTCCATTGCCCACGCATCCATGATGGAGTCCACCCATTTCCAGGCTTCTTCAACTTCATCACGACGGACAAACAGCGCCTGAATCCCACGCATGGTTTCCAGCAGCAGACGCTCGTAAGCATCGGCCAAATGCTGCTGATTAAAGGTTTCCGAGAAGCTAAGATCCAGTTTCACCGTTTGCAGGCGGTGCTTATGCTCTAACCCCGGAATTTTGTTCAGAATCTGGATTTCCACACCTTCATCCGGCTGCAAGCGAATGATCAGCTTGTTCTGCGGCAGTTGTTGGTAGGAATCATGGAACAGGTTCAGCGCAGGGTTTTTAAAGTACACCACCACTTCTGAACATTTGGTCGGCAGGCGTTTACCGGTACGCAGGTAGAACGGCACACCAGACCAGCGCCAGTCATCAATATCAACGCGAATCGAGACGAAGGTTTCCGTGCTGCTGCTTTTGTTCGCGCCCTCTTCCTCCAGATAGCCCGGCACTTTATGTCCCTGAACAAAACCAGATGTGTATTGGCCGCGAACGGTGGTTTCATGCACGTTGGAGCGATCGATACGACGCAGTGAACGCAGCACTTTCACTTTTTCATCACGGATGCGGTCGGTCGTCAAATCAGACGGCGGCGACATCGCAATCATCGTCAGAATCTGTAACAGGTGGTTCTGGATCATATCGCGCATCTGGCCGGCTTTATCGAAATAGCCCCAGCGCCCTTCAATCCCGACTTCCTCGGCTACCGTGATCTGCACATGGTCGATCGTCCGGTTGTCCCAGTTTGAGGAGAACAGCGAGTTGGCAAAACGCAGCGCCAGCAGGTTCAGAACGGTCTCTTTACCCAGATAGTGGTCGATGCGGTAAACCTGACACTCGTTAAAGAATTCCGCGACCTGATCGTTAATGACGCGAGAAGACGCCAGATCGGTACCCAGCGGTTTTTCCATTACCACGCGCGCGGGCTCTTTATTCAGCCCTGCGGTTCCCAACCCTTTGCAGATCGCACCGAATGTACTCGGCGGCATGGCAAAATAGTTGATGGTGGTACGGTTTTTCTGGTCAAGCATCTTGCCCAGCTTGTTGAAGGCTTTGGTGTCTTCCACATCAAGATTGCAGAAATCCAGCCGACTGCTTAGCGTTTCCCACAACTTATCGTCGATGGCTTCTTTCATAAAGGTGTCAAGCGCTTCGCGCACGACGCGGGTATACTCCGCTTTATCCCAATCCGCACGGCCCACCCCGATAATTCGGGTGTCCGCATGGATGTGACCTGCTTTTTCCAACTGGTAAAGGGAAGGCAGCAATTTACGGCGTGCCAGATCGCCCTTAGCTCCGAAAATAACCAGATCGCACGCTTGGGCTGTTGAAGTTACCGCCATGTTCATCTCCTCGTTGCAGGATGCTGTAATTTTATTACAGCGATAATGTACTCTTTTTGACTACAGCCAGTAAACCCATCTTAAAAATGCCAAATAATGGTCGGGATTGACTGAAAACCATGCATAAATCGGTCTGTGCAGTGGCTGAAGTCACTTATGCATTCGCCCTAAAACGAAATTTTTCGTCGTTTCTGACAGTTGATTACTTTTCTGAAAGTTAGACACATGTCATGTTCTGGCAAAAAAAGGACCTAACTTAGCCTGTTGCCCTATGCCAACCACTACAGGGTCGTAGTATATTTTCACGACTTACATTTTTTCACGTAATGCATGCCAGTGTACCTTTAGTTGAAATTGGAAAAAACTTACATGGCCCTTGTCGTATGAATATGCTGGAAAAAATCCAGAGCCACCTGGAACTCTTGAGCAAATCAGAAAGAAAAGTTGCTGAAGTGATCCTGAGCACGCCACAAACAGCCATTCACTCCAGCATCGCGACCTTGGCCAAAATGGCCGATGTCAGCGAACCAACGGTTAATCGTTTCTGTCGCCGCCTTGAAACTAAAGGTTTTCCCGATTTTAAACTACATCTGGCGCAAAGTCTGGCAAACGGTACACCGTATGTGAACCGGAACGTTGAAGAAGATGACAGCGTTGATGCCTATACCAGTAAAATTTTTGAATCCGCCATGGCTGGCCTGGAGCAGGTGAAATCCAGTCTGGATGTCACCGCCGTCAACCGCGCCGTGGACTTGCTGACACAGGCGAAGAAAATCTCTTTCTTTGGCCTGGGCGCTTCCGCCGCTGTCGCACATGATGCGATGAACAAATTTTTCCGCTTCAATATCCCCGTCGTCTATTTCGATGACATCGTTATGCAGCGTATGAGCTGTATGAATTCCAGCGACGGCGACGTCGTGGTATTGATCTCCCACACGGGCAGAACCAAAAGTCTGGTCGAAATGGCACAGCTGGCACGCGAGAACGACGCTACTGTTATCGCCATCACCTCGGACGGCACGCCGTTGGCGCGTGAGGCGTCGTTGGCCTTGCGACTTGATGTGCCTGAAGATACCGATGTCTACATGCCGATGGTGTCCCGCATCGCTCAGTTGACGTTGATCGACGTTCTGGCGACCGGGTTCACGCTGCGCCGCGGGGAAAAATTTCGTGATAACCTGAAACGGGTCAAAGAGGCCCTGCGTGAATCTCGCTTTGATAAAGACGAGCGATTGATTAATCCCTTCAGGTGATAGATAAGTTTATGTTGTGCTTTGTTTTTGAGTTATACCTATGAAAAATGAGCGGTATCATCTACCCCTTCATCTTGATATGGTCACAGACTACAGGCATGGAAAGATGGCAGGGATTACCTGTACAGTATGATAATCAGACTCAACACGATGTTCGGATAACGCAGGTGAAATAGTTTTGTTGTAAAGTGACATTTTGCACCGTTATTCGACGCTTAATCGCAACACTACAGCTTCACAAGTGAACGGAGTTATACATGTCCAGACGGCTCAGAAGAACCAAAATTGTCACCACCCTGGGGCCCGCTACCGACCGTGATAATAATCTCGAAAAGATTATCAGTGCGGGCGCGAACGTAGTACGCATGAATTTTTCTCACGGCACGCCAGAAGATCATCTATTACGTGCCAACAAAGTTCGTGAAATTGCGGCTAAATTAGGCCGCCATGTTGCCATTCTTGGCGATCTACAGGGTCCAAAAATTCGTGTTTCTACCTTCAAAGAAGGTAAAATTTTCCTGAATATCGGCGACAAATTCTTGCTGGATGCCAACTTAGCGAAAGGCGAAGGCGATAAAGAAAAAGTCGGAATCGATTACAAAGGTTTGCCGAGCGACGTGGTACCTGGCGATATCCTGTTACTGGATGATGGCCGAGTGCAGTTGAAAGTCCTTCAGGTTGAAGGCCTGAAAGTGTATACCGAAGTCACCGTTGGCGGTCCGCTGTCCAACAATAAAGGCATCAACAAACTCGGCGGTGGTCTGTCTGCCGAAGCCCTGACGGAAAAAGATAAAGCCGACATTATTACTGCCGCAAAAATTGGCGTCGACTATCTGGCCGTCTCTTTCCCTCGTACCGGTGAAGATCTCAACTACGCACGTCGCCTCGCGCGTGATGCGGGTTGTCACGCCAAGATCGTATCAAAAGTTGAACGCGCTGAAGCCGTCTGCTCAGATGCCGCAATGGATGACATTATTCTGGCTTCCGACGTGGTGATGGTGGCGAGGGGCGATCTGGGCGTTGAAATCGGCGACCCAGAGCTGGTGGGGATTCAGAAGAAGTTGATCCGTCGCGCCCGTCAGTTGAACCGTGCGGTCATTACCGCCACGCAGATGATGGAGTCGATGATCACCAACCCGATGCCAACGCGTGCAGAGGTGATGGACGTCGCTAACGCCGTGTTGGATGGCACCGATGCCGTGATGCTGTCGGCGGAAACCGCTGCGGGCCAATATCCGGCGGAAACCGTCGCCGCTATGGCGAAAGTGTGTTTAGGCGCGGAGAAGATCCCAAGCATCAATGTCTCCAAGCACCGCCTTGACGTACAGTTTGATAACACCGAAGAATCCATCGCGATGTCTTCCATGTACGCCGCTAACCATCTGAAAGGGGTGACGGCGCTGATCGCCATGACGGAATCGGGTCGGACCGCCCTGATGATGTCCCGTATCAGTTCCGGTCTGCCGATTTTCGCTATGTCTCGTCATGAGCACACGCTGAACCTGACCGCACTGTATCGTGGCGTTACTCCCGTGCATTTCGACAGCTACACGGACGGCGTCGCTGCCGCCAATGATGCAGTGATCCTGCTGCGCGATAAAGGGTTCCTGATGTCTGGGGATCTGGTCATCGTCACACAGGGTGACATCATGGGTACCGTGGGCACCACCAACACGATCCGCATCCTGCGCGTGGAATAATCATTGTCATAACCGTCCGCGACTGAATTAGCGGACGGTATTGTGATAGCGCGAAGTGTGAGAGCAAAAAGCCGGACGATTTCTCGTCCGGCTTTTTTATCTCTGTGGCCTATCAGCCCACTGTTATCTACCGTACAAACTAGTCGCGGTATAAATCATCCCGACAGTACGGTTCAATTTCACCCGACTTGCGGGTTTTCAGCAGTTTCAGAATCCAGGTGTACTGCTCAGGATTCGGTTTGACCAGAATTTCCACTTCTTCATTCATACGCCGTGCAATGTATGCGTCATCCGCGTCCGCCAAGTCGTCCATCGGCGGGCGAATAAATACATCGAGGCAGCCGTCTTTAGCGTTATACACCGGGAACAGCGGCACGATGTCAGCGCGACACACTTTCATCAGTCGCCCGACGGCAGGCAGCGTTGCCTTATAGGTCGCAAAGAAATCAACGAATTCACTGTGCTCCGCGCCGTGATCCTGATCGGGCAGATAATAGCCCCAGCACCCAGAGCGCACAGAGCTGATAAACGGTTTAATACCATCATTACGGGCATGGATGCGGCCACCAAAACGACGACGTAACCGATTCCACCAGTAGTCCACCAGCGCATTCTTCTGGTTGTGGAACATGGCCGCCATACGCTGGCCGCGTGAGGTCAGCAGCATCGCAGGGATATCAACACCCCACCCGTGCGGAACCAGAAAAATCACGTTCTTCTCTTGTTCCTTAATGCGATCCAGAATGTCTTCGCCATGCCAGCGAACGTATTTTTCGATTTTCTTCGGGTTACGAATTCCCACTTCCACCATCATGATCATCGACTGAGGAGCCGTCGCAAACATGTCATCGATGATAGTTTCGCGCTGTGCTTCCGTTAATTCCGGCATGCAATACAGCAGATTAATGCGGGCACGGCGGCGTGCGCCTTTTGATATTCTCCCAACAAAACGCCCTAACCCACCCAGCACCGGGTTTCTTAATCGCGCGGGAACATAGGCAGCGAGCGCCATCACACCAACGCCTAACCAAACGCCCCAATAGCGCGGATGAAAAAAGGCGCGTTGAAACTGGGGAACAAATTCAGCGTTCGATTTTTTTTCTTTTTCCATGCCTAAACTCTTCAGATCAATCAATAAACATAATCATAATTGCCGCTCGGCGTTTAGCAACGACGACGACAGTTACGCAAAAACACGTTTGCTCGATAATAAAAAATCAGGAACCAGTGTTCTATCAAATGTTCTATAAATGAAAATGCCGGCAGCAAGCCACCGGCATAACATGCAGTCAGTAGAATTAATCAAACTTAAGCTGCGGTACAACCTCTTTCACCTGCGCCAGATAATCACGACGCTCTTTACCCGCCAGCCCTTCAGAACGTGGCAGTTTAGCCGTTAACGGGTTTACTGCCTGCTGGTTGATCCAGAATTCGTAGTGCAGGTGCGGGCCGGTAGAACGACCGGTGTTACCGGATAACCCGATGCGATCGCCACGTTTCACTTTCTGCCCCGGTTTAACCAGGATGCGATGCATATGCATGTAGCGCGTGGTGTACTGACGACCATGACGGATGGCAACATAGTTTCCTGCTGCACCGCTGCGTTTCGCAATCACGACTTCTCCATCCCCCACGGCCAGAACCGGCGAACCGACCGGCATGGCAAAATCGACACCTTTATGCGGTGCGACGCGCCCTGTTACCGGGTTCAGACGACGTGGATTAAAGTTGGAGGAAATACGGAATTGTTTCATGGTTGGGAAACGCATAAAGCCACGCGTCAAACCGGAACCTTCACGATCGTAGAATTTACCGTCTTCTGCACGAATCGCGTAATAGTCTTTGCCACCGGTATTCAGACGGACGCCGACCAGTTCGCTCTGCTCACTTTTACCATCGAGCATTTCGCGGGACATCAGCACAGAGAAGGTATCGTCTTTGCGTAATTTACGGAAATCCAGCTGCCATTGCAGTGCTTTGATAACTTCACGCACTTCGGTGCTGGTCAAACCGGCGTTTTTTGCACTGCTAACGAAGCTACCACTGACTCGGCCATTCAGAACGCTATTGCGCCACTCGCCTTTCAGCGTCTCAATACGCTCTTTAAAATCGTTACCCACGCGCTCATAAATGCGTGTTTCACGGCGGGACATCTGCCAGGTCAAACTTTGCAGGTCGCCGTTCTCTGCCAAAGCCCATGAAATTTGCTGACCGATCTTCAGGTTCCGCAAATCTTTATTCTGCTCGGCAAGCTGGGTGACATCCGCGATATCAATGCCGTACTGCGTCAAAATGCTGCTTAAGGTATCGCCCGTAGAGACCACGTACTCATGTACGCCGCCTTCATCGGCAACCTTATCATCCAGCTCATCTTGTGGAATCTCGTCATCCGGCGAGGGTTGGTCTATCGGTTCACTGGCTTCAGGCGTCAACGTACGCAGTTGGCTGGTTTCCAGATCGATATCTTTCACGATGACGGGGGCATCATCGACGTGGGGATAAACAAAAGGCCGCCAAACGGCAACGGCCAATGTCACAACGGTAAGCGACCCCAGCATGACGCGATGGGGCCGAGGTAAGCTGTTATACGCCAGAGCGATAGTTCGGACTATCTGCTGCACTTATTCGTATCCTCATGATTTTTCCTCCAGACAGCTCACATACTGGTTCGATAGCTGCAACAAGAAATCGACATAGCTATCTCTACCCAGTGCAATATTGTTTCCCAATGGATCGAGCACACCCGAGCGCACGTCAGTTCCCTTGGCAACAGCATTAATAACGGCTGGCCTGAATTGTGGTTCAGCAAAAACGCATACGGCTTTATGCTCAACCAACTGTGTTCGTATTTGATGTAAACGCTGTGCTCCGGGTTGGATTTCGGGGTTAACCGTGAAGTGACCCAAGGGGCTTAACCCGTAGTGTTTCTCAAAATAGCCATAGGCATCATGGAACACGAAATACCCTTTACCCTGCACAGGCGCTAGCATCTTAACAATTTTTTCATCTGCTTGCCCGATTTTATCCGTGAAATAAAGCAGATTCGCGTCTAGTTTGTCCTTATTCTGAGGCATAAGTTCCAATAATTTTGCATGAATGGCAATTGCCGCCTGTTTTGTCATCTCCGGCGACAGCCAAATGTGCATATTGTACTCACCATGATGGTGGCCATCGTCGCCGTCATCATGGGCAGCATGGCTATGATCGTGCCCTTTTCCATGGTCATCATGCGCCTGTTCATGGTCATCCTCATGATCGTGTCCAGCTTCTTTTTCCAGCCCAGATTTAATCGCTGGCAGCGCGGAAAGCGTAATCTGCTTTTCAGGTGAAAATTTCGCTAACGGCTTTCCGAGAAAGGCTTCCATTTCCGGCCCAACCCAAATCACCAGTTCTGCGGACTGTAAACGCTGGACATCAGACGGGCGCAAGGCATAATCGTGGGGTGACGCACCATCAGGTAACAAAACCTCCGTTGGCGTCACGCCATCGGCAATAGCCGACGCAATGAATCCCAAAGGACGAATTGACGTAATGACCGCAGCGGATGCCGCGCTGATTGACATCCCGCTTGCGAGTAGCGCGCTGGCAACAAACACGCTTTTTAACCATTTTTTTTGCTGAATAGATTGCTGCATGAAAGTCGATCCCATCGATTTTATGGTGTTGCTTGTTATATTATAACGTTACATGAGTTATGCAAACCAAATTCTATGTCCACATTGGTATCACTTAATAATATTTCAGTTACATTTGGCAGCCGAAAGGTTCTGTCAGATATCTCTCTTACCTTGCAGGCAGGTCGAATTCTGACGCTGCTCGGGCCGAATGGTGCAGGGAAATCGACGCTGGTGCGCGTGGTATTAGGTCTACTGTCCCCCACCTCCGGCTCGCTGGTACGGGATCCCGCGCTGCGTATCGGCTACGTTCCGCAGAAGCTGCATCTGGATACTACCCTGCCCTTGACCGTCAGCCGTTTTATGCAACTGCGGCCCGGCGTGAAAAAGCAGGATATTTTACCGGCGCTTAAGCGGGTTCAGGCTGCACATCTGCTGGAACAGCCGATGCAGAAACTTTCCGGTGGCGAAACCCAACGTGTGCTATTGGCGCGCGCGCTGCTCAATCAGCCCCAACTACTGGTACTGGATGAGCCGACGCAGGGGGTCGACGTCAATGGGCAACTGGCGCTGTACGATCTCATTAACCAATTGCGGCAGGAATTTCACTGCGGCGTGCTGATGGTGTCACACGATCTACATTTGGTGATGGCGAAAACCGATGAAGTCCTGTGCCTTAATCAACATGTTTGCTGCTCCGGCACGCCTGAAGTCGTTTCCCTTCACCCCGAATTTTTAGCGATGTTCGGCCACCGCGGCGCGGAGCAATTGGCGGTTTACCGCCACCATCATAATCATCGTCACGATCTGCAAGGACGTATCATTTTGAAGAGACAAGGTGGAAACGACGCATGATAGAACTGCTGTTTCCCGGTTGGCTGGCGGGGGTTTTGCTGGCGATTGCGGCAGGCCCGCTCGGCTCATTCGTCGTCTGGCGACGGATGTCTTACTTCGGCGACACGCTGGCGCACGCGTCTTTACTCGGCGTCGCCTTCGGCCTGCTGCTGAACATCAACCTGTTTGCTGCCGTTATTGCCGTGACGCTCATTCTGGCGTTGGGGCTTGTCTGGCTGGAGCGACGCCCCTACCTGGCTATCGATACGTTACTCGGCATCATGGCACACAGCGCGCTGTCACTTGGATTGGTGGTCGTCAGCCTGATGAATAACGTGCGCGTGGACTTGATGGCTTATCTGTTTGGCGATTTGCTCTCCGTCACAACAGAGGATCTGTGGGTGATCGCCGCGGGTGTCATCGTTGTGGTGGCCATTATGTGCTGGCAATGGCGTGCACTACTTTCTATGACGATCAGTCCAGAGTTGGCGCACGTGGATGGCGTGAAGCTACAGCGCACCAAGCTGCTCTTGATGCTGACCACCGCGTTAACGATTGGTATCGCCATGAAATTTGTTGGTGCGCTGATCATTACGTCACTGCTGATTATTCCTGCGGCAAGCGCCAGACGCTTCGCACGGACGCCGGAACAAATGGCAAGCATCGCGATTATTGTGGGAATGATTGCCGTAACGGGCGGTTTGGCATTTTCAGCTGGCTACAATACGCCCGCTGGGCCGTCTGTGGTGCTGTGCGCATCGCTGCTGTTTATTGTCAGCCTGATTAAGCGACAACCCGCCTAGAGAATCAATGACAAAAAGCCCTTCCGAAGACGTGATTCAGAAGGGCTTTTGAAGACCGCACGAACAGCGTTTATTTCCGGTTAACCATATCTGGAATGATTAAATCACCCCGCAAGACATACGATCCCAGCACATCCTGTGTTTTCTCATTGAGCCAGGACACGATTCTGGCCGCTATCGCATCCATCGAATATTCAATGGCTGGTATCGCCGGAATGCCAGGGATATCGAGAGATCCCGCTAGGCTGAATACCATGATGTCTTTGGGCACGGATTTGTTAAACGCTTGAAGCTGTGTGATAACCCGTTTGGCTTCCAGCTCATCCGCCACCAGAAGCGCATTAAAATTCAGCGTCGTGCTGTTATTGAGCAACACTTGCAGCGCCACCGACGACGATGAAGATGCATCCATAAAGATCAGGTTGCGGTTGAACGGTAAGAAGTTATTTTCCAGCGCCCGTTTATACCCCAAAAGCACCTGATCCGCTGAACTGCTGGCGGCGGGATTGATCAGCGCAATTTGCCGTCTTCCTTGTCGAATCAGGTAATTACACGCGGTTTCTGTGGCGAAAGCGTGATCGAATTGCAGGCTATTCGTGGTATCCGTTTCCATGCAATCGATCAGAATAATGTTCTTATCGGCCAGATTCAGCGGAAAACGCGCGCCGATGATTAAAATGTCATCACACAGGCCGCTGGTCAGCTCATCAAGTACGTTCATCACTTCAGCCCTGCTGCTGGCAAAGCGCAACAAGAGATGCTTTTGATGTCGGCTAAAGTGTTTTTCCAGCGCATAAAGGTAGCCGGTCGTCTGGTTGATGTTGTCCTGAGCGCAAATGACGCCAATACATCCGGTTGATTGACTTAACAGCGATTGGGCGATGACATTCGGCCGATATTTAAGCTCATCAACCGCTTTTAACACCGCAAGGCGGCTTGCTTCCTTTACGCCGCGTGAACCACTCAACACACGGGAGACTGTGGCTTTAGACACCCCAGCTAAACGCGATACATCGTTGATTGTAGACATCATTATTTGCCCCTGGAAAACGCTAAATCTGACTCAAAACCCTGAATACCAACCGCGCATTGCGTTGCTTCGCAGTATAACCGTTTCTATCCAGCATGGAAACCGATTATCCGTTTAACATCCAATGCGAATTTCTGCCAATAAGATGTGATGTAAATCTAATTAATACCGCCAGAAACCATCACACCTTGACGGTCATCACACTTCTCTTTTCTTTGCATGGAAAACGGTTTCCATATGATATCCAATCATATTAGCAATAACTTTTTACATTGTGCGTGGCGGAAAATGCGGTCCGCAGCGGAAGAAAGATAACAGGTATAGGCTCACGTTTATAAAAGACTGCCACACGTGACATTTCCGTAAGAGTTTTAGATACAATGGGTTACGGCGTACAACGTGGCGATAACATACTTGGTGACGAGCTGTCGCTGCTACAGCGACACACGAAAAAAGGTGTTCACATGAGTTCCGTATATCAATCAATCATTGCCGCTATCGAACAATCGATTACCCCGCTGGCTGGGCGTTTAGGGCAACAAAAGTATGTGATCGCTATCCGCGATGGCTTTACCGCCGCGCTACCTTTTATGATCATCGGCTCATTTATGCTGGTGTTTATTTTCCCTCCCTTTTCCGCCGATACCACTGTCGGATTCGCTCGTACCTGGCTCGATTTTTCTATCACCTATCGCGCACAGTTGATGCTGCCTTTCGAGCTGAGTATGGGGCTCATGACCTTTTTCATCTCCGTGGGTGTGGGTGCCAGCCTGGGACGACAGCTTAATCTCGATTCCGTGATGTCCGGCCTGCTGGCGTTTATGGCTTTCCTGCTTGTCGCCGCGCCTTACGCCGATGACAAACTTTCCACCGAGTATCTGTCAGGACAAGGGATCTTCACCGCCTTACTGACGTCTATCTATGCCACACAAGTTTATGCGGCGCTGAAAAAGCACAACATTACTATTCGCTTACCGAAAGAAGTCCCGACGGGGGTCGCCCGCTCGTTTGAAATCCTCATTCCCGTGTTGGTGATTGTCGCAACGCTGCATCCGCTCAATCTCTTTATTGAAGCGCAAACAGGCATGATCATTCCCGAAGCGATTATGCACCTGCTGGCACCGCTGGTGTCCGCCTCAGACTCGCTGCCAGCCATTCTCCTGTCCGTGCTGCTGTGCCAGCTTTTCTGGTTTTCGGGGATCCACGGTTCGCTGATTGTCACGGGCATCATGAATCCATTCTGGATGACCAATCTGGCCGTGAATCAGGCCGCGCTGGCAGCCGGTGAAGTCTTACCACATATCTATTTACAGGGTTTTTGGGATCACTACTTGTTGATTGGCGGCGTCGGTTCGACGCTACCACTGGCATTTCTGCTGTTACGCAGCAAGGTCACTCACTTGCGCACCATCGGTAGAATGGGCGTCGTACCCAGCTTCTTTAACATCAACGAGCCGATCATGTTCGGCGCGCCCATCATCATGAATCCAATGCTGTTCCTCCCCTTTGTCTTCGTACCGATGGTTAACGCCGTGCTGGCTTACACCGCAACCAAGATGGGATGGTTGGCGCAGGTAGTGTCGTTGACGCCGTGGACCACACCGGCTCCCATTGGCGCATCCTGGGCTGCAAACTGGAGTTTCAGCCCGCTAATCATGTGCCTGCTGTGCATGGTATTTTCCGCGCTGATGTATTTGCCGTTCCTGCGAGCTTATGAACGCACATTAATGAAA
Organism: Pectobacterium sp. HCp5_1; assembly: GCF_032905925.1. Lineage (NCBI taxonomy): Bacteria > Pseudomonadati > Pseudomonadota > Gammaproteobacteria > Enterobacterales > Pectobacteriaceae > Pectobacterium > Pectobacterium sp. HCp5_1. The sequence continues at coordinate 108,186 of NZ_JAUMIO010000001.1, forward strand.
AGCGAGGAGCAAAAAATACAGGGCGACCTGTCACTGACAAAAACAGTGAGCAGTAATTAATGGGATTAATAAAAACAGTAATAGCTATTAAATAGAAGAAAGAAAATAAAGCGTTCAGTGTCGGGTGTTTTTATTATTCACATTCACCGACCTAAACGACATTCAAGAACGCGGCATAGAAAATACATGCTGCGAATATTCGTTCACATAAAAATAGGTCATATGATGATTACATTAGAAGATGCAGTAATGGAAATTATCGTCAATGCTGGACAATCGCGCAGCCTGTGTTTTGAGGCGCTACACGCCGCGCGTAAAGGCAACATTGATGAAGCCAAAAATCTGTTGAAGGAAGCCGATGGTTATGCGCGCAAGGCCCACCATATGCAGACCCAGCTGATTGAGCAGGATGCAGGAGAAGCCAGACAGCCGATGACGTTAATTATGGTGCATGCTCAAGACCATTTAATGACATCATTACTCGCTCGCGAATTATCAGAAGAAATTATTCATCTTTACCAGAGACAATAGTTCATTTTAATACCCTTATAGGGAGGGTCGATTACGTCAGTTATTTAATTAAACTGTACCTTTAAAAAAATAACAATCACCTTGTTCTGAGCGCCGTGCCATTATTCACGTCAATCAGAGCGGGATGGTTATTGTCTGAAAATAACTTACCGAATTGAGATGACTATGACAAATTCCAAAAAACTGCCCGTTACGCTGGCGGTGCTGGCTGCCCTTTGCTCCGGTTCCGCATTCGCACAAGACGTTATTACTCAAGAGCAATTAGATCGTATCGTTGCTCAGGCCGTAGAAAAAGCGCTGGCTGAGCGTCAGGCCAAATTAGACGCGATTGCCAGTAAACAGGTCGACCCGCTGACCACGCCGGACGCTCCCAAGACACCCGACATGGCGATACCTTATGGCATCAACTTCACAGGCTATGCGCGTTATGGGGCGCAATTCCAGAGCGGTGACCAGAAATATGTTGCGGTTGACGGTTCCTATAACGGCGCCTCTGCGCTGGGTCGTCTGGGCAACGAAGGCAATGGCGGTGAATTCCAGCTTTCCAAAGCCTTCAAGAGTGACAACGGCGCAATCTGGGATGTCGTCGTGATGATCGACCATTGGGGCGACGAAGTTAACCTGAAAAAAGCCTATGCGGGCGTCACCAACCTTTTTGCTTCTCAGCCTAACGCCTATCTCTGGGCCGGACGCGATTTCCACCAGCGCCCACAGCAAGGTATTAACGACTACTTCTGGATGAACCATGACGGTCAGGGCGCGGGGATAAAGAACTTTGATCTCGGCGGTATTCAATTTGATGTCGCGGCCGTCGCGGCCGTGGAATCCTGTAACCCTGAAATAATCACGAATAATGCGAACCCTTCACGCATCAGCTGTACTGGCAGTTCTGGTACGGGTGATAAAGGCAATTACGCGCTGACGTCCAAAGTGCATGGCATCAAGCTGGGGCCGTTGGATCTCGCGCTGTACGCAAACTACGGTTTTGACTCGAAAGCGGTAGATAACGATGCGCGTCTGAAAGCCTGGCAAGGCGGCGCGGTCCTGAGCCACACGGGGAAAAATAGCCTCAATCAGTTTATCACCCGCTATTCGAACAATGCGGATAACAGCGTTTACAACAAAACGGACAACCTGAAAACCTTCTATGCCAGCTTTGAAGGCAAATACAAATTCACGCCGCAAACGCAGGTCGAATACCTGCTGGCCTACCACGACTACTCGAATGACTCAGCCAGTCAGGACGATCGTCGTAACTACAATGCCATCGTTCGCCCGATGTATTTCTGGAATGATGTGCATTCCACCTGGCTTGAAGCGGGCTATCAGCATGTAGATTACGGTCAGGGAGGTGATAACAAAGGATGGAAACTGACGCTTTCCCAGAATGTCTCGATCGCCATGGGGCCGGAATTCAGACCGATGCTGCGCTTCTACGTCACCGGCGGGGAAGTGGATAACAAACACACCGCGCGGACAACGACCGGCGTCAACACGCAGTTGGATTCGTTCAACGTTGGGGCAATGTGGGAAGCCTGGTTCTAATCACATAAATTCAGGGAGACCACGTGGTCTCCCTGAGTATGGAAAGTATTTCTTAAGTGATACGTTCTTTCACACGTTAACTTAAATCTTCACGCGTTAAGCCAAAATGACGATAGGCATGCTGTGTCGCCATTCGACCGCGCGGCGTACGCTGAATGAACCCTTGCTGAATCAGAAACGGTTCCAGCACGTCTTCAATGGTTTCGCGCTCTTCACCAATCGCTGCCGCTAAATTGTCCAGCCCAACGGGGCCGCCCATGAATTTATCGATGATCGCCAACAGCAGCTTACGGTCCATGTAGTCAAAACCTTCGGTATCCACCGCCAGCATATCCAGCGCCTGCGTCGCTACGTCACCGGTAATCGCCCCTTCCGATTTAACTTCGGAGAAATCGCGCACCCGTCTTAATAGTCGGTTGGCAATACGCGGCGTCCCCCGCGCGCGCCGCGCCACTTCAAGCGCGCCCTCGGATGTCAGATCCAGCCCTAAACACTGTGCGCTGCGGCTGACGATATACTGCAAGTCCTCAACTTTATAAAACTCCAGGCGCTGCACAATGCCGAAACGATCGCGCAACGGCGAGGTTAACGAGCCAGCACGCGTCGTTGCGCCAACCAGCGTGAAAGGCGGCAAATCGAGTTTGATCGAACGGGCGGCCGGCCCTTCGCCGATCATGATATCCAACTGATAGTCTTCCATCGCCGGATACAGCACTTCTTCCACAACGGGCGACAGGCGATGGATTTCATCGATGAACAGCACATCATGCGGTTCGAGATTGGTCAGCAGTGCGGCGAGATCGCCGGCTTTTTCCAGCACAGGGCCCGACGTCGTGCGCATATTCACGCCCATTTCATTAGCGACAATATTCGCCAGCGTCGTTTTACCCAGACCGGGAGGACCAAAAATGAGCAGATGATCCAGCGCATCCCCACGTTTGCGGGCCGCCTGAATGAAAATTTCCATCTGCTCACGTACCTGCGGCTGCCCCACATACTCGTTGAGCAATTTAGGGCGGATCGCACGGTCGATAAATTCTTCTTCGGGAACGGCGTCAGCGGAAATTAAACGATCGGCTTCTATCATGAATACCTCACAGCGCCGCGCGCAGTGCGTCCCTGATCAGGGTTTCACAGTCAGCATCGGGACGCGCAATCTTGGAAATCATGCGGCTGGCTTCCTGTGGTTTATAGCCCAGCGCAACCAGTGCCGCTGCAGCTTCTGTTTCTGGATCGCTCACACGGCTGTCTGCGGCAACGGGTGAGGCCAGCGGAATATCGCTGACAGGATTGAACAGATCGCCGCTCAAGCCTTTGAAGCGATCTTTCATTTCAACGACCAGCCTTTCCGCCGTTTTCTTACCGACACCCGGCAGTTTAATCAACGCGCCGATTTCTTCGCGCTCAACCGCGCTGACAAACTGCGTCGCGGACATCCCGGAGAGGATCGCCAGAGCCAGCTTCGGCCCGACGCCATTCACTTTGATCAGTTCACGGAACAGCGCCCTCTCCTGCTTATCATTAAAACCGAACAGCAGCTGTGCATCTTCGCGGACAACAAAATGGGTAAAGATGATCGCTTCCTGATTGAGTTCAGGGAGTTCGTAAAAGCACGTCATCGGCATATGGACTTCGTAACCCACGCCGTTAGCTTCTATCAGCACCTGCGGCGGCTGTTTTTCCAGAATAATGCCTCTGAGACGACCTATCACGTTGCGCTTCCTTTTACGTAGGGAAAGAATGGCTTGAAGTATGACGAGTATATAACATAAAAAAGGCTGGATGAATATCCAGCCTCCTGTTTCAGCGCAGTCTTCCTGCCAGCGGGTTCACTTTCACCGCCGCGGTTCGCAGCAGGCTCTGGCTAAAGTGGCAGTGAGTAATGGCAATCGCCAGCGCGTCGGCGGCATCCGCCTGCGGACTGGCAGACAGTTTCAGCAGCGAGCGAACCATATGCTGCACCTGCTTTTTATCCGCCGCACCCGTTCCGACCACGGTTTGTTTCACCAACCGCGCCGCGTATTCAAACACGGGCAGATCCTGATTCACGCCCGCGACGATAGCCACACCGCGCGCCTGCCCCAGCTTCAAGGCTGAATCCGGGTTTTTCGCCATGAAAACCTGCTCAATCGCCATACAGTCTGGACGAAATTGCGTAATGATTTCACTGACACCTGCGTAAATCAGCTTCAATCGCGTGGGCATGTCATCCACCACGGTACGAATACAGCCGCTACCGAGATACGTCAGATGACGACCCTGCTGGCGGATAATGCCATAACCCGTCACGCGCGAACCGGGGTCAATGCCGACTATTATTGTCATAGTGCTATGATTGCCATGGTGCTACGACTGTCATCGTGCCGCTCCGCCGATTCGCCCGTGTAGATAGCTGTACTCGTCATACTTCAAGTTGCATGTACGTTGGCTGCGTTTAGTCGCCCGAATCACTTACTTGAGTAAGCTCATCGGGACTCCCTCTCTTGCCGCCTGCCTGAAACTCGAATTATTTAGAGTATATTTTTACTTTGCATTACCGACCTGCCATTACAGCAGTTCAGCCACCTCATCGGAGATCTCACCGTTGTGGTAAACCTCCTGCACATCGTCGCAGTCTTCCAGCATGTCGATCAGACGCATCAGCTTCGGTGCCGTTTCTGCATCCATATCCGCCTTGGTAGACGGAATCATCGACACTTCAGCCGACTCCGCTTTCAGGCCAGCTGCGTCTAACGCGTCCTTCACATCACCGAACGTTTCCCACGGCGTGAAGACGTCAATCGCACCGTCGTCATACGTCACGACATCATCGGCACCGGCTTCCAGCGCCGCGTCCATCACCGCATCTTCATCCAGACCCGGCGCGTAAGAAATAACGCCCTTTTTGGTGAAGAGGTACGAAACGGAGCCATCGGTACCCAGATTGCCGCCGGTTTTCGTAAACGCGTGACGCACTTCGGAAACGGTACGGTTACGGTTGTCACTCAGGCATTCCACCATGACGGCCGTGCCGCCCGGGCCGTAGCCTTCATAAATGATGGTTTCCATGTTGGCATCATCGTCACCGCCGACGCCACGGGCAATCGCGCGGTTCAGCGTATCGCGCGTCATGTTGTTGGACAGAGCTTTATCGATCGCGGCGCGCAGACGTGGGTTAGAACCCGGATCGCCACCGCCCAGACGGGCTGCGGTAACCAGTTCGCGGATAATCTTGGTAAAGATTTTACCGCGTTTGGCGTCCTGTGCTGCTTTACGATGCTTTGTGTTAGCCCACTTACTATGACCTGCCATAAAAATCTCCGAAAAAAGCCTGTTCAGGCCGGATAAATAACAAATTCCTCAATCGCCTGCCGGTTGCTCCAGGACTTGGTCAACTGTGCCGCATGGGGCACATCCAGCCACTGGTAAGCAAGATGCTCGGATAATTGCACCTCGCGCTCAGCAGGTAACGCCAGACAAAACCAATGTTCGGTATTGTGCGTAACCCCCGGCGCATAGCGACGTCTCAAATGAGCAAATAGCTCAAACTCAATACAGCGCTGACAGTCAAAGAGTGATAACGCTTCCGCGGATATATCGATGTTAACTTCTTCTTTGACTTCACGCTGTGCGGCATACGACGCGCTTTCCCCTTCTTCTATGCTGCCTGTTACCGACTGCCAGAATTCAGGATCGTCACGCCGCTGCAACATCAGCACCCGCCCGGTGTCACGAGCATAGATCACCACCAGAACCGAAACGGGTCGCTTGTATACCATCTTATTCGTTCTCGGATTTTCCATCCTGAGCCGCTTTCCCTTTCACAACAACCGCAATGGCAAGCTCTTCCAGCGAAGCCGGGTTGGCGAAGCTCGGCGCTTCCGTCATCAGACACGCTGCTGCCGTCGTTTTCGGGAAGGCGATAACATCACGAATGTTATCGGTACCCGTCAGCAACATCACCAGACGGTCAAGGCCAAACGCCAGACCCGCGTGCGGCGGTGTACCGTACTTCAATGCGTCCAGCAGGAAGCCAAACTTCTCACGCTGCTCTTGTTCGGTAATGCCCAAAATGCTGAACACGGTTTGCTGCATCTCACCACTGTGAATACGCACGGAACCGCCGCCCACTTCATAGCCGTTAATGACCATGTCATACGCGTTGGCGATTGCCGAAACCGGGTTGGCAGCCAGTTCAGAAGGTAGCATGTCACGCGGTGCGGTAAACGGATGGTGCATCGCAGCAAGACCGCCTTCGCCATCTTCTTCAAACATTGGGAAATCGACAACCCACAGCGGTTCCCAGCTATTGTCTTTCGTCAGGCTCAGATCGCGACCCAGCTTGAGACGCAGTGCGCCCAGCGCATCGGTCACCACTTTCGCGCTGTCCGCACCAAAGAACAGGATGTCGCCATCTTGTGCCGCGGTACGATCCAACACGGCAGACAGAACGTCTTCACTCAGGAATTTTGCTACCGGGCTTTGAACGCCTTCCAGGCCCTTGGCACGCTCGTTGACCTTGATGTAAGCCAGACCTTTCGCGCCGTAGATTTCAATAAACTTGCCGTATTCATCAATCTGCTTACGGCTCAGCTGTGCACCACCCGGTACGCGGATAGCGGCAACGCGGCCTTTAGCATCGTTTGCCGGGCCGGAGAAGACTTTGAATTCAATATCTTTAACCAGATCGGCAACGTCGACCAGTTCCAGCGGGTTACGCAAATCTGGCTTGTCGGAACCGAAACGGCGCATGGCTTCTGCGAACGTCATGATCGGGAAATCGCCCAGATCGACGCCTTTCACGTCCTGCCACAGTTCACGCACCAGCTTCTCCATCACTTCACGCACCTGTGGCGCGGTCATGAAAGAGGTTTCCACATCGATTTGGGTAAATTCTGGCTGTCTGTCGGCACGCAGGTCTTCGTCACGGAAGCATTTGACGATCTGATAGTAGCGGTCAAAGCCGGACATCATCAGCAGCTGTTTGAACAGCTGTGGAGACTGCGGCAGCGCATAAAACTTGCCTTTATGTACGCGGCTTGGCACCAGATAGTCACGAGCACCTTCCGGCGTTGCTTTCGTCAACATCGGGGTTTCGATATCCAGGAACCCGTGGTCGTCCATAAAACGACGCACAAAACTGGTGATACGGGCACGCGTTTTCAGGCGCTGCGCCATTTCAGGACGGCGCAAATCCAGATAGCGGAATTTGAGACGCGCTTCTTCGGTATTGGTCTGGTTGGAGTCCAACGGCAGCGCTTCAGAACGGTTAACGATCGTCAGTGCGGTGGCAAAAATCTCGACTTCCCCCGTCGCCATATCTTTGTTGATTTGGCTTTCTGGACGGGCACGTACGACACCGGTAAGTTGGATGCAGAACTCGTTACGCAACTCGGATGCCAGTTTAAATGCGTCCTGACGATCCGGGTCAAAAAACACCTGAACCAGCCCTTCGCGGTCACGCATATCAATAAAAATCAAACCACCCAGATCGCGGCGGCGGTTAACCCAACCGCACAATGTCACTTCCTGGCCCACATGGGACGAATTCAACTGCCCGCAATAATTAGTACGCATCACGATGTCCTTTTACTCATCCGCCAGCTCACACGTTCTCACGGTAGATTACTTTTCACGGTAGATCTCACAGTGCAAAAACAGTGGCATTTTCGCTGCACGGCATGGTTTTTCTGGGTTACTGTCCGATGAAAAAAGGCGGCTATTATAAAGGATATTCGCCCGAACGATAAGCATGAAGGTAACGCTCTGCGACGCTGCCGCCTACTCTTTTTACGAAATTTCCTTTCCGGTTAACGGAATGTTCACTAATCCGCATAGAGTTGTTGCAAAACTGAACATCTAAGGAAGCCCCAATCATCGGCCCAAAGACGCAGAACTCGCCGACCCACATCGCGTGAGGATTTGCGGAAACCGACCTTCTCTTTTAGTAAAACCTGCTAAAATTACCAAGTAACTGCTGATTTTTATAAAAATTTTAATAAAAAGCGCTTTCCCATTTCTGGCAAATGCGTATGGTTTACATGGAGAACAACTATGTATTCATTTGTTGCCCGTCAACCCATTTTAAATCAACACCTCCAAACCGTTGCTTACGAGCTACTTTTTCGCATGGACATCACCAATAGATTTCCTGACGTGAGTCCTGAATTTGCAACCGCACAGCTTATATCCGATCAGTTCTTAACCAATCCGTTGACAAGGTCCGTGGTTGAACAGCCTTACTACATTAATTTTCCCCATCAGATGCTGATCAATGGCCAGGCGGAAGTATTACCACAGGAAAAGGTTGTTATTGAGATCCTTGAAAATTCGATCCCCAACAATGATCTCTTTGCTGCCGTAAAAAAGCTAAAAAGAAAGGGCTTCAAAATTGCTCTCGATGATTTTTCGATGAATTCAGAATGGGATCGGTTTTTGCCTTACGTTGATATCATCAAATTCGATTTAACCCTGTCGACCTTTAGCAACATCGAAAATTTCATCAAAAGAGCCACGCAGCGCAAGTTAATCTATCTGGCCGAGAAGGTAGAGACGCATGAGCAGTACCTGCAAAGCAAGAAGCTGGGCATCTCACTGTTTCAGGGCTATTTTTTCAGTCGTCCTGAAATGATCAAATCGAAAAAACTGGTCAGTAACTCCAGCAATACCGTCAGACTGCTGAGAGAGGTCAATAAACCTGAGCTCAACTATGCCACGATCGAAGAATTGGTCTGTGCCGATCTGTCGCTTTATTATAAATTGATGCGCCACATCACCAATATCAAATACAACACCCGCTTTGGCATCACGGCAACGTCGATGTCTTTCCGTTCCATGGCGATGCTGCTTGGACAACGCGAACTTAAACGTTTTGTCTCGGTAATTAGCATTACCAACAGTAATGAAAATAAACCCTGTGAGCTTTATCGTACCAGCTTAATTCGCGCCAGGTTTTTCGAATTACTGTATGCCTCTTTTAATGTAAAGGAGGATACCACCGAGGCGTTTCTGTGCGGGTTATTGTCCCTGATCGATGCCGTATTAGATTCACCCATGCCGTTGCTGCTCTCACAAATCGCCCTATCGGAAAAAATTAACCAGAGCTTATTGGATCATACTGGCGAACTCGCGGTTTATCTGACGTTAATCACTAAATACGAACAGCAAGAATGGGAAGAGCTTGAGCAACTGTTAACCCAGTTGGGTATCGATGAGGAAAATTTCTTTACGATGATCATGGAAGCAACACAGTGGGCGGACGAGATTTTATAAACGATTTCTCCCGGTTCACTCGCGCTGCCCTGACAATTACGCGATAATCGTCGCCATTCTGCTTGAAATTCAATGACGTTATGGTGCGATGATGTATATCGGATTACCGCAATGGCAGCATCCCGCCTGGAGTCGGTTGGGATTAAACGATCTTTCCGACTACAGCCGCTATTTTACCTGTGTTGAAGGTAACACGACTTTTTATGCGTTGCCTTCACGCGAGGTTGTCGAGCGCTGGCGTGATATGACGCATGATGACTTCCGCTTTTGCTTTAAGTTTCCCTCAACGATCAGCCATAAAACTGCCTTGCAGAATTGTGATAGCGATGTCGGACTTTTTTATCAGTGCCTTGAGCTGATTGCCCACCGTATCGGACAGCTCTGGCTACAGCTTCCCGCCACCTTCGGCCCCACACAGTTGCCCGTTTTATGGCGTTTTCTTGATGCCTTGCCACAGGGGTTTAGCTACGGTGTCGAAGTTCGTCATCCGCTGTTTTTTGCCAAAGGCGATGAAGAACGCGCGCTGAATCAGGGACTACAGCAGCGCGGTATCAACCGCGTGATTCTCGACAGCCGCCCGGTTCACCACGCTGCGCCAGACAGTGCGGCTATGCGTGAAGCCCAGCGGAAGAAACCTCGCGTGCCAGTACATGCCGTACTGACCGCCACGCAACCGCTGATTCGCTTTATCGGCAGTGAAAAGCAGGAAGAAAATCTTCGCTGGTTCGAGTCATGGCGTAACAAGTTGCCGCAATGGCATGAGGCAAATCCCTTCTTCTTTATTCACACACCAGATATCGGTGATGCCCCACCGCTGGCGCAGCAGCTTTGGCCATTACTCGCAGAGATCGACCCGACCTTGCCGCCCCAGCCGGATTGGCCACAGCAGGCGACGCTCTTTTAAACCACTCAATATCCCCATGAGTTAGTTCGTTTGGTTATAAGCAATTTCGCAACGTAATCCATTTCCGCTAAAAAAATCGGCCTTTCCAGGCGACAGTTGCGTTAGGTAAAGCTATTATTCTGCAAGCCGTTTTCGGTTAGGTCACGGAGTAAAAAATGGTAAGTGCGCTCTATATCGTGCTTGGCGCAATCTTGTTGATAAAGCTGTCTATTGATGTTGTGAAACTCAGAATGCAGTATCGCGTGGCGTATGGCGACGGCGGATTTTATGAATTGCAAACGGCGATCCGGGTACATGGCAATGCGGTGGAATACATTCCGATTGCAGCGATTCTGTTGGTGCTGATGGAAATGAACGGCGCCCTTATTATCATGATCCACTTCTGCGGTATTTTATTGATTACGGGACGTTTGGTTCACTACTACGGCCTTCGGCATCGCGAATTCCGCTGGCGGCGTTCAGGTATGGCGGCAACCTATGCCTCGCTCATTCTGATGGTTGCAGCAAACCTCTATTATCTTCCCTGGGATTTGGTTTTCACGTTGTACTGATGGCGTGAGGCAAAAACTATCCCCGCCTCTCTCGGGCGCACAGACATTATGCGTCCGGGAATCAAAAACCGCGTCCACACCCTACGTCTACACCATGTGAAAGGTGAAGACCACCGTGTATTCTGCTAGAATACGCGCCTCTTTATTACTCTCAGTGCACTTTCTGCCATGCCAAACCGCGATATGCTTTTCTCTGTGCCAATTGCCAATTTAGGCGACTGGACATTCGACGAACGCGTTGCCGACGTATTCCCCGATATGATCCAACGTTCCGTGCCCGGCTATTCCAACATCATTTCGATGATTGGCATGCTGGCAGAACGCTTCGTCCGCCCGGATAGTCACGTTTACGATCTAGGATGCTCGTTGGGCGCAGCCACGCTGTCTATGCGACGTAATATCTCTGTGCCGGGTTGCAAAATTATCGCGGTAGACAATTCTCCGGCAATGGTGAAACGCTGCCGCAGCCACATTGACGCTTTCCGTTCCGATACACCCGTCGAGATTATAGAAGCCGATATTCTGAATATTGATATCGAAAATGCGTCTATGGTGGTGCTGAACTTTACCCTTCAGTTTCTGGAACCTTCCCAGCGTCAGGTGCTCATCAAGCGTATTTATCAGGGCTTGAATCCCGGCGGCGTGCTCGTGCTCTCAGAGAAATTCAATTTTGCGGACAAAGACGTCGGTGAATTGCTGTTCAACATGCATCTCGATTTCAAACGGGCAAATGGCTACAGCGAGTTAGAAATCAGTCAGAAACGCAGCATGCTGGAAAACGTCATGCTGACCGATTCGGTAGAAACCCATAAGGCCCGACTGGCAGATGCCGGTTTTGAGCACAGCGAAATTTGGTTTCAGTGTTTTAATTTTGGTTCGTTATTAGCCGTGAAAGCAGAGGAAAAGGCGTGATCGATTTCGGCAATTTTTATCAGCAAATCGCAAAAGGCCCGCTCAGCCACTGGCTTAACACGCTGCCTTCACAGCTCAGCAGTTGGCAGCAGGAATCCTTGCACGGCAAGTTCAAACTCTGGTTTAACTCGCTGGAACATCTTCCATCGCTGACGCCAACCTCTCTGGATTTGAACGACAGCGTTACGGCACGCATGGAACCCGATATTTCAGTCGGCCAGCGAGAAGGCATTGAAAAGCTGCTGCGTAACCTGATGCCCTGGCGTAAAGGCCCTTTTTCGCTTTACGGCGTGGATATCAACACAGAATGGCGTTCGGACTGGAAATGGCAGCGCGTTCTGCCGCACATCAGCCCGTTGAAGAATCGCCTGATTCTGGATGTAGGCTGCGGCAGCGGCTATCACCTGTGGCGAATGGTTGGCGAAGGTGCCACGATGGCAGTCGGCATCGATCCCATGCAGCTGTTCTTATGCCAGTTTGAAGCCGTGCGTAAGTTGCTCGGCGACGATCAACGGGCGCACGTTTTACCGCTCGGCATTGAGCAACTCCCCGAACTTGCCGCGTTTGACACGGTGTTTTCGATGGGCGTGCTGTACCACCGCCGTTCCCCGCTCGATCACCTGTGGCAATTGAAGAATCAACTGGTGGCAGGTGGCGAACTGGTGCTGGAAACGCTGGTTATTGAAGGCGATGAAAATCAGGTGCTGGTTCCGGGAGAACGCTACGCGCAAATGCGCAATGTGTATTTCATCCCTTCTGCCGCAGCCTTGACCACATGGCTTGAGAAATGCGGATTTGTTGATGTTCGCGTCGTCGATATCTGTACCACGACAACGCAGGAACAACGACGGACAGACTGGATGATCACGGAATCACTGGCTGAATTCCTCGATCCTGAAGATCCGACGAAAACGGTGGAAGGCTACCCCGCTCCGGTACGCGCCGTACTGGTTGCCCGTAAACCTGGGGTCTACCAGCCCTAAACTGCCGCGCTCGACAAAAAAAGCCCCAGCAACGCGCTGGGGCCTGGTACTTGCCATGCACACCTGATGGTATGCGGCGCGGCAAAATTGAAGAATGCCGATGTGGTGTTTAGAACAACGCTGTCTCTCTACCGCCACGCCATTAAATGACTGACGTCATGACACGTACTGCATTTCACGGTCCGGACTGACTGCTCGCTTCATGGCTTCCACCACATCACCATCCACGCAATAGTGGCTAAACTCATCTAATTCCGTATCAGAACACATCGACACGCCGATTTTGCGATAGCGCATCGGAGAAGGTGTCCACTGACCTGCGGAACTGTGCAGTTCCCGGATACCGGCCTGCTGAAATTTGTGCACGTTAGTCAGCCGCACGCCGGAACCCGCCATAATAATTGGACCGCGACTGGCCTGTGTTAGTTCACGTAATAACCGCAGCCCATTTTCCGCCGTCTGCTGCTGCCCAGAGGTCAATATGCGCGATACGCCAAGCTCAGTGAGCTGCTCCAGTGCAATGTATGGGTTCAGACACATATCGAACGCACGATGAAAGGTCACCGCCATCCCTTGAGCCGCTGCCATGATTTCACGCATTTTGGGCAAATCAATGTGCCCTTCTTCATTGAGTACGCCGACAACAACACCGGGAAAACCCATCTCACGAATCTGCTCAATGTCGCATTTGATGGCAGCAAATTCCGTCGCGCTGTAGCAAAAATCGCCTCCTCGCGGGCGCACAATCGGGTGGACAGGAATCGCGACCTTTTCGCGCGCGCCACGCAGCGCACCATAGGATGGCGTTAACCCGCCTTCTCGCTGTCCTGCACAGAGTTCAATCCTGTCAGCCCCAGACTGCGCTGCTGTTATCGCGCAATCAACGCTATAACAGCATACTTCCAGTTTCGTCATCGCTGCTCCTCCATGTAAACTCCCAGACCACTTTTCTTAATTATCGAAAAATCGACGAATCATCACGCCGATTAAAGTAATAACTATGGCATTCGCATTCATATCGTGAGGAGACAGGAGTCACAATGAACGCGATACATTGCCGAAATAAACATGACATAATCCACAGTTTTATTAATCTGTTCTACTGCAAAAGAAAATGGCATGAATAACGTGACAGGCCATTTTACCTTTCCGCCAATGTTATCTTTATGATTACGCTACGTCCGAGCTATACGCTATTTTTATAGCGTCGACATTTCGCTTGCGACAACATCGCGTATGTCAAATGGATGAAACTTTATTGTCACTTTCCCGTTGGTTACCGCCAATGTCGGATTAGGAATTCGCTCTTTTTCGCCTTGCGGAGAACTGAATTTAAGCTTGATGCCCGGCGTACGCAGCGCATCATCAGACAAGCAGGCTAGCGCACGCTGGTGCAGCGTTTCCGCCTCCCCGGGCAGCACCAGTTCCACATGCTCCCAACCTTCATGCGGATAATGCTTTTTCCCCGGCCACGGTAGTTCAACACAGGTAATCTGCCAAGGGCCTACCGTGATGGCATTGTCCAGAATGAACAAACAGATTGTGCGGCCATTGATTTGGTTTTCAGACAGCAGGTTGCCGACCTTTAGCAGTGCCGCTTTCCATGATTCAGCCGTCGTATTCTGATGGCAGCGCAATGAAATATGATCGGCATGAAATGTACCTAAATCCAGCTGTAGCACATCGGCCAATTCCTGTAACGCCTGCTCAAAACGCGCTAAATCCGTTATCAAATCATCGGGTAACATATCGGGCAACACTCCTCACGGCATCTCACATTATCAATCACCATTTGCGCAATGAGAATATCACACCCGTGACACATTCTAATTAAATTCTATTTTTACCCACGTACATTTATTTACACCTTCATTACGTGAAACGCATTAAATGCAAAGAAAAGGTAACCATGCTGTTTGATTAATAAACGGAAATATTTTTTACCTGGTGTAATCTGCGATACTTCTCGCAATCTATTCTGGGAGGAATCTTAAATAATAAGCGCCCTATTGAACGCCGAAAAGAAAACGTATAAATTAAGAAAACAAATAATAACACAGAGATATCACCATGGTTTTACTCATTATATCCATCGCGCTTATCGCTATTGCGGCATACGCTATTTTTCGTCATTTTAAAACCAGAGACTCACATAAAATTGGTGTAAATAGTCGGTCAAAAAAACGTTAAGATCGCGATTTGATTTATTTTTATTCTACCTAAAACTACTTTTTCTTTTTTGTCGTGTTCTCCTTATCCATTTTTTCATCTCATCCCCCTTCTGTTACCTCCCGCTTGCCGGGTATTTTTTCGCCTGAACATCCCTTTGCCTCACCCCGTCTGCTGACGAGGAAAGGCAAATATGGTATAAGCAAGGCTTAATTTTTTATTTAAGGTAAACCGGTGAATATTCAGGCTCTTCTCTCCGAAAAAGTCAGCCAGGCGTTAACCGCCGCGGGCGCGCCAGCAGACAGCGAAGCTCAGATTCGTCAGTCGGCAAAAGCACAGTTTGGTGATTATCAGGCCAATGGCGTTATGGCCGTGGCAAAAAAACTGGGCATGCCGCCGCGACAATTGGCCGAAAAAGTCGTCCAACTTTTGGCGCTGGAGGGCATTGCGGAAAAAACAGAAATCGCAGGCCCGGGATTTATTAATATTTTTCTCGATAAGCAGTGGGTTGCGAGCCAGGTTGAGAACGCCCTGAATGCACCAAAACTGGGTTTAACCCCCGTTGAGCCTCAAACGATCGTGATTGACTACTCTGCCCCTAACGTCGCGAAGGAAATGCACGTCGGTCACCTGCGCTCAACCATTATTGGTGATGCGTCAGCCCGTACGCTGGAGTTTTTAGGCCACAACGTGATTCGTGCGAACCACGTTGGTGACTGGGGTACGCAGTTCGGCATGCTGATCGCCTACCTTGAAAAAATGCAAAACGAAAGCGCCAGCGAGATGGATCTCTCCGATCTTGAAGCGTTCTATCGCGAAGCGAAGAAACACTACGATGAAGATGCCGATTTCGCCGAACGCGCGCGCGCTTACGTGGTGAAATTGCAGGGTGGTGATGAGTATTGCCGTCAGATGTGGCGCAAGCTCGTCGATATCACCATGACGCAGAACCAGATCAACTATGAACGCCTCAATGTCACGCTGACCAAACAGGATGTTATGGGTGAAAGCCTGTATAACAGCATGCTGCCGGGCATCGTTGCCGACCTGAAAGCAAAAGGTCTGGCGGTTGAGAGCGAAGGCGCAACGGTCGTTTTCCTTGATGAATATAAAAACAAGGAAGGCGAACCGATGGGTGTCATCATCCAGAAAAAGGATGGCGGCTACCTCTACACCACAACAGACATCGCCTGCGCCAAATACCGTTATGAAACTCTGAACGCCGATCGCGTACTTTACTATATCGATTCCCGCCAGCATCAACATTTGATGCAGGCCTGGACCATCGTGCGTAAAGCCGGTTACGTACCTGATTCTGTCAGCCTGGAACACCATATGTTCGGCATGATGCTAGGCAAAGACGGGAAACCATTCAAAACGCGTGCAGGCGGAACGATCAAGCTGTCCGAACTGTTGGATGAAGCCTACGATCGTGCATTGAAGCTCATCGCAGAGAAAAACCCGCAGATGGAAAGCGATGAGTTAACTGCGCTGGCGAAAGTGGTTTCTATCGGCGCGATCAAATATGCCGACCTGTCGAAGAGCCGTACCACGGACTACGTTTTCGATTGGGACAACA
The DNA here is from genome assembly GCF_032905925.1 of Pectobacterium sp. HCp5_1. Lineage (NCBI taxonomy): Bacteria > Pseudomonadati > Pseudomonadota > Gammaproteobacteria > Enterobacterales > Pectobacteriaceae > Pectobacterium > Pectobacterium sp. HCp5_1. The sequence continues at coordinate 124,611 of NZ_JAUMIO010000001.1, forward strand.
TGCTGGCGTTTGAAGGTAATACCGCGCCTTACATGCAATACGCCTATACGCGCGTCGCGTCTATTTTCAAGCGCGCAGGCATACAGGAAGACAGCTTAACGCAGCCGATTACGCTGAGCGATGAGCGCGAATTTGCGCTTGCCACGCGTCTGCTGCAATTTGAAGAAACCATCACCTCCGTCGCCCGTGAAGGCACGCCGCATGTGATGTGTAGCTACCTGTACGATCTGGCGGGCCTGTTCTCTGGTTTCTACGAGCACTGTCCGATTCTCAATGCCGAAAGTGACGACGTACGTCAAAGCCGTCTGAGACTGGCGCTGCTGACGGCGAAAACGTTGAAGCAAGGTCTGGATACGCTCGGCATCGAAACCGTCGAGAAGATGTAATTCTCCATCGACTGAAAACGTATTCATTGGAAACACAAACGCCATTGGTGCTGCTACCAATGGCGTTTGCGTTACAGGTAAAGACAGCCGAATAACGGTTTGGCGTTGTCACACGCTACGGCGGGCGAAATCCCGAGGACGGAATCCCAACAGCGCCAGTGTGGCAAAATAGGAACCCGCTCCCGCGACCACGACCAGCAACAAGCGCAGGATTCGCATTGTCATATTGCCGTCATCCCACGCAGGCATCCACCACAGCATACCCAGTAAAACCAGCGACATCACAATAACTGCCGTCAACAGGCGAACCAGAAACCCCCGCCAACCCGGCAGCGGCTGGAAAATGTCCTGCTTACGCAGTTGCCAATACAGCAAGCCTGCATTCAAGCAGGAAGCCAGACCGATAGACAACGCCAGACCCGCATGTTGTAGAGGGCCGATAAAGATCAGGTTCATAACTTGCGTCAGGATCAGCGTGACTATCGCTATTTTGACTGGCGTCTTGATATCCTGCCGAGAATAAAAACCGGGCACGAGTACTTTGACGACAATCAGTCCCATCAGTCCAACCGAATAGGCAATCAGCGCCCGCTGGGTCATCAGTGCGTCAAAGGCGCTAAATTTGCCGTACTGGAACAGCGACACGGTTAAGGGCTTAGCCAAAATGCCTAATGCCACCGCGCTCGGCAGCGCCAACAGGAAACACAGGCGGAGCCCCCAATCCATCAGACGGGAGTATTCGTCATGATTACCACTGGCAAAACTCTTCGCCAGCGACGGCAGTAGGATCGTCCCTAATGCCACGCCGAGAACGCCGGAAGGAAACTCCATCAGACGGTCGGCGTAATACATCCATGACACTGCCCCTTCGCTGAGAAAAGAGGCGAAAATGGTGTTGATGATGAGCGAAATCTGGCTTACCGATACACCCAGAACCGCAGGCCCCATCAGCTTCATGACGCGCCAGACGCTAGGTTCACGCCATTTCAGGCGGGGCAAGACCAGCATGCCAATCTTTTTCAGATGCGGTAACTGATAGCCGAGTTGCAGTAAACCGCCAACCAAAACCGCCCAGGCCAACGCCATTACTGGTGGGTTAAAATACGGGGCAGCAAACAGCGAAAAGCCAATCATGCTGACATTAAGCAATGTCGGAGCAAACGCGGGCACCGAAAAACGGTTCCAGGTATTGAGCACCGAACCGACCATAGAAGTCAGCGAGATCAGCAGGATATAGGGAAACGTGACTCTTAATAGATCCGAAGTGAGCTCAAATCGCTCAGGCGTCGCGGCAAAACCGGGCGCGGTCACCATGATGACCCACGGTGCGGCGACCATCCCCGCCACGGTGACTAACGCCAGAATCAGCGTCAGCATACCAGAGACATAAGCGAGGAACGTCCGCGTAGCCTCATCGCCCTGCTGGCTTTTATATTCTGCCAGAATCGGCACAAAAGCCTGTGAAAATGCGCCTTCCGCGAAAATTCGCCGGAGCAGGTTGGGCAGTTTGAACGCCACAAAGAAGGCGTCCGTCGCCATACCGGCACCAAAAATACGGGCGACGATGGCATCGCGCACAAAGCCTAAAACGCGCGATAACATGGTCATGGAACTGACGGCAGCCAGTGATTTAAGTAGATTCATCGATTATGTTCTGAACGGTTCAGGACCGATTATTAACCCGTTGAGGTTATCCTGATTGCGAGGTGCGACTAGTCTACGCATTGCACGTGTAATAGCTACCGCGCATTGCCATAACTGCTGAACTTTTCAGCTTTTTCCCAGCAATTTATCAATCATACGCTGGGACAGCAACGCCTGGTTACCTGATGTTTCCGCTGGTTTCCGTTGTTCAACGGCCGCGATGAAATGCTGCACCGCACCGACAAATCCGCGTTGTTCCAGCGTGGTCTGCCAGGAGGGTACCGCTGGGCGGATCGTTATTCCTTCGCGATCTTCACGCCATTCACGCATCTCATCGACCTGATAGAGCCCCCCCTCGGTAACAGCCTGAACCCATTCGCGCTGGCTTCCAGCCTGACGATGCATACTGGTCGTCACCTGACAACCGCCGCTCAGGAAATGGTGCTCGGCATACAGCAGTTGACCGTCCGCATTCGCATGCAACACGCCATCAATCAGTTGAGCGTCGCCGCCCGCTAGCCAGAGCGCAGTGTCCACCACGTGCAGATAATCATCCAGCAGCGTAAAACGGACATCCTGCGGACCAACGCCATTAATCCGATGTTTGTCCATGCGCAGCGATGACGGTTGATCCAGCCGCTGTTTTAGCTGCTGATAACACGGTGCGAAACGACGATTAAAACCGACCATCAGAATTTTTTGTCGTTGCTCTGCCAATTCGACCAGCGCTTCCGCCTGCTCCAACGTCTCTGCCAGCGGTTTATCCACATAAACATCAACACCCGCGTTGAGCAGCTGGCTCACAACGGAAAAATGGCTGGCGGTGCTGCTGTGAACGAAAACCGCATCGCACTGTGCTGCCAGTTCATCCAGTGCAGAGAAACTCGTCATCCGATAGTCCTGACAAATTCGCTGCGTCTTTTGCCGATCGGGAGAAAACGCGCCAACCAGTTCCCAGCGTTCAGCCTGACTGAGAATCGGCAAATAGGCTTTCTGCGCGATAGCTCCCAGCCCAACGACGCCGATACGCGGACGTCGGGTCAAACCGCTATTCTCTGGAACCCTTTCCGCAGACGTAAACTGAGGCTTCATCACTGATTTTCTCCCTGAGACAGATTCATTACGCTAACAGCGCGGCAAGCTGACGTTTAAGTTCAGCGACCTCTTTTTCTAACACCTCAACACGTTCGGCCAGCGATGAGTTGTCACTTGCACTGTCCGTTTCGGGAGCGGTAGCATTACTAACCTCGCCGCTGAAAAGGTGCTGGTAGCGGCTTTCCCGTTTCCCTGCTTCTCGCGCCAGTCGGACGACAAACGGCCCATCCTCACGCTGTTGCAGCTGTTCAAGGGTAGACTCAGCTTCACCGACATCAGAAAATTCATACAATCGGGCCGCACGCGTACGCAGTTCGCCCGGCGTCTGTGGGCCGCGCAGAAGCAGCGTCGTCACCAGCGCGACTTCCGCAGGCGAGAGCTTCAGGTCACCAAACTCAGAATTACAAAAACGATGTTCATACTTCACGACACGATTACCAAACCCGCTGAGCGTGCGCAGGAAATGCTTCTTCACGAGTAAATCCAGCGTTTGTTGGACCTCACTTTCGCTCAGTTCCATCACAGGTTCACGGTTGGTTTTCTGATTACAGGCCGTGGTGATGCCGTTTAACGACATCGGGTATTGATCCGGCGTCGTGATCTGCTTTTCCAGCATGCAACCAATCACGCGGGCTTCACGAGCATCCAATTGGTATTTCATCATTTTTCCTTAACGCGGAGACTTCCACTCGGCGTTGGTCAGCGCGGTTAATACATGGTCCTGCCATTTGCCATCAATGAGCAGATAATTCTTCGCATAGCCTTCACGTTCAAACCCCAAACGCGTCAGTAATCCCCCACTGCGCTGGTTATGCGGCATATAGTTAGCCATGATGCGATGCATATGCTGCTGACGCTGCATATAACGTATTGCCGGTTGCAGCGCTTCATACATCAGCCCCTGCCCCTGCCATTTTTGACCAAGTGAATAGCCCAGATAGCAGGCGTGAAACGATCCCCGCAGCACGTTGCTGAAATTCGCCACGCCGTACACTTCGTTTTCATTCGGGTCCAACAGGAGGAAGTAATAGGCGCTGCCCTGCTTGTGCATATCGTTAATCACGCTCAAACGCGCCTGCCAGCCTGATGGGTAGCAATGGCTCGCGTCTCTCACGGGTTCCCACGGCTTAAGAAATTCGCGGTTTTCAGAATAGTATTCGGCCAGACGCCATGCATCGCGTTCATGGGCCAGACGCACCACCAGCCTGTCAGTTGTCAATTGCACTCTTACCGGCGTTGAACGGTAGCCAAACATTTTTCCCCCTGTCTCTCCATGTTATCGATAAGTAAAATTCATCGCCGCTGAAAAAATCACTATTCCGCATAAGCAGAAAATATCGGTATTTCCGATAATCCTTACTATAACCACATAAATTCATAGACGTAAAATCCCCGTCGCCGAGTTATTGCGCAGTTGACTCAGGAAAGGCATTTTTTCTCGCCGAAATGCTACCAGGATAACGTTAAATCGATAAAAAAATATTATCCAACAATAGGCTATACCAAAGTCGAATTAGAGTACAAAATAGTCACGTCTGTTATTTTCCTCCTTTCTTCGTTGTGGTGAAACATGCCTCTGATGTCGCAAGCTCGGAGCTTGGGTAAATATTTTTTATTACTCGATAATATGCTGGTGGTTTTGGGATTCTTCGTTGTCTTTCCCCTTATTTCCATTCGCTTTGTCGACGATCTCGGCTGGGCCGCATTATTAGTCGGTATCGCATTGGGATTGCGCCAGTTTATTCAGCAAGGGCTCGGTATTTTCGGCGGGGCTATTGCTGACCGTTTTGGTGCCAAACCGATGATTATTACTGGGATGCTGCTACGTGCCTCCGGTTTTGTCTTCATGGCGATCGCCGATGAACCCTGGCTGCTCTGGTTGTCTTGTGCGCTATCCGGCCTTGGCGGCACGCTATTCGATCCGCCACGTACCGCGCTGGTCATCAAGCTGGTTCGTCCGCAGGAACGCGGTCGGTTCTACTCCCTGTTAATGATGCAGGATAGCGCCGGTGCCGTTATCGGTGCCCTCATCGGCAGTTGGTTGCTCCAGTACGATTTCGAGATTGTCTGCTGGGCGGGTGCGGTCATTTTTGTGCTTGCCGCTGCGCTTAATGCCTGGCTGCTGCCAGCCTACCGCATCTCAACGGTCAAGACGCCAATACGGGAAGGGTTGACGCGTGTCATCCGTGACCGCCGTTTCCTGATGTACGTCTTAACACTGACGGGCTATTACATGCTGGCCGTTCAGGTTCTGCTGATGCTACCGATTATGGTCAACGAGCTCGCCGGAACGCCGTCTGCGGTGAAATGGATGTACGCCATTGAAGCGGTGCTGTCGCTGACGCTGCTTTACCCTATCGCCCGTTGGAGCGAGAAGCATTTCCGGCTGGAACAGCGCCTGATGGCTGGGCTTTTCATCATGTCCGTCAGTATGTTCCCGATCGGGATGACGACGGAGTTACAAACCCTGCTGCTGCTGATCAGCCTGTTTTATATTGGTTCGATTATCGCCGAACCTGCGCGTGAAACCTTGAGCGCTTCGCTGGCGGACTCCAGAGCCAGAGGCAGCTATATGGGGTTCAGCCGACTTGGATTGGCACTGGGTGGCGCGATTGGTTACAGCGGCGGCGGCTGGTTATTCGATACCGGACACGCACTGAATCAACCGGAACTGCCGTGGTTCATGCTCGGCACCATCGGGTTCCTGACGTTAGCCGCATTGTATTGGCAGTTCAACCAACGCCGCATTGAGCCCGCGATGCTGGGTGGTCATTAGTCTGAATTTTACCGACGAGTTTGATCTCGTCGGTAAAGCCCTCCTATACTTTCCTAATACATTCAAACAATTGTTATCGTCGCGAGCCTTCTCGCATACTCGATTTATCTTGTTTGGTGATGGGTTACACGCTTGGTCGCCCTGCGGCCTTTGTCTACAACCTGTGATTTAGGAGACGATGTATGAAGCTCTACATTTACGATCACTGCCCCTACTGCGTTAAAGCGCGCATGATCTTCGGCCTGAAAAATCTCCCTGTCGAACTGCAAATACTGGCGAACGATGACGCTGCAACGCCAGAGAGACTGATCGGCCAGAAAATGGTGCCCATTCTGCAAAAAGACGATGGCAGCTACATGCCAGAAAGCATGGACATCGTTCATTACATCGATAATTACGACCGCAAACCGCTGCTGACTGGCTCAACCAATCCGGCCATCGCCGCCTGGCTGCGTAAAGTCACCGAGTATACGCCGCGCCTCATTATTCCCCGCTTTGCTCAGGCGGCTTTTGAAGAATTTGCCTCCGCTTCCGCCCGACAATATTTCGTCAATAAGAAAGAAGCTCAGCTAGGCAATTTTGCTGACCACCTGAACCACTCGCAGGGGCTGATTAAGAAATTGAACAATGATTTACAGGATCTGGATCCACTGATTGTTCAACCGAATGCCTGTAACGGCACGTTATCAACGGACGACATCAACCTCTTTCCGCTGCTCCGCTCGTTGTCCATTGTTGCGGGTGTTACGCCGCCTTCCCGTGTTGCGGACTATCGGGATAATATGGCGAAACAGACTCAGGTCACGCTACTCAGCAGCCTGGCAATCTAATCGTTTAGTATCTAATCGTTTAGTTTTACTCCGCCGCTTCGTTCTGAAGCGGCATTATCCGCCATTTCAGTGCTATCCTATTGTTTACCCTGCGCATCAGGCGCACGCTGCCCGTGCAGAATCGTGTTGATTATTCACATAAAGCGCTCGTTCATGTGAATAGACTACCGTAGGAATGAATTGTGCGCGTAAATAGCATCAAGAGGTCAGAATAATGAAAAAATCAGGATGGATGGCAGCGGCCGCAGTGCTGCTCGCTTTTACACTCAGTGGCTGTAATAAACTCACGCAATACACGCTCAGTGAGCAAGAGGTGAATGAATACCTGCAAAAACACAATGATTATCAGAAACAGCTGGGCGTGCCCGGCGTGGTGGATGCCCATATTGTGTTGACCGAACTGTCCAGCCAGATTGGTCGGGCAGAACCGGGAAAAGTGACGCTGACGGGCAACGCGAAGGTCGATATTTCGTCCCTGTTGGGCAATCAGGCTGCCGACATGAAGCTTACGCTGAAAGCACAGCCAGTTTTTGATAAAACGCAGGGCGCGATTTACCTGAAAGATATGGAACTGGTTGATTACACTGTACAGCCGGAAAAAATGCAGGCGGTAATGAAAACGCTCAGTCCGTATCTTAATCAATCACTAAAAAGCTATTTTGACCAAAAACCCGCTTACGTGTTGAATGCGGATAAGAGTACAGCGGAATCAATGGCGAAGAAGATGGCAAAAGGCATCGAAATCAAACCTGGCCAGATCGTTATCCTGTTTACTGATTAATACTGACTCGCCGATAGCACACGTCATGTTTGCTATCGGCGCACTAGATTTCATACTGCGGGGTTTCATACCGCGGTATTATTCTTCCGCTTCCGATTCGTCTTCTTCGTCGCTTTCACCCAGTTCATCTCGCATCGCCTCCAGCGCTTCACGGCACACTATCGCCAGCGTACGATAAAATGCGGTGGTGGCGTGACTTTCTACTTTCCCGAGAAAACGATCGCTCCACGGTAAAAGATACTCATCGAACAGGGTAATCTGTGCAGCGGTTTCGTCTTCTTGTGCCTGATCTTCCAGCCATGACGCGGCAAGCAACAAGCTACCAAAATGCCCAACCACACCACCGTCATTTAACGGCATGCCACGCTGTTGCAAAAAGGTACGAATTTCCGCGTCATCAGCATCGCTTTCATAAGACGAACGCAGCGGCGACACTGAGCCATTTTCACTATCGAACAGCGCCTGATAATCCGCCGCCATTGCGGGCAAATCCAGACCTTTTTGCAAACGTTCCAACAATGCATCCTGCTCCAGTGGCCAGTGCTGCGCCAGTTTTCCGTCTTTAATCAGCGTGAATAACGGTGTCAGCAAAGGATCCTGCGGCTGGCGATAAAACAGCGTGCCCAATAGGCGGCACACAATAGAAAACTCGTTCATTAATAACCCTATTTATTGTTAAGTGGCACTGTCTTTAAGTAACACTTTTAAGTGACGGCGTCACAAATCAGCAAGTTCAGCGATAGCAGGCATTCCACGCTGTTCGAGGAAATCCAACACGCGCCGAGGACTGACGTTCAATATCCGATCCTGTGGGAAATTCACTTCCTGCAAAATACGTTCGCAGTGGGTAAAGTCTCCCAGAGAAAACGCAATATGGGAATCGGAACCTAAAGAAAGTAACCCACCTGCGTCACGAACGGCTTCCGCAATCGCCCGACAGTTTGGCTCACTACCTTGGCGTGAATGCATGAAAGAAGAGTTATTTAGCTCCAGCGCCACATTGTATTTCGCCGCGGCTTCCGCAATCGCGCGGATATCGACAGGAAATTTCGGGTTGCCGGGGTGGCTAATGATATGCGCGTCGCCACGTGCCATGGTCGCGATCATCGCCGTAGTATGTGTATCTTTATCCTGTGGTGGAAAAACCGGCTCATGAAAGCCTGCGATAATCACATCCACCTGATCCAACATCGGTCCGGTGCAGTCTATATCACCCTCGATATTTTTAATATTTGCTTCGATACCGCGCAGGATGCCGACGCCATCCACCAGACGCGGCCAAACGCGCATATTCATGAAGTGCCAGTAATGCGGTGCATCCGCCATATCCGGACCATGATCGGTGATGGCAAACAGGCGGATATTCTTTTGCTGTGCTTCAGCGATGTAATCATGCAGGGTACTGTAAGCATGTGTGCTGGCAACGGTGTGCATATGTAAATCGACGGGATACATAGGTTCTCCTGGGGCAAAGTTTGCAAATCAGCATACCATTTTCAGGGCTATTCCGCAGCCAGTGAACGGAATTACAACGCATGATTAACACAACTGAAACATCAGTTTTTGGCGCATGACGAGGGAATGCGCGAGGGCGAAAAATGAAAAGCGGTGAGCAAAGCAACAAATTGCGTTAACTTTAGCTAATTGCGCGCATTGAATGCAGAAGTTTGTTGACGCTGTTCGGCAATTTCCCTACATTAGCGCCGTCCGCTGCTATGTGATACGGCGAGGCCACGGTGAGGTGTCCGAGAGGCTGAAGGAGCACGCCTGGAAAGTGTGTATACGTGAAAACGTATCAAGGGTTCGAATCCCTTCCTCACCGCCATATAAAAGAAAACGCCCTTGACGCAAGTCAGGGGCGTTTTCTTTTATGGTGATGGAACGGATGAGAAGCCTTGACAGGGTTCGACAAAACGACAGGATTGGCGTTTTGGACCGCCAACGGCGGCCTGCCCATTAACTGACTGATGCTCAACAAAACAGAAACCATCCATAAGGCATCGCGCAGAAAAAACAGATTAACGTGAAATCACAGGAGTCATCTCACCTGAAACTGCTGAAATCAGCATTTTACTTAGGTTCACCTCTCTTTAACGAAATCACGCCATCTTCCTGAAACCGTCACTATTCAGTGGAGCATATTTCGTGCCTTGCTTTAGATATTTTATAAATAAAAAAACATTTCTTATTCACTTTTTAAATACACATTATATCATTGAATAGAAAGGATAATATTTCAAGTAAAAATAAATATAGGTATCAACTGGATAGAGTATCGTGCCCATACTATGCTCACATTACACCAACATCAGGGATAAACATTTCGGCTGTGAATAAAATCACATTCGATTAACAAAAAAAATAAATCATACATAGAATGATTTATATCATCAAATTAAAAAACAATATCATAATTTTATTGAATCATGATAAAAAACCATTCCTTAAAAATACGTAACCAGCTATTTTTAAACATTTTATTTATTTTAAACAAACACTAAAGATTATTAATATGCATCCGAAAATACAATAAAAGAATTATTTTATCTCATGCATAGCGATAAATAATAATGAAACTGGCATTAGTTTAATATACACAAAAAACTAACAAACCACGTAGGGAATTAACAACCCTAGTCATTGACATGTTTTAAAATGAAAATATTTTTGAGGATATAACTATGACATACCTTTCTTCAGGGTTCAGAAATCTTTCCGTTGCAGCCAAACTGTTCGGCGGATTTGCCATATTGATAATCATCATCATTATTTCATCAGTTTTTAGTATACAGCAATCAGTTAACATCCGGGGTTATGCACTAAAGGGGGCATTGATCGGTGAAATCAATGATGAATTGAACGACGCACGGCGAAACCGTCTTGCCTATCAAATCAATCACGATGAGAGTGTCATTCAAGCAAACAAAGTTGCTGTTGATAAAATGTATAACAAGGCAGTACAAGGGGAAAGCTTCGCATGGGAAGCAGATGCACGAACATTATTCAATGACTTAAGAAACACCATCCCTGCCTATACCGATGCACGGGATAACTTTGTCAAATTTGAACGCCAATTAGTGGATATGTCTAAAATGTTGACGGCACCAGAACAGAAGTCTGAACTGGACAAATTGAATCAGCTGTTAATCACTCATGAACAATCCACAAAGCAAGACTTAATACTACTGAATTTATTCAATCGCTTGTGGAGCCACGTGCTTCAGATACAGTCATCTGGCGGAAAAAGCGGACAGGATATTTTTGAGGCAGATTACCGTTCTGCTTTGAATCTGTTAGCGACAGAAAACCTACAGCTAACCGAATCAGATAAAAAAGCTGCACAACTATTTCTTAATACGCTTAAAGGTAATGTCAATAACTATTCTGCGGCACTTCAACAATCACGAGATGCCGCTAACACACTAACAGGCTTTGCCGAAAAACTTAATAACACGATACAAAATTTAGTGGCGTCACAAACTCAAAAAAACCTGGATATCACGCAGAAAGTGATATCCATGACAGCACTGGTTGCGCTGTGCGCAGTTGTAATCGGTCTATTAGTCGCATGGCTAATTACACGCCAGATGACCCGCCAAATAAGGAACAGCCTGACCCTTGCCGAATATATTGCCGATGGTGATTTGACTGCCGTAATTGAACCTCAGCCCTCCGATGAACTAGGTCGCCTGACTACCGCTTTGGCAGTAATGAATCAGCGGTTACGTGAAATGATTTCTCAGATCAAAGAATCTGTCATGCATGTCGCTACAGCATCATCAGAAATTTCTGCAGGTAACACAGATCTGGCATCACGCACTGAAGAGCAATCATCCGCCGTTGTGGAAACTGCAGCCAGCATGGAAGAATTAACCTCAACCGTAAAACGTAATGCAGATAATGCCCGTGAAGCCAGTCATCTTGCTGAAGTGGCCGCAAACCACGCACGTTCAGGTGGCAAAATTGTTTGGGATGTGATCAATACTATGGGTGTGATCACTGAAAGCTCGAAGAAAATTACTGAAATAATCAGCGTGATTAATGGCATCTCATTCCAGACGAACATTCTGGCGCTGAATGCGGCGGTAGAAGCGGCACGGGCCGGTGAACAAGGCCGGGGCTTCGCTGTTGTCGCCGGTGAGGTAAGAAACCTTGCACAACGTAGTGCGCAGGCAGCTAAAGAAATAGAGAGTCTCATACAGGAATCAGTCCAACGTGTGCACACCGGGTCAGAAATGGCGAATAAAGCGGGGGGCACTATGGAACAGATCATTTCCTCAGTCACCAATGTCAGTGAGATCATGAATGAAATTTCGAGTGCATCTGAAGAACAGAGTCGAGGTATTGATCAAATAGGTAAAGCTGTGACAGAACTGGATTCAACCACTCAACAGAATGCTGCTCTTGTGCAGGAATCTTCTGCTGCAGCCTCTTCCCTGGAACAACAGGCCGATCAGTTGTCACAACTGATCTCAGTATTCAGGTTGGGAACGGAGTCCACGACGCAAAATCGTCCATCATCCGGCACACAATTATCTACCAGGCTGAAACCCGCAGCGCTGCCGCCTGCGAATAAAGAAGATTGGGAGTCTTTCTGAAGATTGTCCCTCCAGTAACGAGTGAGATGTTTAAGCTGATCGCTGGTTTTAAGAACAACCCGACACGTATATGTCGGGTTCAATCTTATGTCATGACTGATGAAAAACGTCGACAAAGTTCGATACTGCTTGAACCCTGCCGTTTGTTGTTCCTGCTATCTTGCCCCCAGCGCCAGATAGTTGCCCGCAGATTCATCAACGCGGAATTGTTCAACGGTGCGTGACAGCTCTTGTGCCTGTTCACTCAGCGAGTGTGCCGCAGCCAATGCTTCTTCAACCAACGCCGCATTCTGTTCGGTACTCTGATCCATCTGCGATATCGCGAGATTGACCTGTTCAATACCGGAACGCTGCTCTGCACTCGCCACGCTAATCTCACCCATCATGGACGTTACGCGGTGTACACTTTCAACGACTTCACTCATCGTATCGCCAGCTTGCTTCACGAAATCCGTGCCCTCGCCCACCTTGGCAACGGAATCATCAATCAAGCCTTTAATTTCCCGAGCGGCGGATGCAGAGCGCTGCGCCAGCGTGCGAACTTCACTTGCGACGACGGCGAAGCCGCGGCCTTGTTCACCGGCCCGTGCCGCTTCTACCGCCGCATTCAGCGCCAGAATATTCGTCTGGAAAGCGATGCTGTCAATAACGCCGATGATATCCACAATCTTACGCGATGATGTACTGATGGAATCCATCGTCACCACGACCCGGCTGACAACATCCCCACCACGCACCGCGACATCCGATGCCGACACCGCGAGTTCATTCGCGTAGCGCGCGTTATCTGCATTCTGTTTCACCGTTGCGGTCAGCTGTTCCATTGCCGATGCCGTTTGCTCTAATGCGCTGGACTGCGATTCGGTACGGGCAGACAAATCGCCGTTACCCGATGCGATCTGCGTCGAGGCTGTGGCAATGGAATTGGTACTACTGCGAACCTGATTAACCAGATGCGACAGGTTGTCGCGCATCGCACGGATAGCGTAAAGAATACTGGTTTGGTCGCCCGGCTTCGTTTCAACATCGACGCGCAAATTGCCTTCCGCAATTTCACGCACAACCTCCACCGCATATTGCGGCTCGCCGCCAAGCTGATGCATCAGCGTACGCAACATATTCCATGCAAACGCGGAAATGATTAACAGCAGAACCAGTCCTAAAGACAGCAGGATCAGCGCATTGCGCCAGAACGTTTGCTGGATATCGTCAATATAGTCACCGTAGCCAATCGTCCAATCCCAAGGCTCGAATTTAATGACGGCATAAAGCTTCTCCACTTTATTCTGCTGCCCCGGGCGCGTCCCTTCCGCGATCACCGTGCCAATCGTATTGCCTTGAAGCGACGCGCGGTAGCGTTCTCCCGCCTCTTTACCGCCATTGGCATCGACAATGCCAATGCGTTTAGGGTTAGGGTGAACGTAGTTCACATCATTCGTATAGCCGCGTACAAAGAAATAGCGATCGTCCTGATGGAAACTGCTAATTGCCCGCTTGGCCTCTTTCTCTGCGTCCTCACGTGACAGCTGACCGCTTTTCTCAAGGTCATATGCCTTTTGTGCCGCAGCGTGAGCCAGTTGAACCAGCGTAGAAAGCTGGCCAGTGCGTTCGCTCATCATCGTGTTATAGAGCGTATTCAGCGCCACCGCTGATAAAATTAACATCCCTAACAAGGTCGTACCGCATAGCAGTGCAATTCTGGTTCGTAATTTCACGATATTCTTCTCTCTAACCGCTTTTCAGAAAATTCCGAACAAAAAACTACACTACATTGCCGCCTTGAGCCATACCATCCAGGTAGTAATGATAGATTTTTTAACAATAAATAATGAAAAATCACCTCATTCGCTCAATTTAAAGACAATATCGAGCAATAACGATTAAAAAATAGAGGGAAAATGATCGAAATCGAAATTAATAGGTAAATAACGTTACAGGAATAACAAAGCATCGGACATTGCTCGAAGCCCGATATGTCTGTTGAATGTATTTATTGATCGTACGTATTGATCGTGCGTGTTGATCGTGTCTGTCGACGGTGAACTCGGTATCGATTGAACTGAGAGGCAGAATCAGGGCTATTAGCCCCTAAAAACAAAAGCCTCCGCAAAAGCGGAGGCGTTCCCTCTAATGACAAGGCGCGCTAAGCGGTAACAGCCCTGTCCTCCATGGCTTTTCGCCAGCCTCCCAACCAGTAAGACCGGGCATTAATTGATTGATAAGGACAAAATTCCTTTGGTCTACCGACAATACCTGCTTGATAACCACGTGAATGAGCCCGTTCCAGGCGATCGCGTTTCTGTCTCTTCATGCCTTATTTCCCTCATTATTTATCTGGTGGAAAGAAAACAATGATTACTTTGTAAGCAACCACAGACTATCAATACCGATTCTGTCGCCAAAGGTCAAGGCGCAAAATTCACGCCAGTGTCATATTTGTGATCCAAAATAAGAATTTTCCCCGTTAAAGAACTGAAAAACCTAACTGATTGAAAACAATAAAAAACCTCTAAAAACGTAATGCAATCACAGCATTACATCTTTAGAGGCCTGATTTCTTAGAACGCTGTTTGTGTCAAACCGTGACCGGATAATACCGAGTGCCTGTCATCGTTATTTCAGCGTATCCGCCTGCTGGGCAATCGACTGGGAAACCTGCTGCCAGCCTTGCGCCAGCGTTTTCACTAGCGCGTCATAGCCGTCTTCCGTTTGTGGTAGCACTACGCTAAAGGGTCGCTTAACCACTTTGCTCTGATAGGTCAGCATCCACTCTCCGCGCACGATAACATTGCCATCATAACGGCCGTGAAAGCCCGTAACCGTCACGTTTAGCACTGCCTGATCGCTTCCCTGCGGCTGCGTGGTCACGACCCAACCGGGCAGTTTATGCCCCAGGTTCGTCACCAGCGCCTGCTGCAATTGCTGATCTAACGGGCTGGCCCACAGATTGTTACTGGCAATGACATATTGCACATCGTTAGTCTGATAAACCAAGCCTGCATTGGCGAGATAATCTGCCACGCTGACATGTTCCACCCATAGCGGGTGACCCTGAGTCACCACAGCCTGTGGCGTATTGGCATCCGCGATTGTCGGCAGTTGATAGTATGTTTTCTGCGTATTGCTACTGCTGCACGCGCTCAATACCAAAGCCAGAACCAGTGTCCATGCTTTCATCATTATTTTGCCCTCTTCGGCTGAGGATCCTGACTACCCGAGGCCTCAAAGACCAACGCATTACTTTTCTCGTTCAGGGTACGCAGCACAGGTTGTAGCTCCCGCAGCACCTGATCCAACCGCTGCATGTCCGCAACCATCTTGTTATACGCCGGTGAGCCAGGCTGGAAGCCTTTCATACTGCGATTCAATTCAAGCAACGTTTTTTGCATATCTTCAGGCAGATCCTGCATCGCTTTGCTGGATGTCAGCTTGTTCAGCGTTGCCATCGTTTTTTGCATTTCGCGCAGCGTTGTCTGGCTTTCCGTCAGCGTCTTCGTGGCTTCATTGACCATCGGGTTCAGAGGCAGGTTATTCACCTTATCCAGCACCGCCATCAGCTTCTGCTGAATCTGTGACAGGCCACCGTCAATGGTAGGCAGAACCGGGTAGCCGTCCAGAACGAACAGCTGTTTATCCACTTTCTCTTTTGGATAAAAATCGAGATCGATATAGAGCGCGCCCGTCAGGAGGTTAGCCGACTTCATCGACGCGCGCAGCCCCAGCGACTGGGCTTGTTTCAGATGCTGTTCAAAATCGAACGAGCCACCAATCTTCTTCTCGAACCGATCGGGTTCAATACGGATCAGCACCGGAATACGATAATCATCATCCAGATCCTGCTTCATATTTTTTGGGAAAAATGGCGCTTCGGCAACCGTGCCCAGTCGAATGCCGCGGAATTCAACCGGCGCACCCGCCTGTAGACCACGGATCGATTCGCTGAAGAACAGCAAATACTCTTTATATTCGGTATACAGCGAGTCCTGAATACTGCGCTGGCTATCAAACAGTCGGTACTGTGCCATTGTCTTGGCCGCATCGCCCAGTTCCCACCCGGCAGGGACATCAAAGCTGACGCCCCCGCTGAATAGCGTAGTCAGCGAGCCCATTTCGACACGCATGCCCTGCGCCGACATATCGAACGCGACGCCGCTGTCTTTCCAAAAACGGACGTTGGTCGTGACCAAACCGTCATACGGCGCAGAGATAAACAGCTGATAGCGCATCTTGCGTGCTTTCGGATCGAACTCGCTGGTTTCCACCGACCCCACCCGATAGCCGCGGAACAGGACCGGATCGCCCGCATTCAACTGCCCGGATTGCTCGCTATCCAGTATTACCCGAATACCTTTCGCATCCGGCGAGGCCAGCGGCGGCGCATCCAGCAGGGTAAACTCGCTTTTACCCTCTTTACTGGCTCCGGGCTGTAGCTCAATGTAAGCGCCGGATAAAAGCGTCCCCAGACCGGAAACGCCTTCGCGACCAATTTGCGGCTTCACCACCCAGAAAGCGGAGTCCTGCTTGAGCAATTTATCCATACCATCATGCAGACGTGCTTTGATCTCCACTCGATGGAGGTCGTCACTCAGTACGACGCTCTCTATCACTCCAACGTCTACGCTACGGCTTTTGATGGCAGTTTTTCCCGCTTCAATCCCTTCTGCGTTGCTGGTAATCAGCGTAATTTGCGGCCCCTGATGGCTGAAATGGTAAAACAGTATCCAGGCACCGATCAGTACCGTGACAATCGGCACAATCCAGACCGGAGACCAGCGTTTAATCGTTTCTACATCCGCAATGGCATGGTTATCTTTCGCCAACGGCAGGCTCCTTATGAAGAACATCATCGCGACGATCCCACAACAAACGGGGATCAAACATCATCGCGGCAAACATGGTCAGAATCACCACGGCCGCGAACAACACCGCCCCAACGGCGGGATAAATACTCATCAGGCGACCGATGCGCACCATCGCCGACAAGACGGCAATAACGAACACATCAATCATCGACCAGCGTCCAACAAACTCAACCATCTCATAGATGACATGCATGCGTTCGCTGTCTTCCCTTTTTTTGGTTTTGCCATTGGCCTGCCAGCAAAGCCAGCCCAGCGCCAGCATTTTTAGCGATGGCACCATGACGCTGGCGACAAAAATCACCAGCGCGACAGGGTAAGATCCCATTCCCCACAGCAGGATGACGCCCGACATAATCGTCGATCCCATGCGATCGCCGAAGGCTTCGGTCACCATGATCGGCATCAGGTTCGAGGGGATATAGAGCAGCACAGAGGTCATCAGCAGAGCCAGCGTCCATTGCAGGCTGTGCTTCTTACGGGCATGTCCGCGTGAGTGGCAGCGCGGGCATATTAACTGGTTGGCTGGCAGAATGGCGGTGCAGCATGAACACGAGCGCAGCCCTTGCGATAGCCCGCTTTGTCCCAGAACCGGGGGCGCAGGCAGCGCGGGGGGCGGCACGATGTCATTCCACAGCCAGCGGCGATCGAGGCTTTGGAAGGCCAGCAGCTGTAGCAGACAGAACAGGACAAAAGGCATAAAGCTGGTGCCGATGCCGATGTCACCATAGGCCATCAGTTTGACAAAGCTGACCAGCACGCCAGCCAGAAAAATCTCTGCCATCCCCCAGCTTTTGAGGTGGAACAGCATTTTGCCCAGGTTTTTTTTCAACGCCAGCGGCAGCGAAGCATGCAGGCAAAGCAGAATGAGGGTCGCCATACTGAAAGCCGGGACCAGTTGGACAAAAAGCATAAACAGCGTCGCGACACTGGCATAGTTTTCCGCCACCATCACTTTAGGAATTTGTATCAAGGTAATTTCGCTGGTGATTCCCGCGACACGCATAGAAACGAAGGGGAAGAGGTTTGCCAGCAATAGCATGAATAGCGCGCTCACCGCATAGCCAACCGGCCGTTTACGCGGTTCCGTCTGGCGGTTGGTTAGTGCAGTTTTACAGCGTGGACAGGTCGCTTTCTGGCCGTGTAACAGCTCAGGTAATTCCACCAGCAGGTCGCACTGCGGGCAAAGCATATAGTCATCATGGTGATGATGTTCGTGTTCAGGGCTATGCTCATGAGCGGGATCATGTTGACGATCGTGTTTGTGTTGATGACGCTCTGTTTGTTGAAGATCTAGGTCATGTCGATCGTGATGGGAACACACGCATTCTCTCCTTCAAAACGTCGTCAGCTTATGACCGAAAAACCATCAACACGAGATGTTGCGCCCGTATTGATGGTGTCACACAACCACGCGTATTAGCCGTTTTTCTGTGCTTCCAGCTCTTCCCAACGTTCGAAACAGGTTTCCAGCGCGCTTTCCGCTTCCGCCAGAGCGCTTAAGACCTGCTGCGTTTCGTCATGTGGACGGCTGAAGAAATTGGCGTCGCTCATCTGTGCTTGCAACGACGCAATTTCCTGCTCCAGTTGCTCAAGGCGCAGCGGCAACTGATCTAATTCGCGCTGCTGGTTATAACTTAATTTCCCCGCGCTTCGTTTAGCGGACGGTGCGGTGCTCGCCGCCAGCGCTGTTGCGGTTACTGCTGGCGCAGCCGTCGTTCGCAGTGGCGTGGCCGTGGCACGCTGCTGTTGTGCGTCGTAATACCCACCGACAAAGCGGGAAATCTTGCCGTCACCTTCAAAGATCCAGCATTCAGTCACCGAATTATCGACGAATTGACGGTCGTGGCTGACCAGCAGAACCGTTCCCTGATAGCTTTCGATTAACTCTTCCAGCAACTCCAGCGTTTCCACGTCCAGATCGTTGGTCGGTTCATCAAGAATCAACAGGTTGCTGGGTTTGAGGAACAAGCGCGCCAGCAGCAGGCGGTTACGCTCCCCACCCGAGAGTGCTTTTACTGGCGTCATGGCACGTTTCGGATGGAACAGGAAGTCCTGCAAATAGCCCAGCACATGGCGTGAGCGGCCATTGACCATCACTTCCTGTTTGCCTTCCGCCAGGTTGTCCATCACCGTACGTTCTGGATCGAGTTCAGCACGGTGCTGATCGAAATAGGCAACTTCCAGCTTCGTGCCACAGTGCACGCGACCGCTGACCGGTTCCAATCCACCCAGCATCAATTTTAGCAGCGTGGTTTTACCGCAGCCATTCGGCCCCACCAGCGCAATCTTGTCGCCGCGCTGTACCTGAGCGGAGAAATTGCGCGTCAGCACTTTCTTTTCGCCCAGAGAACCCTGGTCAACATGATAGTTCACGTCTTCCAGCTCAAACACAATCTTGCCGGAGCGGGCAGCTTCTTCAACCTGCATTTTCGCCGAGCCCATCACTTCACGACGCTGTGCACGTTCCTGCCGCATGGCTTTCAGCGCCCGCACGCGACCTTCGTTACGGGTACGACGAGCTTTGATGCCCTGACGGATCCACACTTCTTCCTGCGCCAATTTGCGATCGAACTCCGCATTTTGCAGATCTTCCACTCGCAGCGCTTCTTCTTTCCCTTCCAGATATTTATCGTAGTTACCCGGCCAGGAAACCAGCTTACCGCGGTCAAGATCGACAATACGGGTTGCCATATTGCGAATAAACGAACGGTCATGGGAAATAAAGATAATGCTGCCCTGGAACGTTTTCAGGAAGGTTTCGAGCCAGTCAATTGTTTCAATATCCAAGTGGTTAGTCGGTTCATCCAGCAGCAGCACACGCGGCGAACTCACCAGCGCTCTGCCGAGTGCAGCTTTACGCAGCCAGCCACCGGAAAGCGAAGCCAGCGGCGCATCGGCGGACAGACCAAGCTGTTCCAGCACCTCGTGAATGCGACTTTCCAGCTGCCACAGGCCCTGATGTTCCAGAACGTCCTGCAACTTAGCCAATTGATTCAGGTTCTTTTCGCTCGGATCGCTTTCTACCAGACGCAGCATGGCGTGATAGTTTTTCAGGTGATCTGCCTGTGCAGCGACCCCTTCAGCAACAAAATCAAAAACGCTACCAGCAACATCCCGCGGGGGATCCTGTTGCAGGCGCGCGACAATCAGATCCTGTTCATAGGTGATACGACCATCATCCAGCGGGACCTCTTTGGCCAGAATTTTCAGCAGTGTCGATTTTCCGGCACCGTTGCGGCCAACCAGACAAACGCGTTCATTCTCTTCGATATGGAGTTCGGTGTTATCCAACAACGGCGCATCGCTGAACGACAGCCACGCACCTGAAACACTGATTAAAGACATCGGTTACTTTTCCTCACCGGCATGCGTTAGCAGCCAGCAGTTATGAATTTGACGATTACGGGCAAAATCCTGCGATTGGGTCTGCGCGGTAATTTCTTTGGCGTTCAGCCCCAGCGCGGTCAGGCCAGCGGTATCCATCTGGAAGCCGCGTTTATTATTCGAGAACATGATGGTGCCGCCACGGCGCAGTAGACGTTTGAGATCTTTCATCAGCGCCAAATGATCGCGCTGGACATCAAACGACTCTTCCATACGTTTTGAGTTGGAGAAGGTCGGTGGGTCAATGAAGATCACATCGAACTGTTCATTAGCGTTATGTAACCATGACAGGCAATCCGCCTGAATCAGGCGATGCTGACGCCCGGTCAGGCCATTCACCCGCAGGTTTTTCTCAGCCCATTCCAGATAGGTACGTGACATATCGACGGTGGTCGTTGAACGTGCGCCGCCCAGTCCCGCGTGCACACTCGCTGTGCCGGTGTAGGCAAACAGGTTAAGGAAATCTTTGCCACGGCTCATCTCACCCAGCATTTTGCGGGCAATGCGGTGGTCGAGGAATAGACCGGTATCGAGGTAGTCGGTCAGGTTGACCCACAGCTTGGCACCAAACTCTTCCATCAGCAGAAAATCGCCTTTCTGCGACAGTTTCTCGTACTGGTTTTTCCCTTTCTGACGTTCGCGCGTTTTCAGCACCAAACGGTTCGACGGTAATTCCAGCACGCTCAGCGTCGCGTTGATCACATCAAACAGGCGCTGACGGGCTTTCTGCGCATCAATGGTTTTCGGTGGCGCATACTCTTGTACGACGACCCAACTGCCGTAGCGGTCAACCGCCACATTATATTCAGGCAGATCGGCATCGTAGAGGCGATAGCACTCAATCCCCTGCTGCTTCGCCCACTTCTCCAACTTGCGCAGGTTTTTACGGAGACGGTTGGCAAAGTCTTCTGCGATTTGCCCCGCAGATTCACCCTGCGTTTCCGCCAGTTGATAATTTTTCTGTACGCAGTCCAGCGGGCCGTTTTTCGCTTTGAATTGGCGCTCAGCACGCAGTTGCAGACAGCTCAGCAGTTCCGGCGATGCGCTGAACAGCGAGAGCTGCCAGCCACCAAAATCGCTTTTCATCTTACGGCCCAGCATATTATGCAGGGCGATCAGCGCAGGTTCACTTTCCAGGCGCTCACCGTAAGGCGGGTTACTGACAACCGTGCCTCTCGGGCCTTCCGGAAGTGGATTTTTTAGCTGCGCGGCATCTCTCACGTCGAAAGAAATCAGTTCGGCAACGCCTGCACGACGCGCATTGGCTTTGGCGATCTCAATCACTCGACGGTCGTTATCCGACCCGAAGAAGCGCGATGTCGTCGCCTGTAACCCCTGACGAGCGCGCTGCTGTGCTTCGGCCGTCACTTCACGCCATAGTTCAGCATCGTGTTTTAACCAGGCGTTAAATCCCCAGTGCGTACGATGCAAACCGGGCGCGCGATCAACCGCGATCATAGCGGCTTCGATCAGCAACGTACCGGAACCACACATCGGATCGACCAGCGGCGTGCCATTCTTCCAGCCAGAACGTAAAACAATTGCCGCCGCCAGATTCTCTTTTAGCGGTGCCAGCCCCGCCAGATCGCGGTAACCGCGCTGGTGCAAGCCGTCGCCGCTTAAATCCAGCGACACGCTGGCTGTATCACGCTGCAAAAAGACGTTAACGCGAATATCCGGCTGCTGTTTCGCTACGTCTGGACGCTGTCCGGTTTTGCGCGTGAAGCTATCCACAATCGCATCTTTAACTTTTAATGCGCCGTATTGGCTGTTACGGATATCTTCATTGGTACCGGTAAAATGCACGGCAAAGGTTTTATCGATGCTGAAGATCGTTGACCAGTCAATCGCCTGCACGCCCAGATACAAATCCAGATCGCTGTGTACCTTGAATTCATTCAGCGGCAGCAGAATGCGCGATGCCAGACGGCTCCACAGCAGGCTCTGGTACAGCAAGCGATTGTCACCCTCAAAATGGACACCGCCCTGCACAACCGCACAGGACTGCGCACCCAATGATTCGAGTTCGCTTTTTAATAACTCTTCCAATCCCCGCGCCGTACTGGCAAACAAAGCATTCATGTCGTCACTATCACCAAAATATGTAAAAAAACGAACTATACCCTAAATAATTCACGTTGCGTGAAGGCGACAACCGCATGAATCCTCAGGAGCTTACATAAGTAAGTGACTGGGGTGAGTAAGGGCGGTCAACGCACAAGCAGCTTGAAGTATGACGGGTATAGAAAAAGAAATTGAGGCGCATTATAGCTAATCCGAGACGCTTGTCATAAAGTTGCCGTTTTACTTTGGCAAGGAACAGGTCAGTGATTGGCGTAACGCGGCTTTATATTCATCCGGTAAAATCGATGCGGGGGCTACAGCTGTCCCACGCGATGGCGTCTGTCAGCGGTTTGGCGAACGATCGTGCCTTCATGATTACCGAACCGGATGGCACATTTATTACTGCCCGCCAGTATCCGCAGATGGTGTTATTTACCCCCGCCTTGTTACCCGATGGACTGTTTATTGCCGCACCGGATGGTCAAACGGCCACGATACGTTTTGCCGACTTCACCGAGGCACCTCAGCCGACAGAAGTCTGGGGAACGCACTTTACGGCGCTCGTCGCCTCTGACGCTATCAACGTCTGGTTAAGCCACTATTTTCAGCGTGCCGTACAGCTTCGCTGGGTGGGAAATGAGCCATCGCGGCGAGTTAAGCATTATCCTGATGTTCCTCTGGCATTTGCCGATGGCTATCCGTTTCTGTTAATTAATGATGCCTCATTTCAGGCGCTGCGCCAGCGCTGTCCCGCCGGCATTAAAATCGAACAGTTTCGCCCCAATTTGGTCGTAACAGGCGTAGAAGCCTTTGCCGAAGACAGATGGAAGACCATTCGTATTGGCGAGGTTATTTTTGACGTTGTCAAACCCTGTAGCCGCTGTATCTTCACCACCGTCAGCATCGAACGTGGCCGTAAGCACCCGTCAGGAGAACCGCTGGCAACGCTGCAATCTTTCCGTACTGCCGAGAACGGCGACGTTGATTTTGGGCAAAATTTGGTCGCCAGAAATACGGGCATCATTCGCGTAGGCGATACGCTGGAAGTCTTAGCGACCAAACCGCCGCGTCCTTATGGTTCTGGTCAGGTGGTCGAAAGCCTTGTCGTTCCCGAAAAAAGCGAACAGGCCGTCACCATCCACTATCAGGGAAAATCATTACAAGGGAACAATCAGCAGATTTTACTGGAGCAGTTGGAGCAACAGGGTATTCGAATCCCCTATTCTTGTCGGGCAGGATTGTGCGGTTGCTGTAAATTGACGTTAGTCAGCGGAGAGGTTTCCGCACTGAAGCAAAGTGCCATCAGAGAAAACGGCGAGATTCTTACCTGTAGCTGCATTCCGCAGAGTGACGTTCAGTTGCAATAAAAAAGCATCTGCAATAGTCGAAGAAAAGCCAGCGTACATGCAGTTTGAAGTCTGACGAGTATAGCCGAGGGTTTAAACCACCTTGGCGTACTCAAATGCCGACGTGCCCTCGCCCAACGTGGTTTCCCACTCAGCCCTATTCTGAACGATGGCAGGCATGAGTCTGTCGTGCATGATTTTGATGGCGTCACCCAGCCCCATGGTTTTTCCGCTTAATGACAGCTGTTCTTGTGCCAGCAGACAGAGGCAGGCTTTATCCCCTGCTTCCGCTACCAGAAAACAGGCCGTTTCATGGGTTTCAGTGAGTTGTACTTGTACAACATCACCCGCCTGCGGCGAATACGTTACAGCATCCGGCTGTTGAATGAAGTGCCAGCTTTTTGGCATAAGCGGTTTTAGGAACCGGCTTGCGACCAGCGCATTAAGAACTAATTCACCCTGGAGGTCGCGATGCAGTGCCGCTTTCTGACATTTGTCGTTATAGGTAAAAAATAACGCGGCATCGTCGACACAGAATGCACATTCATTGAATGCATCCGGCGTTAGCATTTTAGACGGAAAACGAGAACGGAATAACATGCCGTTAGCCAAATCCAACATCAGGCGGTCATGTTCGGTATCAAAATACCAGCGCCAGTTATCGTCAGGTTTTAACTTCATATTATTTACCCTTCGCCTTCACAGTAGAAATATCAGAAATGGCTGATTGTGTTTTCTCACATCACAATAATCGTTCATCGTCAAAAACATTGCGGCAAGAAGATCAGTCATCCGTTGATAGATTATTTACGCAAACGGATAAAATATAGACTAGCCGGGGGGATAAATAAACCCCCAGCTAAAAATGAAAGGCATTTCGGATTAAATATGTGTAACGATATCTTTAATCAGGCGTGGACCGTGGAAAATAAAGCCTGAATATATCTGTACCAGCGATGCGCCAGCCGCCATTTTTTCGCGTGCGGCAACCAAAGAATCAATTCCGCCAACGCCAATAATCGGTAAACGTCCCGCTAATTCCTGTGACAAACGGCGGATAATTTCCGTGCTGCTTGTCTGCAAAGGACGTCCACTTAATCCTCCGGTTTGCCCGCAGTGGTTTAATCCCTGAATCAGTTTTCTGTCGAGTGTCGTATTGGTGGCAATCACGCCGTCGATGTTATGGCGAACCAGACTGTCGGCAATTTGGATCAATTCTTCTTCAGAAAGATCCGGCGCGATCTTTACCGCCACGGGAACATATTTCTGATGTTTATCTTTTAATTCTGTCTGCTTGTTCTTTATCGCCAGCAAAAGATCGTCCAGCGCTTCACCATATTGCAGACTGCGTAATCCCGGCGTATTGGGTGACGAAATGTTGATCGCGATATAGCCTGCGTGAGGATAAACCTTATCCATACAGATCAAATAATCGTCTTTGCCTT
This sequence comes from Pectobacterium sp. HCp5_1, assembly GCF_032905925.1. Taxonomy (NCBI): domain Bacteria; kingdom Pseudomonadati; phylum Pseudomonadota; class Gammaproteobacteria; order Enterobacterales; family Pectobacteriaceae; genus Pectobacterium; species Pectobacterium sp. HCp5_1. The sequence continues at coordinate 149,822 of NZ_JAUMIO010000001.1, forward strand.
GCTCAACCGGCGTATCTTTATTCTTGCCGATGTTGATCCCTAATACACCGCCAAAACGTGTTTTCTTTACATTCTCGACCAGATAATCCACGCCTTTATTATTGAAACCCATCCGGTTGATCAACCCTTCCGCTTCCACTACGCGGAATAATCTCGGCTTATCATTACCGGCTTGTGGACGTGGCGTTACCGTCCCGACTTCAATAAAACCAAATCCCATTGCGCCTAACGCATCAATACATTCGCCGTCTTTATCTAATCCCGCCGCCAGACCGAGTGGGTTTTTAAAAGATAGCCCCATGCAGGTAACCGGTTTCGTTGGAACAGACTGACGGACGAGGAATTCAAAAGGCGTGTTAGTAATACGACGTAATTGTTGGAAGGTCAGCTCATGCGCACGCTCTGGATCGAGCTGAAACAGGGCTTTTTTGATAACGGGATAGAACATATTGTCTCCTGAGATCCCTATCGCAAAGGTATCTTGCCTACGCTGAAAGTCAGCAATCGTGGATTACGGTTTAACTCACGGTCGGTGATGGTAATTCCATCTTTGCGGAAAGTAAAACGTTTGCGGGAAAGGGAAATCGTGATGCGGGAATTATCGCCACACGCGGCAGGATACCGCGTGTGGCTGTGCTAATCGCGTGGCGGGATTAGTCTTGCAGTGCCTTGCTGATCTTCTCGAACAGATCGCCAGACAGATTTTCCAACGTCTTCAGTTGCTCCAGCGCCTGACGCATTTGCGCCTGACGTTTAGCATCATAGCGTTTCAGACGGATCAACGGTTCGATCACCCGTGCCGCGACCTGCGGATTACGGGTATTCAGATCGCTCAGAATCTCCGTCAGGAAACGATAACCGCTGCCGTCTTCCGCATGGAAAGCCGACGGATTCGAGGCTGCAAACGCCCCCACCAACGAACGTAAACGGTTAGGGTTGTTCAGGCTGAATGAACGGTGTTGCAACAATTCACGCACGCGGGTTAGCACATTATCTGCTGGGCTGGTGGCTTGTAGCGCGAACCATTTGTCCATGACCAACCCATCCTGATGCCAGCGGTTATCAAACTGCGTCAGCAATTCATCACGCACCGGCAATTGAGCCTCAACCGCCGCCGCCAGCGCCCCCAGCGAATCGGTCATATTATCCGCCTGACGGAACTGTGTTTGCACCAGTTTATCCGCCTGCGCTTCATCGCTGAATGCCAGATAATGCAGGCAGACGTTGCGCAGCGCGCGTTTACCCATATCCGCGTGTTCGATGCGATACTGTGGAGCCTGATTCGCGTGGTATACCGCCAGCCACTCATCCGCCATCTCTTTCGCCATCGTACGCGTCATGCTGTCGCGTACGGCAGCGATCGCCGTCGGATCGATGATGTCAAACAGCTCAGCAATCTCGTTTTCGCTCGGCAATGTCAGAATCTGAGAAGCCAGCATCGGATCCAGTTTGTCATCCAGCAGCACGCCACGGAAAGCATCAACAACATGCATCGGCACGGAAAGCGGCTGTTTCTGCTGATAGCGTGAAACGTTCAGACGGATATAGTTGGCCAACAGGCTCTGTGCCGCATCCCAACGCGAGAACGCATTACTCGCATGACGCATCAGGAATGTCAGTTGCTCATCGCTCCAGGCATAGTTCAATTTTACCGGCGCAGAGAACTCACGTAATAAAGAAGGAATCGGACGGCAAGGCACCTGATCGAAAATAAACGTCTGTTCAGATTCGGTCACACTAAGCACCGACGCCAGCAGTTGACCGTCTTTCTGTAGCGGAATAACCTGCCCTTGCGGATCGTACAGTTCGATATCCAGCGGAATATGCAGCGGCAGTTTGGGTTGTTTGTCGGCTCCAATTGGCGTCGTCTGACTCACGCTCAGCAGATATTGTTGCGTCTGCGGATCGTAATCATCACGTACGGTCAGCACCGGCGTGCCCGACTGGCTATACCAACGACGGAACTGCGTAAGATCGACACCGGAAGCATCCTCCATCGCCTGCACGAAATCATCACAGGTCGCCGCACTGCCATCATGACGTTCAAAATAGAGACGAATGCCTGCCTGGAAGCCTTCTTCACCTAATAAAGTGTGCATCATGCGGATCACTTCCGATCCCTTTTCATAGACCGTCAGCGTATAGAAGTTATTCATCTCGATCACCTGATCGGGACGAATCGGATGCGACATCGGGCTGGCATCTTCGGCGAACTGCGCACCGCGCATCACACGTACGTTATCGATACGGTTCACCGGGCGCGACCCCAGGTCGGAGCTGAACTCCTGATCGCGGAACACCGTCAGCCCTTCTTTCAGACTGAGCTGGAACCAGTCGCGGCAGGTGACGCGGTTACCCGTCCAGTTGTGGAAATATTCATGGCCGATCACCGCTTCAATGTTCAGATAATCTTTATCCGTCGCGGTTTCAGCTTTGGCCAGCACGTATTTAGAGTTGAATACGTTCAGCCCTTTGTTTTCCATCGCCCCCATGTTGAAGAAATCAACGGCGACGATCATATAGATATCGAGATCGTATTCCAGTCCGAAGCGCTCTTCGTCCCACTTCATCGAATTCTTCAGCGAGGTCATCGCCCAGCCAGCACGATCGAGGTTGCCACGGTCAACAAACAACTCTAATGCAACATCGCGACCAGAACGTGTCGTGAAGCGATCCTGAAGGACATCAAAGTCGCCAGCAACCAGCGCGAACAGATAAGCGGGTTTCGGGAAGGGATCCTGCCATTCAATCCAGTGGCGGCCGCCTTCCAGTTCCCCTTGTGCGATACGATTGCCGTTAGAGAGTAAATAAGGATAGCGAGCTTTATCCGCTGTGATGCGCGTCGTGAATTTCGCCAACACATCTGGACGGTCAAGATAATAAGTAATGTGGCGGAAACCTTCGGCCTCACACTGCGTACAGAGCGCATCGCCAGAAAGATACAGCCCTTCCAGCGCGCTGTTGGCGGCGGGATTGATTTCCGTTTCGATGCTGAGCGTAAAACGCGCGGGTAATTGTGTCAGAATCAGGCCATCGTCCTGCTGCTGGTAATGTGTCCACGGCTGACCATCAACGCTCAGGCTAATCAGTTTCAGCCCTTCGCCATCCAGCTTCAACGGCGCGCCAGCGTCCCCCTGCAACACCACCTGACTAACGGCTTTTACGTGAGTCTTTTCGGCATGGAGATCGAAATCCAGTGCAATGTCGGTAATGGTGTAATCCGGCGCACGGTAGTCATGGCGATATTTTATTTGCGGCTGTTGATTCATATAAAGTTTCCACCTCGTCATAAACATCAAAGATCAAGTCTAAGCCTGTTATCTTAATGTTACCACGACAAAATAATGAGGATAATCATCGTACCGTGGTTCATTCCCGCACGTCTCGCTATGTTGTCGTAATGTAATAAACGGATAATCAAGGTATACTGACCGAACATTGCTGATTGTCCCAATGGTGGATAGGCATCTTACAAGGATGCTGTAACGCATTATGACTTTGCACACTTCCCCGATTCTGCACTCATTGCTGGATACCGATGCCTACAAGCTGCACATGCAACAGGCGGTGTATCATCACTATTATGATGTCGACGTTGCGGCTGAATTTCGCTGTCGCGGTGATGAGTTATTAGGCGTTTACGCTGATGAGATAGCCCATCAGGTCGATCTGATGCGTTTCTTGTCATTGAGTGACGATGAGTTCACCTATCTTTCTTCTCTGCCATTCTTTAAGCCAGATTATCTCCACTGGCTGCGGGACTTCCGTTTTAATCCGCAGCAGGTTTCGATCAAGAATCATGCGGGCAAGCTGGATATCCGCATCACCGGGCCATGGCGTGAAGTGATTTTGTGGGAAGTTCCCTTGCTGGCCGTGATCAGTGAAGTCGTGCATCGCGATCGTTCACCCCACATTACGACTAAGCAGGCGCTTGCCCAACTGTCAGCCTCACTAGAGAGCTTCCGCCAGAACAGCGCAGATGTGGATCTCAGTCGGTTCAAGTTAATGGATTTCGGCACGCGCCGGCGTTTCTCTCGTGATGTCCAGCAGACGATTGTGACGACGCTGCGGGCCGACTTCCCTTATCTCATCGGCACCAGCAATTACGATCTGGCACGCCGTTTGGATATCACGCCTGTCGGCACGCAGGCACACGAGTGGTTTCAGGCGCATCAGCAGATTAGTCCGACGCTGGCAAACAGCCAGCGCGCCGCGCTACAAATGTGGCTACGAGAATATCCCATACATTTGGGCATTGCGTTGACCGACTGCATCACGATGGATGCCTTCCTGCGCGATTTCGATTTGCCGTTTGCCGAAGCCTATCAGGGGTTGCGTCACGATTCCGGCGATCCGGTCGATTGGGGCGAAAAAGCCATTGCGCATTATCAGCGCCTGAACATCGATCCGATGAGCAAAACGCTGGTCTTCTCCGACAATCTGAATCTGAATAAAGCGCTGACGCTGTACCGTCATTTCGGGCAGCGCGTGAATCTGGTATTTGGTATCGGCACGCGCCTGACGTGTGATATCCCCGGCGTGAAACCGCTGAACATTGTGATCAAGCTGGTGGAATGCAACGGCAAGCCGGTGGCAAAACTCTCCGATAGCCCGGGCAAAACCATCTGTCAGGATCAGAACTTCGTGTGTGAGTTGCGCAAAGCGTTTGACCTGCCCCGCGTGAAAAAGGCCAGTTAAGGCTTTCCCCTTTAGATGCTGACCAACTTTGCAGCAGATTCACCGTCATGAGCGAAAACTTCGCGCCATTCCGGTGATTTCTGCTTGTGTCCTGTTGCATCGCAAGTAACATAGCAAATGGCTCGGATTGGGCCATTTAGCGTTTTAACCACGATATTTTTCTTAAACACGATTAATTAAAGAGAGAATTTTATGAGCGTAGTGCCTGTAGTCGATGTACTGCAAGGCCGTGTCGCCGTTGACAGCGAAGTCACCGTGCGCGGCTGGGTACGTACCCGGAGAGATTCTAAAGCCGGTATCTCCTTTATCGCCGTTTATGACGGCTCCTGCTTTAATCCATTACAGGCTGTCGTTAATAATAATCTCTCCAATTATCAGGATGACGTACTGCGCCTGACTACTGGCTGCTCCGTTGAAATCACCGGTAACGTCGTCGCCTCTCCGGGTGAAGGCCAGAGCTTCGAACTGCAAGCCACCAACGTCAACGTCGTCGGCTGGGTTGACGATCCCGATACCTACCCAATGGCGGCAAAGCGTCACAGTATCGAATACCTGCGTGAAGTCGCGCACTTGCGTCCACGCACCAATCTGATCGGTGCCGTTGCCCGCGTTCGCCATACGCTGGCGCAGGCAATTCACCGCTTCTTCCACGAGAACGGTTACTTCTGGGTATCAACCCCGCTGATTACCGCATCCGATACCGAAGGCGCGGGTGAAATGTTCCGCGTTTCTACTCTCGATCTGGAAAACCTGCCACGTACCGAACAAGGTAAAGTGGATTTCAGCGAAGATTTCTTCGGTAAAGAAGCGTTCCTGACCGTATCCGGCCAGTTGAATGGTGAAACCTACGCCTGTGCACTGTCCAATGTGTATACCTTTGGCCCGACGTTCCGTGCAGAAAACTCTAACACCAGCCGCCATCTGGCTGAGTTTTGGATGATCGAACCGGAAGTCGCTTTCGCCTCTCTGGATGACGTCGCGGCGCTGGCCGAAAACCTGCTGAAATATGTTTTCCAGGCCGTCCTGAATGAGCGTGCCGATGATATGGCGTTCTTTGCTGAGCGCGTTGATAAAGAAGCCATCACTCGACTGGAAAAATTCGTCAGCTCCGATTTCGCGCAGGTGGATTACACCGATGCCGTCGAGATCCTGCTAAATTGCGGACAGCAGTTCGAGAACCCGGTTTACTGGGGCGTGGATCTCTCCTCCGAGCACGAGCGTTATCTGGCAGAGCAACACTTCAAAGCACCGGTTGTCGTTAAGAACTACCCGAAAGACATCAAAGCTTTCTATATGCGTATGAATGACGACGGTAAAACCGTTGCCGCGATGGATGTTTTGGCACCGGGAATCGGCGAAATCATCGGTGGCTCTCAGCGTGAAGAGCGTTTGGCTCAGTTGGATAGCCGTCTGGAAGAGATGGGACTGAATAAAGAAGACTACTGGTGGTATCGTGATTTACGTCGTTACGGCACCATTCCACATTCCGGTTTCGGTTTAGGTTTTGAACGATTGATTGCCTATGTTACCGGTGTACAAAATGTGCGCGATGTAATTCCTTTCCCACGCACACCGAGGAACGCCAGTTTCTAAATAAAAATTTAATATAAGTAAAACAAATATGTAGAAAAGAAGAGTCGGGTTTCCCGGCTCTTTTTTTTTAATTTTTGTTATGGTTCACAAAGTTCCCTGATTTTTACATTTAGACACACATTATTTCCATTTGTTACTCGATTACGAAGTTTGTAGCATCTTTAGGGTGGATTAACTGGCGAGTGAATGGAAAACTGCGTTCAGACACAGGAAGACACCAAACTTTCAGGAATAGTTCCGTAAAGAATTATTTATGGCAGTGGCAGGTGTCTAAATAACACCAATGAGGGTAATAATGATGAAACGCAACATTCTTGCAGTAGTAATCCCAGCTCTGTTAGTCGCAGGCGCAGCCAACGCTGCTGAAGTTTATAACAAAGACGGCAACAAGCTGAATCTGACTGGTAAAATCACTGGTCTGCACTATTTCTCTGATGACAACGGTAATGATGGCGATAAAACCTATGCTCGTCTGGGCTTCAAAGGTGAAACTCAGATCGCTGATCAATTGACTGGTTTTGGCCGTTTTGAATATCAATTCCAAGGCAACAGAGCTGAAAGCGCCGGTTCTTCCAACGCTGACAAAACTCGTTATGCTTTTGCTGGTCTGAAATTCGCTGACTATGGTTCTTTCGACTACGGTCGTAACATGGGTATTGCATATGACGGTATCGCTTGGACAGACGTTTTGCCAGAATTTGGTGGCGATCAATCTAACTCCGATAACTTCCTGACTGGCCGTTCAACTGGTGTTGCTACTTACCGTAACACTAACTTCTTCGGTCTGGTTGACGGTTGGAACTTCGCTGTTCAATACCAAGGTAAAAACAACAGCGACAGCACAAATCGTCGTGGCAATATTGACGAACAGAATGGCGATGGTTGGGGCGTATCTTCTTCCTACGAATCAGATATCGGCCTGGGTGTTGTAGCATCTTATGCTGCAATTAACCGTACTGATAACCAAAACAACATTACCAATGCGACCACTGGTCGTGGTAAGAAAGCCGAAGCGTGGGCTACTGGTCTGAAATATGATGCCAATGCTGTCTATTTAGCTGCTACCTACGGTGAATATCGTAACCTGTCATATATCGGCCAAGCATCTGGCCCTAACAGCACTGTCGTAGCAGGTGACACTGATGGCTTCGCAGACAAAACTAAAATCTTTGAAGCTGTTGCACAATACAACTTCGATTTCGGTTTAACTCCATCTCTGGCATATGTTTCAGCTAAAGCTAAAGATGATGTAAACAATAAAAATGATTACATCACTAAATATGTTAGCGTTGGCGCCACTTATGCGTTCAACAAAAATATGTCTACCTATGTTGACTACCAGATCAACCTGATCAAAGACACCAACGCATACGGCAAGTCCGATGACGACACTGTTGCTCTGGGTCTGACTTACCAGTTCTAAGTTGGCATCGCATAACGTAACGAGTTAATCGTTCGTCTTGCATGAAAAGACAGGGCTTCGGCTCTGTCTTTTTTATTGTGTGCTAAACAGCTCCAGCGCCTTACAAGCCGTCGCCTGCGACGTTGAAAAATGCTCTCCGCGTTCTTTTGTTTCTGCTTTACGCCACGCTGCGCCAATTATTCTCGCCTAACCAGTCTTTTATTTCGTCTCTCTCCTTCTCCCTGTTATTTCCCTTTCTTTTTGACATCAACGGTTGGCAAAGCCTTTTACTGACGGTACTCTGAGAATTCTTATTTCATCTCAGTTATGGAACATTCTGGCAATGTTTGAAAATATCTCTGCCGCACCGGCCGATCCTATTCTCGGGCTGACCGATCTTTTCCGCGCCGATGACCGCGCGAATAAAATCAATCTGGGTATTGGTGTCTATAAAGATGAAACCGGTAAAACTCCGGTTCTGACCAGCGTAAAAAAAGCAGAACACTATCTGCTGGAAAATGAAACCACCAAAAATTATCTGGGCATTGACGGTCTGCCAGCATTCGGTCAGTGCACGCAGGAGCTGTTGTTTGGCAAGCAGAATGCCATCATTGCCGACAAACGTGCCCGTACGGCGCAAACGCCGGGCGGAACCGGTGCGCTGCGCGTAGCCGCTGATTTCATTGCCAATCAAACGTCTGCAAAACGTATTTGGATCAGCAACCCAACCTGGCCAAATCACAACAATGTCTTCTCCGCTGTCGGTTTGGAAGTCTGCCAGTACGACTACTACGATGCTGCAAACCATGCGCTGGATTTTGATGGCCTGCTGAATAGCCTGAACGCTACCCAAGCGGGTGACGTAGTGCTGTTCCACGGCTGTTGCCATAACCCAACCGGTATCGATCCTACCGCTGAGCAGTGGGCTACGCTGGCTGAACTGTCAGTAGCCAAAGGCTGGCTGCCGCTGTTTGACTTCGCCTATCAGGGCTTTGCCCGTGGGCTCGAAGAAGATGCGGAAGGCCTGCGTCTCTTCGCTGCAAAACACGATGAACTGATCGTATGCAGCTCGTACTCTAAAAACTTCGGTTTGTACAATGAGCGCGTCGGTGCCTGCACGCTGGTTGCCGCTGATGCCGCAACGGCAGACAAAGCATTCAGCCAGGTGAAAGCCGCTATTCGCGCAAACTACTCCAACCCTCCGTCACACGGCGCGACCGTTGTTGCGACCATTTTGGGCAACGACGCACTGAAGGCCATTTGGGAGCAGGAATTGACGGCGATGCGTGAGCGCATTCAGCGTATGCGTCAGCTGTTCGTTAATACCTTGCAGGAAAAAGGCGCGCAGCAGGATTTCTCCTTCATCATCGACCAGAATGGGATGTTCTCATTCAGCGGCTTGACCAAGGAGCAGGTTCTGCGTCTGCGTGACGAATTCGGCGTTTACGCGGTGAATTCCGGCCGTATCAACGTTGCAGGAATGACGCCAGAAAATATGGCTCCGCTCTGCGAAGCGATTGTTGCCGTACTCTGATTCTTCCGCGATCAAAAAAGCCGACACAGCATGTCGGCTTTTTTATTTCTGCGTTTGAAGTCTATAAAACACTACCAAATCGCGACATCTTCACGCAGGAAAGGGTTGGTCTTGCGTTCATGCCCTAAGGTCGACATCGGGCCGTGTCCCGGAATAAACGTCACATCGTCACCCAGCGGCAGCAGCTTGTTTTTGATGGACGCAATCAACGCCTGATGATCGCCCTGTGGGAAATCGGTACGCCCTACGCCACCGTTAAAAATCACATCACCCACCTGCGCCAGACGCGATTCCGCATCAAAGAAAACAATGTGGCCCGGAGTATGGCCTGGGCAATGGAAAACCGCCAGCGTCGTCTCGCCTACGTTAACCTCATCACCTTCCTGTAGCCAACGTGATGGCGTCAGCGGCGCGCATTCTTCCAGACCAAACATCCGGCTCTGTGCCGGTAGCCCTTCCAGCCAGAAAGCATCTTCAATCTGCGGGCCAATGATTGCGACCTGATAGTGCTCGGCCAACTCGGCAGCCGCCCCCACATGATCCAGATGACCATGCGTTAACAGAATCTGTTTAACCGAAATCCCTGCATCCGCGACGGCACGTTTGATTTTTTCTGCATCACCACCGGGATCGACAATCGCCGCTTCATTGGTTTTTTCGCACCATAACAACGTGCAGTTCTGGCTAAATGCCGTCACCGGGACAATTTGATATTTCATATCACTCCATGTTGAATAAACTGAGCGGCTCGCGATGTCTCAGCGAGCCGAATCGAAAAAGTGTCGTGCTGTGGTAGCAGATTACCAGGTGCGGACAGGGCCGGTATCGATGTGAACGAAATCGCTACGTGGGTAGTAGCCAACGCCGCCAGCACGCATTTTCATCGCCGCTTTACGAATGTTAGCGAGTTGAACGCCTTCAATGTGGAAATCCATCGCCTGCCCTTTCGTGTGGTAGCTCTGCTTTGCCACCCCCCTGCTATGCGCGCGTAATTCATTATTCGTATCTATCGCGCGATAACCAGAAATCAGCTGTACGGGCTTGTTGGTGCCCAACATCACTTGTAAGCGATAGAGCTGATCGAAAAGTTGGGGATCAATCGTTTTGACTTTATTGGCGCGATAGTCGCGGAAAAAGTGATTGAGGCGAGAAAGTTCTGACTTGTTATACCGTTTGCCATCAAAGAATTCCGTTTTCAGCCGCTCTCCGGTATTCAGATTGTTCAGCGTCAAAATTCGTGGTCGGGGTGTAGATAACGTCGCAAATGCCTGACCGGGAAGCAGTGCGATACCCAACGCGGCACCACCCAGTGCAAGCCACTTACGGCGATGATTGTCAATGTGATCCATAGAACAAGTACCCTGGCTAAAGAACGGTATAAAAGGAGGCACAAAACGTGCCGCCTTGAACCTTAACTGCCAGAGAAAAGTGAGTCAACCCGCTTTGCTTACGGGTTTGCGGGAGATCGCATCGATCCCCCGCAAAACGATAAAATACCGATACCGCTAATGCTCGTGTTTTCAATACTTACTGAAGCAACAGCCCTGCTCTGGACAGCACTTTCGTCCCTGCACGAGCGGTGTCATCATAATTGTAAATATCTGTTCGGAACTGCGGTCTACCATCTTCCGCCACCCACGCGGTCAGGTAATAGAGGTTGACCGGAATCCGATGTTTCATTGACACAAAGGTGGTATTTCCCTGATCCAGCGTGGAAGAAATACGACTATTATTCCATCCTGCATCCTGCAATAACATGCTAGCCAGTTCCGATGCTTTATTAACCCGCACGCAGCCGGAGCTAAGCGCCCTGATATCACGCTGGAACAGATTGTGATTAGGCGTGTCGTGTAGATAAATCGCTTCTGAATTCGGCATATTGAATTTATAGCGTCCCAGCGAGTTATTCGCACCTGGGGCCTGACGCAGTCGATAAGGGAAGCGCTCTGCTGACACCATCGGCCAATCGATCATGGAAGGATCGATCGCTTCAGCATCCTGACTCCAACCGGACAACACCGTGTAGCCATGACGCTGTAGATAGCCGGGATCGCGTACGACTTTAGGAATAATGTCCTGCCGAGTCAACGTCGTAGGAACATTCCACGGCGGATTGACCACCACGTTATACAGCGAGCTACTCATCAATGGCGTTTTGCGTTTAGGCTGCCCAACAATGACGCGTGATGATAAGCGTTCAGCGCCATCCTGATAATAGATTAGTGAATAATTGGGGATGTTCACCATGATACCAGTGTGAACGTTATCCGGTAGCAGGCGCAGACGCTGGATATTCAGCGCCAGCAGCGTTGCACGCATTTGCGGGGACACATTGAGCCAATCGCGCGTACGCTTACCAATAACGCCATCATCCTCCAGCCCTTGCCAGTGCTGGAAGCGTTTAACCGCGTCAACCAGTTCGCCAGTATAACGATCATCAATCGCAGTACTGCTATCGACCAGCGGAGCCTGCCCGGCCGGTACCGTCGTCGCGGCGGTATTTTCGTTAAATAGCGTAATGCTCTCCGTTGAAGACAGCATGCCAGTACGTTGCAGAATTTCACGCAGTACCGCCAGTTCCCGACTCTGCTGTTCCGGGCGCAGAGACTCCGCCAGATTCAGGCTCGGCCACGGTCGATTGTCCGTCAGCATCGTCTTCAATGCTTCATGCATTTTGGCGTATTGCGAATGCTGTGGTGCCAGCGAAACCACATAGGCCGCGCTGGTGCCGGATTTCACGGCCTGTTGCCATTGCGAAACGATATTGAGCGCCGGCGATTGCAGACGGTAAGGTACGCTGCTGTACAACCAGTCATTACCGCTACGCTCTACACCCGAGACGAACTGCAAATAGCCCAGCATCGCATCCGAGAGCACGGCATCGCGCGCAAATCCGGTCAATTGCGGATCGGTCAGCCAGGTTACCCACGTAGTGAACTGCGGCTGTACGCCCGCTATCGCTAATTCGGCCAGCTGTTGTTGAAACTGTTGAACCGCACGGTTATCTGCCCACATAGGTTGCATCTGATGCTGGGCATAAAGCGATGATAAATCAGAGAGATAATGTAACGTCATACCGTGCGGCAGCGCGGCCAGAAGCCCTGCACGGCTATTTTCTACAGACACCACGCCCGAGCTTTGCGATAAGCCGGATACCACCGTCGGAGATGCTGCCAGCACCGAAAACGAAGGAGACAGGCTTCCGACCCAAATACAACCCACGCGTAACAGCAGCCTGACCATTTTTCGTTTATGTAACAACAACATCCATTTATCCCCTGTACTCATTAATCACTATGCTTTCACGACAATCCACGCTGGATATGGAAATAACAAACCGAATTCGCTCGTATACGGTCATACTCGCGTAAGCACATTCTTTCACTTTGCTCGTGTAGAAAACGAGAAAGAATGAAATGTGATCGTTTTTATATCGCGCCCGTTATTACGGTACGCCACCTTGCAACATAAAACCGCAAATCCTTCTACGGCCTGCCATCGTTTTATCGTCAGTATATAAAGAGAAAAATATTTTTGCTTCTTCTTCTGGGTATTATCTTAATATTTGATGAACCTATTCGCCGTCAGCATTCTCTTTACGAAAAAACAAAGCCGCTTAAAAAAGCGGCTTTATGATTATAGAAGAAAATAACAGCAAGGTTTATCGCTACGAGGCCTGCTCTTGCGTCTCTGGCGCTTCCGTTCCGAAACCGCGCAGCCCGACCACATGGACGTGCTCGTTGTTCTGGTAGACTTTACGCACCAGCTTATAGGTGGTTCCCTTCTCGGGACTGATATTTTCCGGTGCCGCGATAACCAGCTGCATTTCCAGACGATCGCAGAGCTCGAACAGTGTCGCAATAGACTTGGCATCCAGACGTGCCGCCTCATCGAGGAAGAGCAGACGGCATGGGATAATATCCTTGCCACGCAGGCGCTTAGACTCTTCTTCCCAGCTCTGCACCACCATGACCAGAATCGACATCCCGGTACCGATGGCTTCCCCGGTCGACAGCGCCCCACTTTCCGCCCGTAGCCAGCCATCCGCGCCACGGTTAACTTCAACTTCCATTTCAAGGTAGTTTCGGTAATCCAGCAGCTCTTCACCGATGGTTTGCGGCGTACGCTGTCCCATATCAATTTCAGGATTCAGGCGCTGATACAGTTTTGCCAACGCTTCCGAGAAGGTCAGACGGTTGCTGTTAAACAGATCCTGATGCATTTCCTGCTGTTCAGACAACACGTTGAGCAACGTAGTATGCGTTTCGCGCACGTTGACGTTGAGACGAACGCTCTTCACCTGACCAAATGCGACCGCTTGCAGCCCCTGGTTCAGCATCCGAATGCGGTTCTGCTCACGCTGGATCGTTTTACGAATGATGTTTGCCACGCTGCGTGAGCTGATGGCCAGCATCTGCTCACGCGCCGTCAGCTCTTCAGTCAGACGGTTAAGCTCGATTTCCATCTGTTCAATCGCTTCTACCGGATCATCGGTGCGGATAATATCCTGACGGATACGCTCGCGCAGATGCTGGTAAACGGCGATATAGAACTGAATCTTGCGCTCAGGCCGCTTCGGATCTTCCGAAAGCCGCAGTACATCGCGCAGATGTTCGTTATCCGCAACCGCCAGACGCAGCGCACCCAGCGCCTTATCCGACATGGAACGCAGTTCATCACCTTCCATATAGGCGAGCTCGCGACGGTGCAGGCGACGCTCGACGCCGTTGTCTTTCACCAAACGCATGACCGCGCACCAGCCCGCTTTCGCCGTAACAACCTGCTCACGCATCTGATGATAATCACGCTCCAGCTTGCGCAACTTCTTCTGCAAACTGTCCATTTCCGCTTCACAGAACGTAATCTGTTTTTCCAACTGATTACGCCGCGAGCGGTTGGTGCTTAATGCGGCATGCAACTCATCACGACGCTGACAGGCGCGCGCTTCAGCATCAGCGTCCGCACGTACGCCGATATCCTGAAGTTCTTGCGTCAGCTCCTTCAGCATGTCCTGCTTGGCATCGTAAGAGCTTTTCAGCGATGCCTGAACCTGACTGTACTGCGTCAACTGTGCCTGATGCTGGCGTAGCTGTTCACGCGCTTTTGCCCGTTCTGCCTCAGCCTGTTCCAAACGATGGCGCAGTTTGTCATTCAAGCCTGCATTTTCACCCAACATTCCGGCCGAATCGGCATAGCTGAAGTGCGCGCGACGCTGCACAACTTCGGTCAACGCAAACGCCTGCTGTTTTGCCTGCCGCTGCGCGTTCTGCGCTTGCGTATAATCTTCCTGCAACTGCTCATGCTGCTGCGGGTCGCTTTGCAGGACAGAAACCAGCGGTTCCAGCTTAGCCAGCGTTGCACCGTGCTGCTGAATGAAGCGAGCAGACTCTTCGGTTTCATCCAGCTCTGCACGAATCTCTTCCACGCGATCCTGCAATGTCTCATCGCAAAGCAGGCTAATGCGCGGAATCAGTTTATTCAGCTGTGCGCTGGCTTCCTTCGCCTGATCGTACTGCTGACGCTGCTGCTGGTTTTCGCCGTCAAAGCTCGCCATCGCACGATCCAGCTCGCCACGACGGGAACTGAGCGTACGAATTTCCGCTTCGGGATCTTCATCAAAAACGACCGCCAGATGCGTACCGATAAAGCGGCTGAACGACTGGTGCAGGCGCTGCGTTTTCTGCACGTCGAATGACAGCGTCGCGTACTGCTCAGCCAGCGCTTCGCGCTCATCACGCAGGCTTTCCAGACGCATTTCCCGCGCGGCACGACCAAACAGCGGCACTTCTGGGAAGCGCGAATAACGCCACTGGCGCTCCGCGACTTTCACCACGACAGCACGTTCTAGCTCTTCAACGGCAAATACGCTGTCATCAAACGACTGCGGGTCCCCCTCGATCAGATACAGGTCTTCTGGGCAGTCTTCCAGACCGGCAAGCTGATCGCGCACCAGAGAAAGATCGGGCACCACGATGGCATGGCGGGAGGGACCATACAGCGCCGAGAAGTACGGCGCATCATCCAACGTCACGTCATCATAAATCTCAGACAGCAGCACGCCGCCAAAGCGTTCCGCCAGCGCGTTCAGGCGCGGGTCTTCGGAACCACCGGGCTGACTCAGTCGCTCAATCTGCGTTTCGATTTGCCGCTTGCGGGCTGCGATGTCATCACGTTCAACCGTGGTTTCACGCTCGCGCTCCAGCAACTGCTGCATGAACTCCGTCACCTGACGGCTATCTTCAAACGTTTCGCCGCTCTGCTCGCTCAGCTGCGTCAACATTTCCTGTGCAGCCAGCCAGACTGGCGCACGCGCCGTCAGTTTCTGAATGCGCTGTTGAGTCTGCTCCAGCTCCTGACGTAGCGCCATGCGACGCTCACCCGCTTCCGCCACCAGCGATGACAGCGTTTCGATGCGGGCATCAAGTTCTTGCTGGAGTGACTCCAGCTCTTCCGGTTGATAATCCTGACCGTTGCGTTTGCTGAAATCCTGTAATAACCGTTCGGCATCCTGCTGTTCGCGCAGACGCTGTTCCAGCTCAGACAGACGCATCCGCAGCGGCTGTACCCGCTCCGCCTGATAGCGTTGTGAAGAGCTATCGCGCAACAGGTCGCGTGCAACCTGCCAGGCCTCGTTGCGATTCACCGCACCGGCAATCTTGCTCACCAGCTGATAGGCTTGTTCAAACTGGCCGTGCGCCGCATCGGCCACGCTCAGTTTCTGCTCCAGCATCAGCAGGATTTCTGTCGCTTCCTGCTCTTTCGCCTGATAGCTGTCCAGCCATTCATCCGCGTTGTCTGCCGTTAAATCTGGCAACTGACACAGCGAGCGGGCGCGTTCCAGCGCCTGCTGAGCCTGCTGATACTGAATGGCACGCGTCTGCTGTACGTCCAGTGCCTGCTGATAATCAGCAAGCTGGCTTTTCAGCTCATCTACTTCCAGCTCGGCAGCATCGGCGCGTTCTTCGTTTTCCGCCTGCTGCTCCCGCGCTTCTTCCACCACCTCGTTCTGTTCTTCGAGGCGATAGCTCAATTCTTCCAGGTCGGCGTTATAGCGCTCGATTTTTTCCTGCTGACGCATCGCTGTCTGCACCAGATTCAGGTGATCGCTGGCCGCCTGATAATCCGTTTCCAGATCGCCTTCGGCACCGCTCTGCTCCGCCAGTTCCCGCGCCATTTCTACATGACGATATTGCTCACTCGACAGTTGCTTACGGCTGGAGAACAGGTCACGACGCAGTTCCAATGCCCCATCCAGATGAATACGACGCTCATTGGCGTGCCGCATGTAGTCGGCGGCAACATAGGAGGTCGCTTCAGAGATCAGGTGCTTAAACAGATCGCGATCGGACTGGGTGACGCGAATCGCCTCCAGCGTCATACGGTTTTCACGCAGCGCGGCTTCCATATCCTGAAACGCTTTCCGCACGCCGCTGTTTTCAGGGAGCAGGTAGTCACGCAGCGAGCGAGTAATCGCGCTGGAGATACCGCCGTACAGCGACGCTTCGATCAGACGATAGAACTTACTGCGATCGGAAGCAGAGCGCAGGCGACGTGGCACCACGCCCAAATCAAACATCAGCGAGTGATAGTCGGTGATGGAGTTAAACTGCTTGAACTGAACGCCTTCCATCTCCTCGACGCGCTCTTTCAGCTCTTGCAATGAGAGAACGCGCGCCTGACGATCGCCGACCACCTGCGTCAGAATTTGCGTCGGCTGTATCGCCGTCGGTAATCCCTGAATGGTGAAAGGCTTGATGTCGACTTTACGGTCGCGCCCTGCCACCTGCTGGAGACGAACCCCAACCAGCACGCGCTGATGACGCGAGTTAACGACATCCAGCGTGGAGTAGCAGACGCCGGCGCGCAATTTACCGTGCAGACCTTTATCGCGTGAGCCGCTGGTGGCACCGGCTTCAGTGGTGTTCCTGAAGTGCAACAGCGTCAGGTCAGGGATCAGCGCCGTAATAAAGGCGGCCATCGTAGTGGATTTCCCGGCACCGTTACCGCCGGATAGCGTGGTAACCAGTTCATCCAGATCGAAGGTGCGAGCGAAAAAGCCGTTCCAGTTGACCAGCGTTAGTGAGCGAAATTTACCGCGTTCAATCATTCCTGTTCATCCTCAACACTTATTCATCCTCACCCGTTTCTGGCGCGGTATCATCGGTGCGATCGTTATCGTCGCTGTCATCTTTCAGCGACAAACTACCTTCAACAGGCATCGCTTCACCATCGCGAATCATGCGTAGCTGTGCTTCGCGGGCATCGTCGCCGCTGCGCACATCAGCCCCGAAGCGGAACACCGATTCAGTAATTCTGAATTTGCTGCTGTCATTGCCCATAAAGTAGATCATACCTAACCGACGTAAGCGGTTAAGCGAGGTTCTGACTTTTTCCTGTAATTTTTGGCGATCCAGATCGGAACCGGTAGAACGCTGGTTAACCAGTTTCAGCAGCTTGCTTTCATCCGCCAGACTCAGCAGCTCTTCATACAGCTCCTGCTGGCTGAAAATGCCTTCGTGCGCCAAACGCTCCGGGCTCAGATAGAGATAGCAGAGAATTTTCCCTACCATCATATCCAGCTCAGACAATACCGAGCGCGGGATCAGCGTGGTAGAACGCGGACGCAGATAGAAGAATCCTTCCGGCGCGCGAATCAATTCCACGTTGTAACGGCTGTAGAACTCTTCCAGCACCTCCTGAAAATCCATCAAAAATACGTGGTTTTCCAGTTCTTCAATACCAATATGGCGCCCGGCGCGCAATTGGCTGTCCAGCGCAGGAAAGAGGTTATTCGACAGCGCGGTTGCCAGCTTCACTGGCATAAATTGTTCAATATTTGTCGATGACATGGGCCTGCACCTTGGCTCCGTAATCATTGATCGCCTGCCACAATGCAGGCAATCCGGTGAAATCTGTTTCGGCTACGCCCAGACGTACTGCCTGGTCGACCACGATTCGGGCAACATCAAAATGCCGCGAGCGAGGATGCTGCGCGAGGTATTCACGCATCACTTCCCCCAAATCCAGCGGAATCTGTTGCGCTTTATATTTATGCAGCGCCTGCTCGACCAGCGCGATCAGCTGTTCGCGCATTTCACTAAACTCTTCGTATTCCAGCTCCGGCGGCAGTTCACCGGTCACTTCTTCACTACGCAGCGTCAGCTCTTCGTCGCGCATATCCAACAGACGATCCGCGTTGGCGAACGTCAGCGCCCAGGGGCTATCGAAATAGCTCTGCACCGACTGACGCAACCGCTGGGCAAAGACGCGGTTTTTATCCATATCAATCGCGGTACGGATAAACTTATGTACGTGGCGGTCATAACCAATCCACAGATCTATCGTCTGCTGTCCCCAGCTCACAATGCGATCGAGTTTGTTTTGCAGGTCAAACACCAGCTTGTCGACAAACTCCAGATTATGCGGGTTATTCATAATCGCATCCTGAATGCTCAACAGGCTCGTCTGCAATTTGTCGCCTGCGGCTTCCAGCGTATCCTGCAACTCACGCAGCGTCGATGACGTTTCCGTCAGCAGTTGTTCACAGCTACTGATCGCGGCTCGCCAGTCCTGATTTAACAGCGCGGCGATATCGTCTTTAACGCCCTGCTGCTGCTCATCCATCACGCGCTGTGACAGATCGATACTGTCAAAAATTTCTGCAACGGAGTATTTCAGCGGCGCAAATACGTTGCGGTGCCAGTGAAACTCATCACCATCTTCCTCCGCCGCATCAGCAGCACGGTTGAGCTCTTGCGCCACGATAGAGAGCTGCATGGAAAGGCGCAGCGTCGAGAACTCACGCTGCCGGATGTAGTAGTCAGTAATGCCAATCCCCAGCGGCGTCAGACGATAAATCGCATTACCTTCGGCCTGCTCACTGGTAAAGCGGTTAAGCAAGCGCTGGCGCACCAGATCGTTAATCGCGTTATTGGCGCGAAGGGTAATGGTTTCGTTCGTCTGATCAAATCCCTGACTCACATGACGGAAGGCATCAATCAGCTCACCTTCACTCATTTCACCATCCATGCGTTCGCCGTTAAGCGTGGCAATCGCCATCAAAAACGCCAGGCGTTCGGTGGGGAGGGAAATGGAGAAATCGTTTTTTCGTGCCCAGGCGACCAGTTCGGGTACAGTCTGGGAAAAATCACTCATAATGCATCCTTCAAATGGGGTTTATGCGCCATGACATGGATATAACGGCCCAAACTCACAAAAGGCTCTTGCCGACAATACCGCTGTTCAATCTCCAGAATGTCGTCAAATTTCTCAACTTGCTGCTGCTTATTTTTCAAGTAGTCATGAAACACGCGCACGCCGGTTTTCCCGCTAATGGTCAGCCCCATCTCATCAAGCCAGCCGTACACGTCTTGCGGGTTCAGCGGATGATCCGGCGAGAGCGAGCGCCGTTTACCCTTAGGCATCCCGGCCTGAACATAATCGAAGTTACCCACCACCATGTTACGCATCAACAGCCCATGATGGTTATAGAACATCAGGGACAATGCGCCCCCCGGCGACAGGCAATCGTACAGTATTTTCAGTACCTGCTGCGGTTGCGCGACCCACTCCAGCACCGCATGGAACAATATCAGATCGGCGGGGCTATCCATATATTGCGCAATATCCTGTGCGGCACACTGCACAAAACGCATATTATGGGTAACGCCCTGCGCCGCTGCCGCATGTTTGGCGCGCTGAATCATCTCACCGGAAACATCGCACAACAATACCTGATGTCCTAAAGCCGCCAGACGACAGGCTATCTGCCCTTCGCCGCCCCCCGCATCAAGGATGCGCAAAGGCCGTGCCGGGAGCTGGGTCAAAAGATCGCTAAGATCCTGCCACAATACCGCCAGCCGAAGTCTCCCCTTCGTCGTGCCATAGATATTCTGAGCAAATTTTTCGGCGATATCGTTAAAATTGCGATCCTGCATCAGTCATTGTTCCGCATCATATAAACGGGGATCTCGTGCAGGACATGTCTGCGCGATGCGATTTTTTTCCAGCCTGCCATTTTGGCACAGGCTGGCTTAGAATAAATGGCCTTACCGCATGATATCTTCCCGGATGCGGGTTTTTCACTCAAAAGGAATGCAATTTTATGCTTTTCACACTCAAAAAGTTCGTCGGTGGCCTTCTTCAGCCCCTGCCATTGCTATTGCTTCTGATGGGTGTTGGCCTGTTGCTGCTTTGGTTTACCCAGCGGCAGCGCACGGGGAAAACGATAATATTAGCCAGTTGGCTGATGCTTATTCTGCTCAGCTTGCAGCCTGTTGCCGATCGGTTGCTATTACCATTGGAATCACACTACCCAACCTGGCGACAAACGCCGCAGGCGAGCAAAGCCGACTATATTGTCGTGCTAGGCGGGGGATATACCTATAACGCGGAATGGGCACCCAGTTCTAATCTCATCAGCAACAGCCTCCCGCGCGTCACAGAGGGGGTTCGCCTTTATCATGCCAATCCCGGCGCAAAGTTGATTTTTACCGGTGGAGCCGCACAGGGTAACCCTGTCAGCAGCGCGAAAACCGCGGCGCTGGTTGCCGAAAGTCTGGGCATTCCCCAACAGGATATCATCATTCTGGATACGCCAAAGGACACGGAAGAGGAAGCGGCGGCAACCGCTAAGATTGTTGGCGAACGCCCTTTCTTGCTGGTGACCTCGGCCAATCATTTGCCTCGCGCCATGCGATTTTTCCAGGCTCAAGGGCTAGCGCCGATTCCCGCACCAGCCAATCAGATGGCGATTACCTCCGCGCTCAACCCGTGGGAAAAAGTGTTCCCTTCCGCTTACTATCTATCGCACAGCGAGCGAGCCTGGTACGAAACGCTCGGTCGCCTCTGGCAAGCACTGAAGGGAAGCACGGCAGCACCGCACGACGCGGAACAACCGCAGGCTCACTCCAGCCAAGGGGACAACTCACGGGAAGCGACATCAAATAGCTGACGGTCTAGCTGTCCCGTGTGGATATAGCGGGATACGGCTTCCCAAATGACATAGAGCCAGCGCCGGTAGACAAAGGATTCAGATACCGGTGCCTGTTTCAGATAGTGATAAAGCAGCTGTTCCGGCATGCCGGACTCACAAAGCCGGAAGAGTTCATACTCTCTCGGTGCCCACAGCATCATTCCCGGATTGATCATTGCCAATAGCTGATCGCTACGCGCGTCCTTCAACATACTGCGCAGCGACAGGTTACCGTGTACCAACACACAGCCATCCTCAAAATCTTCAAACAACATCTCTAAGCACTGGCGCGAACGATACAGCACGCTCCGATCCTGCTGAGTAAGCTGCGGCGCATTAACATTGAGCAACGTGGACCACAGGACTTCCAGACGCTGTTGATACCAGTTGAACCAGTCATTGTCCTGCGTGCTGTCCACGGAACCGACGCAGCCATGACTATCAATTCGGTGCCAGGCCAATACGTTTTCAACAATTTGATCCATCAGCAGCGTCCAGCGCTGGCCGTTTCTTGGCGGCGCTTCCACCGACACGCCGCGCAAGCGCTCAATCAGCAGCAGTTCCCGATAAGGCTGCTGTTGCGTCAGTACCAATCCATAAACGGTTGGCAGACGCACCTCGCCCTCACGCGCCAGCATCGACAGTTTGTAGGCTTCCTGCTGCGCCACGCCCTGACAAACATAACTTTTAGCCAACAAAGGAATGGCGTTGCCTTCTTTATCATACAAGGCATACAGATCCGCATACGGCTGCTCGCTTATGCGCTCAAGTCGGCTGAGGCTTTCCCCCAACACCGTACTGAGTTCCGATTTCAACTGTTCCATCAACGGCTATACCTCAGTTGAGCCAAATAGCTCCACTCACCATGATGCGGCGAGCAGGCGACAAATACTTCAACGCAGATCAAATATACTCGTCATACTTCAAGTTGCATGTGCGTTGGCATCGCTCAGTCACCCGAATCACTTACCTATGTAAGCTCATCGGGATTCCTTCACTTGCCGCCTTCCTGAAACTCGAATTATTTAGAGTATAAGCGGGGGATCAATGGCGGCAGGGATAACTCCTGCTGAGGTTGTTGCAGCGATATTCCCTACTCGTCAGCAGGGAATATCGGAGTGACAGGCTAGCGTGTTAACACACTGCCATTATTCGCGTTCAAAGGCGCCCAGATCTGGGGCAGATCCTTTGTAAGGCAGTTTGACATCCCCGCCCTTATTGATCAGCGCGCTGCCTGAAGCAAGACGCAGGCTTTTCAGTACTGGCAAGCTGCCGTCAGCCTGACGCGGCGCGTCCCATCCGGTCACGGAAACGCTCTCGAAATCAGAATCTGATACCGCAATTTTCAGATCCCACGAGTTATAGCGCATGTTCGCGCCATCGGAGAACGACAGGTCTTTACCACCGTGAGAAACGTTGTTGCGTAGCGTACCTAGCCCAATCGCTTTTCCGTTTGCATCAATGCCGCGGATATTAAAGTTCGGGTTATTTTTATAGCCAGTGTTGTTGAAGAAATCGTTCGCTACCGGATGGTGATTAGCATAAAAACCCGCTGCTTTATTTAAAAACGCAACCGAGTTACGCACGGTATGTTTCACCGCATTCGCCACATAAACACCACCGTAGCCACCTATTTTAAAACCGTTACCGTTACCCGCAGCCAGTGACTGTGTCGTCCCCGGTAAATAACCGTGCGACCAGGCCCAGGAATTTTCAATCAGCACCGGAGAATAAGCATTAATTAAATCGAAGCCATCATCCGAGTTTGACCACGCCCGGCAACCGCGGAAAATATTACCCGGTTGGTTAGCAGGGATATGCGCACCAAAGCCATCTCCACTTTGGCCCGCACCATTAGAGGTCAGTGGATCGTAATTATGGTGAGAGTCGCTATTCAATACCAGGTTATTCCCCCCACGCTGGATGAACAGCCCCGTTCCCATAATATGGTGAATATTCAACTGCTCGAATATATTATTGCTGCCCCTTATCCACACGCCCCAGGATTCATGGTTAAGGTTATTACGCTGTGGGACACCGGTTATTTCCAGTCCTTTTACAGAAACCCAATCTGCAACGACATTGAATCCTTTAACACGGCAATCATCCTGCATCTGGCTGAAATCAAAAATTGGCACTTCCCCGCTAGATGCCCAATACTCAATGCGCTTACCTTCAGTACCGCTCTTACTCAGCGTGATCGCATTCACCACATCAGTACGCGTCGCACAGACGTTTAGTCCTTTGGTAAACACGTATTTACCACCACGGATCCACAGGCGGTCGCCAGGGTTTAATGTTTTCTGTGCGCGGTCGATTGTTTTCCAGGGGGAGTTTTTACTGCCGTTATTCGCGTCGTTGCCGTTGGGAGCCATATAATAAACCGCCGCGCTGCTGCCCGCGGCAGCCCCCATTAACATACCGCCGAGAAAAATTTTTGCGATATAATGTTTAGCATTCATATCATTACCATCCTTAGTTGAAATAACAAAAAACGCCATGCGAAAACATGGCGAATTGATAGTAGCATTTAAATATAAAAATAAAAGTTCCACTCACGACAAATCAATTCAGAATGGGAATAAGACATCGGCATAAATAACGCGACACAGCGTAATTTGAGAGTTTTTAAGAATAGTTATCTAAATAAGTGCTAAATAATTTAAAAGATAAAATATCTTATTAAGAGAAACGTCATGGGGGAAAGCCTATTCCAGCAAGAATAGATTCCCCCATGACGTGCTTATAACCGGCGGGTGTGGCAGACCTTACTGACTCGCTATGACATGTCGCACACGGGCCAGATCTTCTGGGGTATCCACGCCGACGCTAGGAATAGCTTTGGCGACCGCAACGTGAATCTTCTCGCCGTACCACAGCACGCGCAGTTGCTCCAGTAATTCGATTTGCTCCAGCTGGCTCGGTGCCCAACTGACATAACGACGCACAAAGCCCGCACGGTAAGCATAGATACCGATATGCCGCAGGAAGTGATCGCCAATGGTTTCCTTAGACTGAGCAAAACGCTCTCTGTCCCAGGGAATAGTCGCTCGGGAAAAATACAGCGCGTATCCTTCAGCGTCGGTAACGACTTTTACCGCATTCGGATTGAATGCTTCTTCGCTGGTTTCAATCGGCACCGCCAGTGTCGCCATTCCTGCTTTACTGGCAGCGAGGTTTTCCGCCACCTGACGAATGATAACGGAAGGAATGAGCGGTTCATCGCCCTGAACGTTCACGATGATGTCATCATCGGTAAAACCGTAACGTTCGATGACTTCAGCCAGGCGCTCTGTACCAGAATTATGATCGGCGCGAGTCAGGCACACTTCACCGCCCGCTTGCTGCACGGCCGCCTCGACGTCGGGATGATCGGTGGCCACAATAACGCGCTGCGCCCCCGATTCCAGCGCCCGTTCCATCACATGGACGACCATTGGTTTGCCGTTGATGTCCGCCAGCGGTTTACCCGGCAGTCGGCTTGACGCAAAACGCGCAGGAATGATCACAGTAAAGGTCATTGTGTTATCTCATCAGCCCCGAGTTTACGCGCTTCGTTTTCCAGCAGCACAGGGATACCATCACGAACCGGATAGGCCAAACCATCGACCTTGCATATCAGTTCCAGTTTCTCTTTATTAAAGTACAGCCGACCATTACAAACAGGACAGGCAACAATCTCAAGTAAACGGTGATCCATGCTTCCTCCATCTTTGGCCGATCGATGACCGGCATGTTCTTTCTCGCTACAGCAGCGATCTAATAAGGTGATATCCACAAGGGATATCTGAAACCGTGGTAGCAGACCAATTTATGCTCTGCTGCCCGCATTCCGATTAAGCACATGTTCCAGTTTGTCGAGCAATTGCGTGCCATAGGGCTCAGCTAACACGGCATCGACGGGCAGATACCACCAGTTATCCTGAGCAAATGCCTTACATTTTACGGCATCTTTTTCCGTCATCAGCAGCGGCTGTGTCGCATCCTGAGTCAGCGAGTTGAGCTGTTCTGGCTGGTACGATTGGTGGTCAGCAAAGGCAACTTCACGTGCAATGCTAACACCAGCATCGCGCAGCGTAGCAAAAAAACGCGGAGGATGTCCGATGCCTGCCATCGCAACGACATCATGCAACTGGTTCAGCGGTCGTGACTCACCAGAAAGCAAGTTAACCGCCATACCCGCCGTGAGTGTCATGCCTATCTCATTTGCTCTCGGCGTCCCGCCGTTAACAATAACGGCATCCACCGATGCCAGACGGCTTTCTCTTTCCCGCATTGGGCCCGCTGGCAGCCACCATCCGTTGCCAAAACGCCGCATCCCGTCAATCACAACCAGTTCGATATCTCTTTCCAACGCATAGTGCTGCAATCCATCGTCGGTGATCACCACATCTAGCGTGTGCTGTGCCAATAATGCGCTCACGGCATCCCGACGACGGGGAGCGACCGCCACGGGTGCACCGGTACGCTGGAAAATCAACACCGGTTCATCGCCAGCCTGCGCCGTCGTGACCGACTCATCCAGCAACAGCGGATAACGTTCAGCTTTCCCGCCGTAACCACGTGATACTACGCCGACACGATAGCCTCTGCGTCGCAGCTGTTCGGCGAGCCAAATGACGACCGGTGTTTTCCCATTACCACCCGCCGTCAAATTCCCCACAACCACGATGGGCACAGGAGATCGCCAGCTTTTCCGCCATCCCCATCGATAGCTCTGGCGAATCAGAAACGTGATGAGTCCGTATAGCCACGAAAGCGGCAGCAGCAGCCAATAGAGCCGTGATTGCCCAGACCAGATACGTTCAATCATTCGCCAAACTGCATTCTATGCAACTGAGCGTAGGCACCGTTCTCCGCCAGTAGCGCAGCATGGTTACCACGCTCAATGATTCTGCCGTCCTCGACAACCAGAATCTCATCCGCTTTTTCAATCGTGGAAAGGCGGTGTGCAATCACCAGCGCGGTGCGATCTTTTTGCAGTTCGTCTAAGGCAGACTGAATCGCACGCTCAGATTCCGTGTCCAGCGCCGACGTCGCCTCATCCAATATCAGGATCGGGCTATCCCGCAACAGCGCACGGGCAATCGCGATACGCTGCCGCTGTCCACCAGAAAGCATCACGCCATTTTCACCAATGATCGTATCCAGACCGTGTTCCATCTTATTGATGAAATCCATCGCATACGCCATTGTCGCCGCGCGCTCAATTTCCTCACGGCTATAGTGCTCATTGCGGGCATAGGCGATGTTGTTTGCTATCGTGTCGTTGAACAGATGGACGTTTTGAGAAACCAGCGCCACCTGATTACGCAAGGAAGACAGGCGATATTCACGAAGATCGTGGCCATCGAGCAGAATTTCACCGGATTGAATGTCATAAAAACGCGTGATCAAACTGGCAATCGTTGATTTACCGGAACCAGATCGGCCAACCAACGCCACTGTTTTACCCACGGGGATATGCAGATTGATATTTCTCAGCGCCAGATTTTCTCTTCCCGGATAAGCGAAATTCACCTGACGGAATTCGAGTTCACCTTTCGCACGTTCGATCTCAAGTTTGCCCGTGTCACGCTCTTGCTCCATATCCAGAATCGCAAACAGCGTCTGACACGCGGCCATACCGCGCTGGAACTGCGCGTTAACGTTGGTCAGTGATTTTAACGGACGCATCAGTGCGATCATGGAAGAGAACACCACCGTGATTGTCCCCGCAGTTAGCGTTTCCATCACGCTGGGGAAACTGGCGGCATACAGTACAAAGGCCAACGCCAGCGAAGCAATCAACTGAATAATAGGATCGGAAATCGACGACGCGGACACCATTTTCATGCCCTGCTGACGCATCCGGTTGCTGACCTGATCAAAACGTTTGGTTTCAACTTCCTGGCCGCCAAACATCAGCACTTCTTTGTGGCCTTTAAGCATTTGCTCCGTACTGGTGGTGACGTGCCCCATCGTATCCTGCATATTTTTACTGATATTGCGGAAGCGTTTGGACACCATGCGCATGGCAATCGATACGATTGGCGCAATCACAATCAGAATGATGGACAACTGCCAGCTGTAGTAGAACATCAGAATAAACAGGCCGATAATTGAGGCCCCTTCTCTGACAACCGTAATCAACGCACCTGACGACGATGCCGCGACCTGCTCCGAATCGTAGGTGATTCGGGATAACAACGTCCCAGTTGACTGCTGATCGAAGAACGACACCGGCATCCCCATGATATGGGAGAACAGGCGGCGACGCATATTCATCACCACTTTGCCGGAAACCCAGGCAACGCAGTAGCTGGACACGAAGCCTGACGCCCCTCTTACTAGCATCAACCCAATGACGACCAACGGCATCCAGAGCAATACGGAACGTTCCGCTTTGCCAAATCCTTCATCCAGCAAGGGCTTAAGCAGGGAGAGCATCAAGGTATCGCCGGCTGCGTTAATAATGAGTGCAATTGCAGCAGCAGCAAGCCCTGCCTTAAAAGGAGAGATCATCGGCCAGAGGCGGCGAAAGGTCTGCCAGGTGGAGAGATCTTTATCATTCAGCATGTAGTAAACCTGAATCGGGAAGAAATAGCCGACCATTTTACTCATTATACCGCTCTACGCCAAACCACTGATGATACCAACGAGGCGATATGTGATCCCTGAACCGCAGAATGCGCCATGAATTGCTGAAAAAACGAGCACTTAACTGCCCGAATGACGCGGTATCCAGCCATGAGTAGCCATAGTGCCGATATCGTTCAACAATCTTTACTGAAGGCAACCGCCACGGGTTATAACGCGCCGCAGAAGCCATAGCAAACTCGGCATTAACCGCACGAATAAAGGAAGGCGATGATGATGTCTTACTGCCATGGTGAGGGATTTGTAACAAATTCGCACGCAGGGCATGACGATCTAACCTAATCAATGCCTTTTCCGCATCTGACTCCAGATCGCCTGTCAGTAAGACGCTGTATTTTCCATCATCAACGCGAATAACACAGGAGTCGTTATTTTCCGCTCGTTCTACGAGCGCTAACGGCCACAGCACGGTAAACGTGAGATCCTGCCAGCGCCAACGCTCGCCGCGTAGGCAAGAACGATGATGCATCACGTTGGTCGCGCTATATATCGTTGCTTCAGGGTAAGCCACCTGTAGAGTTCCCAGTCCCCCAATGTGATCCATATGGCTATGGCTCAGGATAATGTTTTCCACGTCAACGCCCCGCCATCGCAGGTAGGGTAGAATTTCTCGCGTCGCCATATCGCCTCCTTCCCAGCGGTTTCCCGTGTCGTATAGTACCGCTTTCCCACGCTGCTCGATCACAATCGCCAGACCGTGCCCGACATCCAACATGTCCACACGCCAGTCCGGCTCATCAGTCTTTATGCGAAAAACCAGCAAAACCACAATCAGAGCACCGACGCTCATCGGATAGACGCGCCACCAGCTAAAGCGCCATATCACAACCGCGCCCCAGCCCGCGACGCTCGCAAGCAGCAGCGATGCATCAAGATATACCCACCCCGTCTGTAAGTACGTCAGTGGAGCAAATACTACACGCAGCGAAATATCCGCCAGCCACCAGAGCATTTCACTCAGCGGCGCGAATGCCAGCGTGCTCAATGCCAGCAAAATGAGCGGAGTGGTAACGAAGGACACCAAAGGCACAGCCCAAAGGTTTGCGGGCAGCGAGGTGATACTAAAACCGTGGAAAATATGAAGCTGCAAGGGCATCAATAGCAGAGTGACTCCCGTTTGCAGGTGGATCCAGCGCAGCCAGAACCAACGCCGTCGGGTCTGTAGCCGATGAGGAAGCGGTGCCCACTGAAACCAGAAAATGAGCGATGCGACAGCGAGGCAAGATAGCCAAAAACTGTCTGACAGTACGCTCAATGGATCGCTGACCAGAATCAACGCGACACACCATAGCCAGACCTGCCAAGCTGAACCGTTGATGTTCCACACTTTTAGGCAAACCCATACGCTAAGCGCCAGAGCAGATCGTACCGCAGGCGGATTTCCCCCTGCCAGCCAGACATACCCCCAGGCAACCACAGCGCTCGTCAGTAATGGGAAACGATAGCCCATCCACTGCACGGGAAAGCCATACTGTAACGCCCGCGCCATTCCCCAACCAACCAGACCTGCAAGCACGATATGGAGGCCAGAGATCGCCATCAGGTGCATCGTCCCGGTATTCTGAAGTAGCGCCTTGAGCTCTGGGCTAACCGTTTTCATCTCACCAAACGTCAGCGCCAGTAAAATAGAACGCCACGCTAATCCCTGCACCTGCTGCTCCGCCTGTACAATCGTGCGCTGGCGAAAGTCACAATGGCTATCAACCGCCTTTGCCGTTATCACACGACCTGACAACGGTTGCCGTTTGGCTATCGCCCAGCGTTGGCTATCAAAACCGCCTTCATTTAGTCGACTGTGAATAGGTCGTAAACTGGTGGTAATTGCCCAACGTTGACCACCACACCAGTTTTCCATAGCCGGTGATAAGGTCAGTTGAGCATATAACGGAGGGAAGATCCGGCGCTGATTGATCTCTTCCAGCCGAACCGTGATCCCATCCTCATCCTGCTCATTGAATCGTATGCTGCTGATCGTCACGACAGCGTTAACCTGACCCTGCGTAACGCGCTCGATTTGTAACAGTAAAGTTTGAGCATTCAACAAGGCCCAGCAAAAACTCATGGCAACAAGCGCCACACAGCGTATCCCCGCGTGACGATATCCTACCAACATCACACAGGTGGATAACCCAATGCCCCACCACAGCAGCATTTGCGCGGGAATCTGCGGTAAGAAAAGCAACGGCAAAATACCCAGCACGCTCGCCCAAGCCAGACTATTTACTGACATCATCCCTTTTACTGACATCGTCCTTTGCCATGACACACCCTGTGGTTCGTCCTAGCATGTTGCAGTAACTCAAACTGATGCAATAGGACGAAAACTTCAGGTAGGGAAACGCTTCGCAAGAAAACGGCTAAATTGCAAACAATGCCATTCAGCGTGCGAGCTGGATTCCAGTTTTTCAGGTGTTTGATACTGCGATAATTGACGGAAAATTGATTGCAAAGAAGGAAGTGAATAATGAGGCGATTAAAAAGAAAAAGGACCGCAGAAGCGATCCTTTTACAGGCGCTATTTACCGTAACGTTGGTTACAGTAAAAACGATGCGTCAGGTTACTTAACTTCGCCCATCGCTTTCAGCTTTTTAGACAGCTCACGGCGCTCTTTCGACAGATCGGCGTTTTTGATGATGTAGTCATCAACACGGTCTTCATAATCACCGCGCATGTTGGCGATGATATTTTGCACGTCTTCAATGGACATGCCAGGTTTAAGATATTCGCTCAGGTTGTCCAGCAGCAGGACGCGCTTCTGGTTATCACGAATTTTCTTTTCGTTGTCGACGATTTCACGCTGAAGCTTGTTTTTACGACGAAACATGCGCACGAATTCCAGCACATCCTGGAAACACGGCTTAGTGTCCTTATCCATCTTTTACCCTTACCTTAAGTCATACATAAATTCTTTATGCATTCACCATACAGGTTATACCCAGCGTCTTTCAAGCAGTGCTTACGCCCTTTGCGCTAACACCTCGCTGAGCGGATAATCTGTCATCAAACCATCAACGATAATATACCGCGATACGTTGGTTATGAACCTGCTCGATGGCCACTTCCGTATCGAAAATATCTTCCAACACCTCGGACACCATGATGTCTTCCGGTTTTCCCGTGTAGATGATCTGCCCTTTGCGCATCGCAATAATGTAATCCGAATAGGCGGAAGCAAAGTTGATATCATGGATAACCAGCACGATGGTTTTACCTAGCTCATCGGCCGCACGGCGAATCTGTTTCATCATCGCCACCGCGTGCTTCATATCCAGATTATTCAGCGGTTCATCCAGCAGTACATATTCCGTGTCCTGACACAGCACCATCGCGACATAGGCACGCTGGCGCTGGCCACCGGAAAGCTCATCTAAAAAGCGATCTTTCAATTCGGTCAGGTTGAGGAACGCCAGCGCGGCGCTGATGCGTTCACGATCGTCAGCATTTAGTCGCCCTTTGGTATAAGGGTAGCGACCGAAACCTACCAGCTCCGCTACCGTTAAGCGGCTGGTAAACTGGTTTTCCTGCCGCAACACAGATAAACACGTCGCCAGCTTATCGCTTGGCGTGGTCATCACGTCCATGCCGTTGACTTTTACCTGTCCGCGATCCGCGTCCAGCAGGCGACTGATGATGGACAACAATGTCGACTTCCCTGCCCCATTCGGGCCGATAATCGACGTGACGCCACCACGAGGCACCGTCGCGGTGACATTATCTAATACCTTAACGTTGTTATACGCTTTGGTTACATTGCCGATCTCAATCACACGGAAACCTTTTTCAGTAGCAACACAATAAACAGCGATCCACCCACAAATTCGATCACGACCGACAGCGCACCAGACATATCCAGCAGATGCTCAAGTACCAGTTGTCCACCAACCAGTGAAATAACGCCCAGCAGGAAAGCGGCGGGCAGCAACAGGCGATGCTGGCTGGAACCAATCACTAAATAGGCCAGGTTCGCGACCATAAAGCCCAAAAAGGTAAGCGGACCGACCAACGCCGTTGAAATAGCAACCAGCACGGAAACCAGCAGCAGAATGATCGTGACGCTGCGTTTGTAGTCGATACCTAGGTTAATCGCGTTATTACGCCCCAGCGCCAGTACATCAAACCGAAAGCGCATACGCCAGATCACTACCGCGACCACCAGCGTAATTCCAACCGACAGCGCCACCAGTTCAGGCACGGTACGGGTGAAGGTGGCAAACATCCGCCCCTGTAAGATGGCGAACTCGCCGGGCGTCAGCAAACGCTGCATTAAACCCGCCATGCTGCGAAACAGCGTGCCGCAGATAATCCCGACCAGTAAAACCAAATGCAGGTTATTGCGGCTGCCGGTAAACAGCCAGCGGTACAGCAGCGCGGAGAAGAGAATCAGCAGCAGCGTCTCAAGAACGAATTTTCCTTCAACGCCCAGCCCCGGAATGCCGCTAATGCCGAAAACAAATACCAGCGACGTCTGAATCAGGATAAACAGGGCTTCAAACCCCATAATCGACGGCGTCAGCACCCGGTTATTCGTCACCGTTTGGAACAGCACGGTCGAGGCACTGGCAGCAAACGCCACCAGCAGCATCGTCGTCAACATCAACCCGCGGTGCGTCAAAATGTAGCGCAGGTTGCTGCCTAAATTGATGGTCATAAACAGCACGATCACCACGGCAGCCGCAACAGCCAGCCACATCAACCGCTGCGTCGGCGATAACCCCGCTCGTTTTTCGCTGATGGGTCCGGTCAGCACCGTATTACGTTCATTGACTGACATGGCGTTTCTGGCTTAGCAATAAGAGAAGGAAAACGGCAGCGCCAATGACGCCAAGAATCACGCTCACCGGAATCTCGAAAGGATAGCGAATCACGCGGCTGATAATATCGCAGCACAGCACCAGACCACCGCCGAGCAGGCACACCCACGGGATCGTTTTGCGCACATTGTCGCCCATCATCATGCTGATCAGGTTCGGCACGATCAGTCCGATAAACGGCAAGCTACCGACCACCACGACCACTACGCCGCTGACGATGGCGATAATGCTCAGCCCCATCATCATCACCTGCCGATAGTTAAGGCCGACATTGACGGAGAACTCACGCCCCATGCCCGCGACCGTGAAGCGATCAGCGATCCAGCAGGCCACCAGCGTTAACGCACCAACCAGCCAAAGCAGTTCGTAACGCCCCTGCAAGACACCGGAGAAATCGCCCGATTCCCAACTGCCGAGCGCCTGTAGCAGATCAAAATACATCGCGCCAAACGTGGTGATTGAACTGATAACCGCACCCAGCATAATGCCGACCAGCGGCACCACCAGCGCGGATTTCAGCACAATTCGCTGTAGCAGCATCATGAACAGGAAGGTACCCGCTAAAGCGAACAGGCTCGCCACCACCATCTTGGTGAAAATCGTCGCTCCGGGCACGACGATCATCACCACCAGCAAACCTAAGCTAGCCGACTGTGTGGTTCCCGCCAGAGACGGTTCGACAAAACGGTTTTGCGTCAGCAACTGCATGATGAGACCAGCCACACTCATGGCGCTACCTGCCAGCAGCAAAGCCAGCGTGCGAGGAACGCGGCTGATAAAGAAAATATCGCGCATTTCCGGGTCGTTCCACACAGCCTGCATATTCAGTTGCCCTGCCCCAACAAACAGGCTGACAACGATCATGCAGGCCAGAAAAACCAGACCCAGCGAATAGTAAAAAGACTTCATTGATTCTGCCGTAACCTGCCGTTATTGCTTATCTAACGCGTCACTGACGGTACTCACGAGGTTTTTATAGCTTTGCAGCCCCCCAGCGATATACAGCGATGCAGAATCCAGATAGATCACGCGATTATTTTTCCAGGCGTTGGTTTTGTGAATCAGCGGGTTATCCAGCACTTGCTGGGCCGATTCTCCACCCGGGCGACCAATCGCACTGTCACGATCGAGAATGAACAGCCATTCCGGGTTCACGCTCAGTAAGAATTCTGAGGTCACCACGTTGCCATGACGCCCAGACTCAGGGAACTCAGTCGCGGGTTTAAAGCCCAGCTCATCAAACACGAAGCCGAAACGCGATTTAGGACCGTAGGCAGACATTTTGCCGCCGCTGACCATCAGAACCAGCGCATTGCCTGCATTTTCCGTTTTAGCGCGCGTTTGGGCGATCTGCTGTTTGAAATCATCAATCTGTTTCTTCGCGTCATCTTCTTTACCGAAGATGGTGCCCAGTTGCTCGATGCGTTGGGTAAAACTCGTCATAAACTGGTGCTCATCCACGTCCATTGAGATCGTCGGTGCAATACCGCTCAACTTGTCGTAGGCGTCGCGCGTACGTCCACCGGCAATAATCAGATCGGGCTTCGCGCTGCTAAGCGCTTCATAGGCAGGTTCAAACAGCGTCCCGGCGTTCAGGTAAGTATCGCTGTTATATTTTGATAAAAACGCGGGCAGCGGCGTGCTGCTTTTTGGTACACCAGCAATCCCTTCAACCTTCAATGCATCCAGCGTATCCAATGAGGCGGGATCAAACACAATCACTTTCTTCGGCGGCTGTGGAACCTGAGTGGTGCCCTGCGCATGCTCAATGCTGACCGTGTGGCTTCCTTCTGAAGGCGATGCCTGCTGATCGCAGCCGGCCAGAACAAACATAGATGCCAATAACGTCGCCTTCACTGCAAACGCTGCATTCAATCGCACCGCATTTAACCGCATAAGTGTGTTCTCCATTTCGCTGTTTGTTGCCGAATGCCACCCCGCAGAGTGATCTACGGGGTAATAAAGAATTTAATTATCATTCGCATTAGAACGAAAATTGTAACCGAATGGACACAGTCATGCCTAGCGATTCTGTCTACCCTCCTATTGATGTAAGTCAGGGAAGTGGTGCAAATCAGGAAAGCGCCACAGAAAAGTTGATTCAATGGTATCCTTGCCGTTTTCCAGATTGTTTTGCCTGATTTCAGGCTCAGCGCGCACACGTAGCTAACTGCATATATGGCCGAGAAAACACAACCCACTTTTTTCATACATGACTACGAGACGTTCGGTAAACATCCAGCGCGCGATCGCCCTGCGCAGTTTGCGGGTGTCCGTACCGATATGGACTTCAATATTATCGGTGAGCCGCTAGTCATTTATTGTCGTCCGGCGGATGATTACCTGCCGGAACCGGAAGCGGTGATGATCACCGGAATTACGCCACAGGTTGCGCTGGCAAAAGGCGTCAATGAGGCGGAGTTCGCTCGTCAGATCCACGACGCGTTCAGCGTGCCCAGCACCTGTATTATGGGCTACAACAATATTCGCTTTGATGATGAAGTCAGCCGCAATATTTTCTATCGCAACTTCTACGATCCTTACGCCTACAGCTGGCAAAACGGCAATTCCCGCTGGGATTTGCTGGATGCGTTACGCGCCTGCTATGCCCTGCGACCGGAAGGCATCGTCTGGCCGGAAAACGATGACGGCTTGCCCAGTTTCCGCCTTGAGCATCTGACGAAAGCCAACGGTATTTCGCACGAGCAGGCGCATGATGCGATGTCCGACGTTTATGCCACCATCGCTATGGCGAAGCTGTTCAAGCAGGCGCAGCCTAAACTGTTTGAATATCTGTTCCTGCTACGTAACAAAAACAAAATTTCCGCGCTGATTGATATCCCGCAAATGAAGCCGCTCGTTCACGTGTCTGGCATGTTTGGCGCGGCGAGGAGCAATACCAGTTGGGTTGTTCCACTCGCCTGGCATCCGGACAACCGTAATGCGGTCATCATGTGCGATCTGGCTGGCGATATGACGCCGCTGCTGGAACTGGACAGCGCAGCCTTGCGCGAACGGTTATACACCCGCCGGGATGCGCTGGAGGCGGATCAGAGTGCCGTTCCACTCAAGCTGGTGCACATCAATAAATGTCCGGTCTTAGCACCAGCCAATACCTTACGGCCGGAAGATGCGGAAAGATTAGGCATCGATCGTCAACGCTGTCTGGACAATCTCGCACTGCTACGTAGCAACGCGAGCGTCAGGGAAAAAGTGGTGGAGCTGTTTGCTGAAGCCCCCGCATTCGCCGCATCTGATGATGTCGATTTACGGCTTTATGATGGCTTCTTTGGCGATGCTGACCGCATGGCGATGAAGATTATTCAGGAGACCGCTCCGCAGAACCTGCCCGCGCTGGATCTCACGTTTGCCGATAATCGTCTGGAACCGCTGCTCTTCCGCTATCGCGCCCGCAATTTCCCCGGCACGCTGGACGACCGCGAACAGCAGCGTTGGTTGCAGCATCGGCGTGCGGTCTTTACGCCGGAGCGCTTGCAGGACTATATGTCAGAACTCAGCAACCTTTATCAACTGCACGAAGACGATAAAGAGAAGATGGCACAGCTAAAAGCACTGTACGCCTATGCGCAGGAGCTGGTGGGCTAAGATAGCCGCCTAAAGCCATAAAAAAGCGGAGCACAGTGGCTCCGCTTTTCTCTTTTAGGCATGTCGTCGGTTTATTTAAACCGGTTCTTCGCTACATTGCGGTACTGGCTGACGGAAACTGCGTGTCACAAACGCCAGATAGAGCAATCCAATCGTTGCCCACACCAGACCCAGCGTCATTGAGCTAGCTTCCAGGTTCACCCACAGTGCACCCACCGTCAACGCGCCCAGCACAGGCATCACGAGGAAGTTAATCGTGTCTTTCACGGTACGATTACGGCGCTCACGAATATAGAACTGTGAAATAACCGACAGGTTCACGAACGTAAACGCCACCAGCGCACCGAAGTTGATCAGCGCCGTCGCCGTCACCAGATCGAACGACACCGCAGACAGTGCAATAGCGCCAACCAGTAAGACGTTCAAAGACGGCGTACGCCATTTCGGGTGGATATAGCCGAAGAAGCGCTCTGGGAATACGCCATCACGCCCCATGACATACATCAGGCGAGACACGCCTGCGTGTGCCGCCATACCGGATGCCAGTACGGTGACGCAGGAGAACACCAGAATAACGGACTGGAAGAATTTACCCGCAACATACAGCATGATTTCCGGCTGAGACGCATCCGGCTCTTTAAAGCGCGAAATATCCGGGAAATACAGTTGCAGGAAGTACGCCACGGCAACAAAGATCACCCCGCCGATCAGCGCCGTCAGGAAGATGGCTTTTGGAATCACCCGACCTGCGTCCTGCGTTTCTTCCGACAGCGAGCTGATGCCGTCAAAACCGAGGAACGAGAAGCAAAGAATGGTTGCACCGGTAATCATCGGCACCACATGGGCGTTCTCAGACCAGAACGGACGCGTACTGGTCAGCGTACCAGCCCCTTCGCCCAGATAAACACCGTGAATCACCAGACCGAGGAATATCGCCATGATCGCAACCTGCACCACCACGATAATGGAGTTCAGGTTAGCAACCAGACTGATACCACGCAGGTTAAACAGCGTCATCAAGCCGACCAGCGCCGCCACAAAAATCCATGACGGTACGCCGGGGAAGATCGCTTCCAGATAGATTTTCGCCAGCAGGATGTTGATCATCGGCATGAACAGATAGTCCAGCAGTGACGACCAGCCGACCATAAACCCAACGTGTGGGCTGATCGCTTTTTGCGCGTAAGTATAAGCAGAGCCCGCAGATGGGAAACGTTTTACCAGTTTGCCATAGCTCAGCGCCGTGAACAGAATGGCGACCAGCGCAAACGCATAGGCCGTTGCCACATGGCCGTCGGTCAAGCCAGACACGATACCGAAGGTATCAAAAATGGTCATCGGCTGCATGTACGCCAGCCCCATCATAACGACAGGCCACAGCGTGAGCGTTCTTTTTAACTGAGCACGTTTTGCGCCAGCATTAGGCAGCTGAGAATCAAGCGACATGGCGCACACCTCCGTTCATCACGGCAGGAGCATACGCACCGAAAACAAATGAGTGGATACAGGACTCGCCTGAATCACGATGAGAAGAGGTGGCTGTAACAGCACCAGAGATAACTTGCGACTGCGTCGCGCCATAACCAATACCATTGCAGCACAAACCGGCGGGCACCGGTGCGAAACGTGTTAATTGCCCCATCTTTCCTTTCCTCACTGTGCTCACAGGCACACACAAAATTATCTATCCGGATCGTTGTCCGGCCTCTTTGGTTGAAGACCCTATACCCAGCAAACCTGAGCCACAGAGAAAAGGTAAGAAACCACACCAATACCCCTGTAACCTGAAAGGTTGACGAGCATAAATGTAAAAAAATAACCGACGCTATTAGACGTCGGTTATTTGCAAGGCGCGTATTCTGCACCACTCGATCTCATCTGACAAGGCTCTGAGAACGTTGGAAACCATTTATTTATCCCCACCCTTCTTCGAGAAGCCTGTACGTTGGCTTTTCGCATGACTTATGGGTAATAGGTAGGATAAATAAGCGAATACTCGTTATAAAAACGTTGCTGTTATGTGTGAAGCCCAAACAAAAAGTTGTGCTTAAAAATTACAACTCCTGGAATCGCTTTTTCTTTTCGTTTTGTAATCTTTCCAACTCAAAAATCACCTGCTGGAGGTCCCGTTCCTGCGATGCGTTCAGTGAAGGGAACTTGAAGCTCAGACGCTGCGTCAGTTTCAATTCACCTTTGTTATCGACGATCTTCACCATTGCCTGACCGACAAACTGCAAATCAACACAGAAAAAACCGTGGTCAGCCAGATCCATCTCCACGCTCTTAATGATGTCGCCTTCGGTCAACAGCCCCGTGGTATCACGGTCGGTATACAGGCTCAATCCACCCAGAGAGAGATCTTTAATGGTGAACAGGAAAACACTCTCATCCGGCAGTTCGCCACGGCACGTCAACGGCGGCCACAGCGGCGTGTTGATGCGGAAATAGGTTCTGCGTTGGATAAGATAAAGCAGCTCAGGAATCTGCGCGCTAAAGGCTGGCAGCCCGTCGTAAGTCACCGTTTTTGCAATTTCAGCATTGAATTCAACTTTTGCACCGGCAGGTTCTGCCACAAAAGACAGCGCCCCCGCATACAGCGCGCGGTTATTCTCACGCTCAATGCCGCCTAAATCGAAGACAAACAGGTTGTTATCGGGTACAACGTCAAGAATTTTACTGATGAACTGTCCGTGAGAATGATGAACCATCAAAGACGTATCATTCTTCTTTAACTCGCGCAGTGTTGCACAGATGGCCAGTTTGTTGCGCTTAACAAACTGCTCTTTCAAATTTTCATTCACCGCTTTCATCCCCACCATTGTTTACACAGAGTATGTGTCAATGGCTTATATTGATGCACGCCTCTTCGTTATCTTTCAAGTCCCATGTGTGCCAACACGATGCACTGCACTGGCTGCATATTGAAAACGATTACTCGGAGTACCTGAAACAGCATGAAACCTACCCTAACTAACTCAAGTTACAGGGAGGCAAGCGAAGAACAAACTCGTGGAAAGGAATTTGAGCAGCCAGCACGTACGTAACTCGAAGTATGACGGGTAGAAGTTGGTGAAAACGATATCGGCAATTTTCTCAATAACTTTAGCGGAACAAGAGAAAAAGTGTTAAGGCGCGGTCAAAAATGAAACGCATCGCTGCCAGCGCCTTTTATCGCACCTGTTCGTTTGCTAGTCGGCAGGATAGTGATACAGCAGCCAGGTTAAGGCCAGTAGATCGGCGCTGCCGCCCGGGCTAAGGTTTCTGGCAATCAGCGCGTCGTCCATCTCTCTCAGCGCCTGACGATCCAGCGGCCCCGTCAGCAATCTCCGCGCGTAATCTTGCACAAACGCCAGCCCGTCCATGCCGCCGCGTGAAACGACATTGGTGTCCGGGTTGTGGGCCATCAACACCAGTAGCGTCCGTAACAGCGCGGTTTCATCATCCCCCCCTGCAGCAATCGCCTGCTGCAAGGCAGGCAACGCGTACTGGCATACGGTACTGAAACCGCTGGCGGCTTCTCCCCTTGCCCCCGTCAGGCCATGACGCTGATAGAGATGTTCACCCGCCGTCGCTGCACCAGAACACGCCTCCAGCTCATTCCGCACCAAATCGTGACACATTGCCGCCACGCTATCGCACAAGCTACGCTGCGTTACACGTTCTCCCCGCCCTGCCAGCCAACCGGCAGCCGTACACAGCAGGCCAAACGCGAAAATCCCACCTTTATGGGTATTCACACCTTTCGTCGCTGACAGCATCGCCTGTTCGCAGGCGATGCCGATAGGCCGAACCTGAGACAGCAACTGCGCTAGCGGTGTGTTAGCGTGCTGATAACCCGCGTCGGTAAAATGCCGAAACCAGGGGGATATCGCCTGAATGCTGGTCTGAAACAGCGCGACATCCATATCGCGGTGAGATCCGTTATTGGCGCGATCCACCAGTCCGGGCTTCGGCGTCAGCATCACTTCCATCGTCAGCGCGTGCGTCACTCGTCGGTCGATATCCGGTAACGCGCCGCACTCCCGATAATCGCCGACTGCGGAACGGGATACCGCAGCCGACAGTACACCGTCAGGCTGGCGTAAAGTAGGCATTAACCTTTTCCTCAATGTGCTCAAGCAGCTCAGGCAGAGAATGGCGACGCGAACGGCTACAGGCGTGTGCCATCTGGTCGCACAATAGGCACGTTCTCCCACCGTGTGCCAGCACCGACCGGCCAATCGATCCGTCTTCCGGGCTGAAAATGTCGAAATCCCATAGCCGACCCAGCTCATGGCTATCTTCCAGCGCAATGGTCGCGGCTTTCACGGACAGCGCATCTTTAGTGATCGCCCACAGCCCTTCCGCGCCCGTTGTCAGCCAGCATGTCTGCTGCTCCAGCACCGTCCACCCTCTGGTCTGACATAGAAACGTGAATGCCTTGATCGCTTCGGCCATCACCTGCCGATAGCCTTCGCTATCTTTTACCGGCCCCGGCGTGACCAGCGTCAGCGACACCAGCGTCGCACCGTGGCGGGCAAGCCATTCTTGTTGGCGAACTGCGCGGCGTTCCTTCGCCGCGAGTAAGGTTTCCAGCGAGATGGAAACAGCATTTGTCATCGTCGATTCCCTCATGCGTTTACCGCTTATTCGCCGGCTTCTTTCACCTGACGAACGACGTCAATCACGCTGCCATCGCGGTAGCGAATAACGCCGACGATACGATCGTGAAACTCGATAGCGCGTGGTTCACCCACCAGCGCAATCGCACGCTGATACAGCGCCTCAATCGTCATCACCGTCAGCCCCGCCTGTTTCAGGCGTTCAGCAATTTCAGGTCGCGCGGGGTTGACGGCAATACCGTGATCGGTCACCAGTACGTCAATGCTTTCTCCCGGCGTAACACGCGTCGTCACCTGACGCACCACGGTCGGGATGCGGCTACGAATCAGCGGCGCAACAACGATGGTCAGGTTCGCTGCCGTCGCGACGTCACAGTGTCCGCCGGACGCACCGCGCATCACGCCGTCGGAGCCGGTGATCACGTTGACATTAAAGTCGGTGTCAATTTCCAGCGCGCTGAGAATCACCATATCCAACTGATCGCAGCAGGCCGCTTTAGAGCTGGGATTGGCGTAAACGTTAGTGGAAATCTCGACGTGATTCGGGTTCTTCGCCAGCGATGCGGCCGCATTGGCATCGAAACACTGGGTATCGATCAGCTTTTCGATCAGCCCTTTTTCGTGCAGATCGACGATACCGCCCGTGATGCCGCCGAGGGCGAAGCGCGCCACGATGTTCTGCTGACGCATTTTATCTTCGAGGAAACGCGTACAGGCCGTCGAGGCCGCGCCGGAACCGGTCTGGATCGAGAAACCATTTTTGAAATAACCGGCATGTTCAATCACGTCTGCCGCGGAACGGGCAATCAGCAGCTCACGCGGGTTGCTGGTAACGCGCGCCGCACCTACGCTGATTTTGGCCGGATCGCCCACTTCATCGACCTGAACAATGTAGTCCACCTGATCCTGCACAATGCTGGCTGGCATGTTCGGGAACGGCACGAGCGCTTCCGTCAACAGCACCACTTTACGGGCAAACTGTGCATCGACCATCGCATAGCCCAGCGAGCCGCAGCTGGATTTCCCGACGGTACCGTTGGCATTGCCAAATTCATCGCTGCACGGCACCCCCAAGAAAGCGACGTCGATATTCAGTTCACCGCTTTGCAGCAGATGGACGCGACCACCGTGGGAATGAATCTGTACCGGTTCTTTCATTAATCCGTGAGAGATGGCATCGGCCAATTTGCCGCGCATCCCCGAGGTATAAATCCGGCTGACTACGCCCGCTTTAATATGGTCGATCAGTGATGCGTTACAGCTCATCAGCGAGCTGGATGCCAACGTCAGATCGCGAAAACCCATCCGTGCCAGCGTATCAATCACCCGATTAATGACTTTATCGCCTTCGCGGAAATGGTGGTGGAAAGAGATCGTCATCCCGTCTTTCAGTCCGCTGTGACGAATCGCCTCTTCCAGATCGGCGCACAGTTTGCGTTCATGTTTTTGTGCAACATCATTCAACCACGGCGTATGTTGATTCGCGTTGACGAAGGGTTGCAGATGGCGTTTTTCCGGGTACTGCTTTTGCAGTGCTTCAATAAAATGACTCATTATCTAATCCTGTAATTCCTGAGAGCGGCAATTGCGGTGCAATCACGCAATGGCTATTTGCGAACGCCGGAGGCCTGAGCACGTTCCAGCACTCTTCTGGCGTGGTCGATAATCGGCCCGTCGATCATTTTTCCGTTCAGGGAAATAACGCCCAGACCGGCACGTTCGCCCTCTTCAGCGGCTTTGATCACCAGATGGGAATAGTCCACTTCATCCTGCGTAGGCGCATAGGCGTTGTGTAACAGCTCAATCTGACGCGGGTTAATCAGGGATTTACCGTTGAAGCCCAGCTTACGGATCAGATCGACCTCTTTCAGGAAGCCTGCATCGTCATTGACGTTGGGATAGACCACGTCGAAGGCGTCGATACCGGCAGCACGAGCGGCATGCAGCACCGCACAACGGGCATAAAACAGCTCCGTGCCGTCACCGCGTTCCGTTTGCATATCCATCACGTAGTCGAACGCCGCCAGCGCAATCCCGATCATGCGCTCGGAAGAGCGTGCAATCGCGACCGCGTTAATCACGCCGACCGCAGACTCAATCGCGGCCATGATGCGCGTAGAACCCACTTCACGACCGCAGGCCTTTTCGATACGCACCAGATGGCGCTCCAGCTCATCGACATCATCGGTGGAATCGGTTTTAGGCAGACGGATCACA
This sequence comes from Pectobacterium sp. HCp5_1, assembly GCF_032905925.1. NCBI lineage: Bacteria > Pseudomonadati > Pseudomonadota > Gammaproteobacteria > Enterobacterales > Pectobacteriaceae > Pectobacterium > Pectobacterium sp. HCp5_1. The sequence continues at coordinate 192,898 of NZ_JAUMIO010000001.1, forward strand.
TCCGCACCGCCGCGCACGGCCGCTTCCAGATCCAGCAGGCCAAACGGCGTACTGAGCTGGTTGATGCGTACCACAGTTTCAATATCACGGTACATCGGGTGTTGGAGCGCATGGAAAACCAGCAGGCGTGCGGTATCTTTCTCGCGCAGGGAAACGGCATCTTCCAGATCGAACATAATGGAGTCAGGCTTATAGATAAACGCATTGGACAGCATGGCGGCGTTCGCGCCCGGGAGGAACAACATACTGCGGCGAAGCTTATTCATTACAATTTCTCCCATTCAATCTGCTGTCCGTCTGCGGCGCGCAGTACCGCGCTTTGCACTCGAGCACGGATGACACAATCCAGCGCGCCTTTGTCATCCACAATGATCGTCCCTTCCTGTACGCCCAGTTCTTTCAGCGTGTCATTCACGACCTGTTTGATTTGGTGACCGAACTGTTTCATGACTTCGCTGTTAATGACCACGGTGAGTTTCCCGTCAGCCGGTGCCACTTTGACCAGCAAATCGCTGGATTCAAAGGTGCCAGCAAGGGACTCCTTAACAATCTTCATAGACTTATCCTGATTAATTTTAATTACGCGTATTCGGGCTCGTAATAGCGCTGTAAATGCGCAAAGGTTGAGGCTGGCACGATGTCCTGAATACGGCTGTACTGCCGAAGCTTGAGTAATTTCCTGACTTCCGAAGCGGAAATAGCCAGTCCTGATGTTTGCCGTTTACGTTCAATTTCAACCACGCTTAACGCCGGGGAAGACACCGTCTGGTCTTTCTCCAGCCAGTAGTGCATGTCCTGGTTGTACTGATACGTCACCGGGCAAAAGGGTTCGGTGCCGACGAAGCGCTGGGTAATACCGAGCGCCGGCGCGATATATTTCCTGAAAATGAGTAAATCCAGCGCCGCATGAGCACGGGTGATGAGTTTCTCTTCCTTCAGGAAATAGCCGGGAAAGGTCGCCTTAGAGATCATGTAGTTCGAACCGGCATGTACCGTCACATTGCGGATGTGTTCCACGCCGCGCTGCACCATCTCCAGGCGCTCGCTGAACGGGAAAAAGGACACGTCTTCCCGCACCACGAAGATGTGCAGCCAGTCACACGACTGTGCCGCATGCTCGGCCAGATAGCGGTGACCCAGCGTGAAAGGGTTCGCGTTCATCACAATCGCGCCGATCTTTTTATCTGTCCGCGTCGCAAGCGGTTCAGGGTACGCAAAGGCCGCCAAAGACTGGCAATACTGCTGGATGCCAATCGGCGTGTTTTCCATCAGCACCGCGTTGTCCTGATAACACACCAGCGGGTAGAAGCCACATCCGCGAAAGATGTCGACATTTTCCGGTCGGGTATAGAGAAACAGGTGGAAGTGGCCGCGCTGCGCCGCCTGCTGCATCACTTCATTCACCACCTGCACACCCAGATTGAGGTGTCTGAATTCAGGATCGACCGCAACGCACTTTATGGTGTTGGCGGCCAGCCCAGCGCAGGCAATCAGCCGCCCGCCCCGTTTGCCAACCACCACGATGTCGATATCGTCATCCATGCCGAGCTGGCAGTGTGCGAGGAACTGGCGCACCGCGTTCCTCTCCTGCTCCCGAAGGCGCACATCCAGCGTGTCAAAAAAGACGGAATCATTGGCATACATCACGGTTCTTCCTGCAACTCGAATTATTTAGGCAATCTATTGCAAGCTGCCGGTTTAGCGCCGGCAGCCTGGTACTGACACGGCTATTCAGTGCGCGACGGCTTCGGCGGCTGCCGGAACCGATTTCACCGGCGCAGCGGCATCCACGATCGTGTTACGCAAATGGCCAATGTTTTCGATTTCAACTTCAATACAGTCACCCGCTTTCATAAACAGCGGCGGATTGCGTTTTTTACCCACGCCGCCCGGTGAACCGGTAATGATCACATCGCCAGCACTCAGTTCGGTGAAGGTGCTGATGTATTCAATCAATTCCGCCACTTTGTGGATCATGCTGCTGGTATTGTCGTCCTGCACCATGCGGCCATTCAGATAGGTGCGGATTGCCAGCACATGCGGATCGGGAATTTCATCCGTGGTGGTCAGATAGGGGCCGAACGCACCGGTTTTCTGCCAGTTCTTGCCTGCGGTAAACCAGCTGTGCTGCCAGTCACGCGCAGAGCCGTCCATGTAGCAGCTGTAGCCTGCAACATGAGAGAGCGCGACATCCTGAGCAATATTCTGTCCACCTTTACCGATAACGACCGCCAGCTCGCCTTCATAATCAAACTCGCTGGAGTAATGCGGTTTGATCACCGGCGTCGCGTGCCCGGTTTGCGAATCCGCAAAGCGCACAAATAACGTTGGTGCAGGATTCTCTTCATTAAATTCCTGACGCTTAGCGGCGTAATTCATCCCCACGCACAGGATTTTCCCTGGTGCGGTAATAACCGGTAAGAACGTCACATCCGCGACCGGAATATCCGGCGTGCACATACTGAATTCGTGTGCCACCTGTAACGCATTCTGCGCCAGCAGTGTTTTCAGATCGGGATAGCGGTGGCCAATTTTACCGCCGAGATCGATTAATCCCGTTGGCGTATAAATGCCGTAACTGTCCTTACCGTTATAACGATAGCTTGCAAGTTTCATAATATTTCCTGTGCAAAATAAGCCCACGCGCATTGGCGGTTTTTATTTCGTTAACTCAACTCATTTTTAATACAATCTTTCTTTAGCCCAGCGCCTTCTTATTTTCTACATGGCATCAGACTAAAAAGTTGGCGAGCACCAGTAGTGAAATCGACACGTTAATCGCACCGCCGATACGCGTGGCAATCTGCGCAAATGGCATCAGCACCATACGATTACCTGCCGTCAGAATGGCGACGTCACCGGTACCCCCCTGTCCGCTCTGGCAGCAGGAAATAATGGCAACATCAATCGGGTGCATACCGATTTTTCTACCCACAAAGAAACCGGTAGCGACCAGCGTCACCACGGTAGAGATAATCACCAGCAGGTTTTGAATCGTAAACGCGTTCACCAGTTCCTGCCACGGCGTAATCGCCACGCCAACGGCAAACAGAATCGGATACGTCACAGAGGTCTGGAAGAATTTGTAAACGACCTGAGAACCTTCCAGCATTTTCGGTGAAACACCGTGAGCCAGCTTCACCAACACCGCCGCGAACAGCATGCCAACCGGTGCAGGCAGGCCAATGACTTTGTGACCAAGCATACCCACCATGTACAGCAGGATTGCCAGCAGCGCGCCAGAGGCAATCGTCGTGACATCGGCTTTGCCGCTAAAGGCGGAAGCCGGTGCGCTGCTTGCGCCGCCGCTCAGGTTATTGTCTTTATTCGGCATCAGTTCGCCTTCACCGGTCAGGTGTGGATAGCGTTTACCCAACTGATTCAGAACACCGGCAAGGATGATCGCGGTCAGGCTGCCCAGCATGACGATAGGCAAGACGCGCCCCAGCGCAACACCCTGATCCATATGCAGAATCGTGGCATAGCCGATAGACAATGGGATAGCACCTTCACCCACCCCACCCGCCATAATCGGCAGAATCAGGAAGAAGAAGATTTGGAACGGATCCAGGCCGAGCGCAATACCTACGCCCATGCCCACCAGCATGCCGGCGACTTCACCGCACAGCATAGGAAAGAAAATACGCAGGAAGCCCTGAATCAGCGTCTGCCGATTCATACTCATGATGCTGCCGACAATAATGCAGCAGATATAGAGATACAGGATGTTGGTACTTTTATAGAACTTGGTCGTGGATTCAACGACAACGTCCGGCAGCAGGCCATAATGCACCATCGCCGAAGGGATAAAGGTCGCGCAGATTGCCGCCGCCCCCATCTTGCCGATAATCGGCAGACGTTTACCAAATTCGCCGCAGGCAAACCCGAAGAACGCCAGCGTCGCCACCATCACAACGATGTCGCTCGGCAGCTTGCCACTCAGGCAGTCGATACCGATTAATACCCCCGCCAGCACAAAGAGTGGCACAGGGATAATACCTACTTTATAGGTATCCAGAACGTGCCACCATTTTTCCTTTAATGAGGCCTTCCCAGCCGCCTCATTATTTACCACAATATATGAATCATCAGTCGTACTCATAACTCTGTCCCCGTTTTATTTTGTCCGCGAATGATAGGGGGCGGTTAGCTATTATTATGTGATTCCCTTCAAATTAAAAAATGAGTTTTAAAGGCGTTTATGGTTTTTATGGTTTATATTCAAAAATCGTTTATTACGCAGGCAGTTAGATGATTTTACGCGCAAAATAAACTTTATGGTTTCTATGGAGTTTATGGTTTTTATTTCCTAAAAATGACTATGTTGATAAAACGTAATTAAGTTGTTTATTAAAGAAAACAGATGCGTTTAATTTTATCTATTTATTACCACCATCATATTGGTAACAACATATTTAAACGTGTTATTGCTCACAAGTTTTTTCCTCTCAGCCCATTCTGATTACCATTCGTGATAAATTCATCAGCTATTTTTCGTTCATCAGCAGGTTACCGCACATCATGAGAGTGAGACTTTCCTTTCATATCAAATTATTTATCTATTTGATCGTCTTCTTCTCTTCGTTACTTCTGATGACGGGTATTTATTATTATCACGATATCGATAAGCAGCTGTATTCCGAGCTGGGTACGCGCGCGCAGGTACAGGCCAGAGAAATCGCCATCATCCCGTCCCTGATTGAGTCGGTGAAGCATAAAGACACCAGGCAGATCAGCACGCTCGTTCAGCAATTGAAGCTACGCAGCGACGCCAGCTATATCGTAATCGGGGATAATCAGGCGCATCACCTGTTTCACTCTGAAGATGCCAGTCTTGTCGGCACGCAGATGGTGGGCGGCGATAACGTTGAGGTGCTCGCCGGGAAAAGCACTATCACCGTGCGCCGGGGCGGCATTGGCATTTCCCTACGCAGCAAAGCGCCAATCGTCGCTGACGGCAAGGTTATTGGTATTGTCTCCGTCGGCTATCTAAAAACCCATATCGATAATCTGACATTCAGTAAACTGGCGCATATCCTGCTGGCGATTCTGGCGATGTTTGTCGCGCTGTTTCTCTTTTCCTGGTGGTTCTCGCGGAATCTGAAGAAACAGATGTTTGGCCTCGAACCTCTTGAGATTCGTATGCTGGTCAGGCAGCAGAAGGCGCTGCTCGAATCGATCTACGAAGGGGTGATCGCGATCGATAAGCAGCACCGAATTGCCGCCATTAACCATGCCGCCAAAGAAATCCTCGGGCTGAACGAACCGTCTTACCTGTTGCGCGGCAAGCCGATTGATACCGTCATTAAACCCGTGCCCTTTTTCTCCGGCGAGGCCATGTGGAACAGCGACACCCACGATGAAATCTGCCGTTTTAACCACGCTACCGTGATTGCCAGTCGGGTGCGGATCATGCTGGAAGATGAGCTTCAGGGCTGGGTCATCAGCTTCCGCGGTAAAAACGATATTCATACACTTAGCATGCAACTCAGTCAGGTGAAGCGTTACGCGAATAGTCTGCGCATTTTGCGCCACGAACAGCTGAACTGGACAGCGACGCTGGCCGGACTACTGCACCTAAAACGCTATGACGAAGCCATCAAATATATTGAAGCGCAGTCCGAAAGCGCGCAGGTAGTGCTGGATTTTGTTTCGCGCCGCTTCTGTTCACCCGCGTTGTGCGGACTGCTGCTAGGCAAGTACGCGACGGCACGAGAAAAAGGCATTGAGATTGTTTTCGACCCACGCTGCCAGCTCACCCACATCCCCCCCACGCTGAGCGAAACGGAACTGATGTCCATCATTGGTAATTTGCTGGATAACGCGATGGAAGCCACATTAGCCACCACTGCGCCACATTATCCTGTCGAGGTGTATATCTATAACAGCGAACAAGAGCTAGTTATTGAAGTCGCCGATCAGGGAACGGGTATCGATCCAGCCATTGCCGACAGCCTGTTTGAAATGGGCGTGACCAGCAAAACACAGGGCGATCACGGGCTGGGGCTGCATCTGGTAGCCAGCTACGTCAATCAGGCTCAGGGAATGATCGAAGTCTCGGCCAACCAGCCGAATGGCAGCATATTTTCCCTATTTATTCCGATGTCCCCCCAATAAGTTGAGCGGCGCGTAGTGAACAACGCACAGGCCGCTTGAGGTATAGCGGACACATTATTTTATAATTCAGAGACTAACAGGGATTCACACCATGCAGCACACTGAACATTTCGATGTTTTAATCGTTGAAGATGAAAGTAAGCTGGCAACTATTCATGCTGAATTTATTGAGAAACATTTCAATCTGCGTGTCGTCGGGATTGCCGCTACGCTTTTTGAAGCCAAAAAGCTCCTTCAGCAGCACAGGCCACGCCTGATCCTGCTGGATAACTATTTGCCTGACGGCGAAGGGGTTTCGCTGATTGAAAGCCAACTGCTCAAAGGGATGGATTGTTCCGTCATCTTTATTACCGCCGCCAGCGATATGAATACCTGCGCTCAGGCGATTCGCTGCGGGGCCTTTGACTACATTATCAAACCGCTCTCCTACCCACGACTGCGCTCTTCGCTGGAGCGATTTATTCAATTCGTGAAAACGCAGCACACTTACAAAATTGTCGATCAGCAGAACGTCGATATTCTCTATCAGCTGCAATCATCCGGCACAGCCACCTCCTCGTCAGCAAAGGGCATTGAAGAGAACACGCTGGGACTGATCAAGCAGATTTTTGCCAACGATGACGGCGAGACACTCTACTCTGTCGATGATATCGTCGAAAAAACCGGGCTCAGCAAAACGACAGCGCGCCGCTATCTGGAGTTCTGCGTTGAAAACCAGTTCCTCGACATCGAAATGCGCTACGGCAAGATTGGGCATCCACGCCGGCTGTATCGCACAAAAAACACCCACTAGATCCCGCCCCCATCCTATGACGGCGATGTTAGCCGTCATAGGGCATTCGGCACAGTCAGACGACGGTGTGCGATAAAAGTTGAGATAAAAAATCCGATAACGTCATTGACTAATCGGGATATTTTACCAGTATTAAGTCAAAGCTTAACCATTGGTTATTTTTATCCTATTTATATTTCAATATATGTCTACATTAGCCATTTCCTTCTTTATTTTTTAAAAATTAAAAAACAATGCCGGTTTTCTGTGCTTATTCTTATAACGATTAACGTAATACAGATTGGTAATTCAACCGGTGCCTGCTGTGCAGTTGTCCAACAATAAGAGAGAAGCCTCACAAATTATTATTAGTTTCTTCACTCACACTAAAAAAAACCACTATAAATCCGATAAACACCATGGATCATATCGTTATTAACACCCGACACCAGTAATTCATCCCCGGAGAGACGTCATGTTCTTAGCCAAAAAAATCAGAAATCTTAAAATATCCCAAAAGCTGTATCTTGGGTTTGGGGTGATCCTGCTACTGGTCATCATTGCATCACTACTGAGCGCAGGTCGCTTCAGAGAAATTCGTGATATTTATGAGAAAACCAACCTTATTTACAACATCAACATCGAAGTCTTTCAGGCCAAAATAAACCGCCTGAAGTATTTTTATTCGTATGAAGAGAAGTCGCGTGAAACCATGGCGGGCTTCGTTAAACATGCTTCAGAGTTAACCACTGAAGCGAAAACGCTCTCATGGAGTCCGGAAGGCGCTCCCCTCGTCAACGATCTCGGCCAGAACCTGACCGAATTCCAGAACGCGATCACCGAGATGGGGAAAGCCACGCAGCGCGTGGTAGAAAATCGCGACAAAATCAGCGCCGCCAACGGGCAAAACATTACCGCGGATTTTTACGCCAAATTGCGCCAGCAGCCTGCTGATAGCGCAACGCAATATCAGGCTGAAGATTTGGCAACGCAGGTTTCAGAACTCAAGCAGTTATCCTATGAGTTGCAGCTTAAGCAAAATGCCGATGCCGCGAAGAAGCTCGATGAGGCTTTTGGTCGCTTTGACAGCAGCTACCAGGTCGCCACTGCGGCACTGACGCCTGAACAACAGGTCGCCGCAGAGGGCCTGCGAAGCTATGTCGCCAGCTATAAAAAGCTCAACACTGACTACTTCCAGAGCGTCAACAATCTGAAAAAAGCCGAAGACGGCGTGAAGGTTGGCGGGGATAAAAGCAGCGCCTCTATTAAAGCGCTTATCGCTATCGTCAAAGAGAAGAATGACGCACTGGCATACGGTTCCGCTACCATCACGATGATCATTGGCCTCATCGCCGTCGTGATCGGCATTATCATTTCGCTGCTGATTACCCGCCAAATCACCCGCCCCGTGATTCACAACCTTTCTCTGGCGGAAAAAATCGCCGCAGGCGATCTGACGTCAACGATCGTGGCTGACCGCGATGATGAGCTGGGTCAGCTAACGGCCGCTATGGGGAGAATGAACGAGAAGCTGCGCCATATGATCAGCGATGTGCGTGACAGCGTGGACAGCGTGTCCACCTCTGCGGCCAAGATTGCCGCGGGTAACAGCGACCTCTCCTCGCGCACCGAGCAGCAGTCTGCCGCCGTGGTAGAAACTGCCGCCAGCATGGAAGAACTGACGTCAACCGTGAAAAACAATGCCGAAAACGCCAAACAAGCGAGCCAAATCAGTACCGAAGCCTCGCAAAATGCACACAAAGGCGGCGAAGTGGTCCGGGATGTGGTGGATACAATGTCAGGCATTTCAGACAGCTCACGGAAGATTGCCGACATCACCGCCGTTATCAACAGTATTGCTTTCCAGACCAATATTCTGGCGCTGAACGCCGCGGTAGAGGCCGCACGCGCCGGTGAGCAAGGTCGCGGATTCGCCGTGGTTGCCAGCGAGGTGCGGACGCTTTCTCAACGCACATCGCAAGCGGCAAAAGAAATCGCCAGCCTGATATCTGAATCGGTGTCGCGTATTAATGTGGGAACACAGCTGGTGGCCAATGCGGGAACGGCGATGGATCAGATTGTCTCTTCTGTCTCGCGGGTTAACGACATCATGGGGGAAATTGCCTCCGCCTCCGATGAGCAAAGCCGTGGTATTGAGCAAATTTCCCGTGCCATCAGCGAACTGGACACCACCACACAGCAGAATGCCGCGCTGGTAATGGAATCCTCGATCTCCGCTAACTCGCTGGAAGAACAGTCTGCGATACTGGAAAGTATGGTAGCGAACTTCCGCCTGTCCGATCACGAGGGGCGCAAGCCCAAAGCGGCTCTCTCCGGTTTGCCGCCACAGCAGAAACGCCTGCCGCCTGCATCAAAACAATCGCAGGATTCAGGCTGGACCACCTTCTAACGTTCGCTCCTTCAGCCCTGATATGACGTCAGGGCTGAATTCAACAATAAATAAATCGTTAAATAATCAGTAAGCTACGTTATTTTGGATGTATTCCCATAAAACACTATGCATTTGCACAACCCGCCTTGATAGTCATCACAAAATGTTATTATCCCCTACTTCGGCACTAACATCGCGATAAGAAAGCCCGATAACTCATAGTAGTTAGAAATGAAACCGCAGTTAGAAATGAAATCGTGCTTAGAAACGGCATTGTCGTTAACAGTAAAATAATAGTTAGCAATAAAACCGTGGTCATTATTACTAAAATCGTCCTACATGGAGAGTTATAATGCAGAATCTTGCCAGTCGAATCCGTAACACAAAAATCGCACATAAACTGTATGCGGGATTTGGCATTATTTTATTACTCGTTATTGTTGCCTCATCGCTTAGTACCAAAAGATTTAAAGACATCAAAGATATCTATGAGAAAACCAATCTTATTTACAGCATCAATATTGAGGTGTTTCAGGCAAAAATAAATCGTGTTAAATATTTCTACGCCCCTGATGAGAAGACAAAAGATATTCTGGCGAAATTCGTTAAAAGCGCGACAGACTTAACAGACAGTGCAAAAACGCTGGCCTGGAGCGCCGATGAGTTAGGCCACATCAACAGCTTAAAAGAAAACTTAGAAGGCTTTCAGACATCGGTATCCGCTATGTCTGTTGCAACACAAAAAGCGGTTGCTATTCAGGGAAAAATGAATCAACTCCATGCACAAGCCACGCTGGAACCTGTTGCACAGACTATTCATAGCACCAGTTCATTCCCTGATAACGATGCTTATTACGCGATTAGCAGACTGGCTTTCTTGTTAAGTGAAGTGCAAAAGCTGAGTTATGAGCTGCAAATAACAAAAGATGAGAAAACCGTCACTGCGCTGAATAACCGTTATGCGGAAACGGAATCCGCCTATCAGGCCTTACCGATTTTACCTGCCGACCTGAAAAGTCAGACTGACGCGTTGCGCAATTATATCAAGCAATATCAACAGATTAATGCAGACTATTACACCGCTTTCGATGACGTGAAAAAAGCAGAGTATTTGGTCATGAGAGCAGGAACGAAAAGCAGCGCAGACATCAACGCGCTGACGGCCATTATCAAAGCGAAAAACGATGAACTGGCCTATCACTCCGCTACCGTTACCATGATTATCGGTCTCATCGCCGTCATCATCGGTATTATTATTTCGATCTACATCACCCGGATTATCACCAGACCCATCATCCATAACCTGTCGCTGGCGGAACGTATTGCCAGTGGCGATCTCACCACCTCGATTCAGACCGATCGCCACGATGAACTGGGGCGGCTTACCCACGCAATGGGGACGATGAATGAACAGCTGCGCCACGTTATCTCCGAAGTGCGGGACAGCGTCGGTAGCGTCAGCCAGTCGGCAAGCAAAATTGCCACAGGCAATAGCGATCTGTCATCACGCACCGAGCAGCAGTCGGCAGCCGTAGTTGAAACCGCGGCGAGCATGGAAGAATTGACGTCAACGGTGAAAAACAACGCCGACAACGCCAAACATGCCAGTCAGATCGCTGCCGATGCCTCCAAGAATGCGCTGAAAGGTGGCGAGGTCGTGAAACAGGTTGTGACGACCATGGACAATATCGCGGCCAGTTCCAAAAAAATCGCCGATATCACCACTGTTATCAATAGCATTGCTTTCCAGACCAACATTCTGGCGCTGAACGCTGCGGTAGAAGCCGCGCGTGCCGGTGAACAAGGCCGTGGTTTTGCCGTGGTCGCAGGCGAAGTACGCAGTTTATCGCAGCGCAGTTCTCAGGCTGCCAAAGACATCGAGTCCCTGATCGCAGAGTCCGTCGAGCGTACCAATGCGGGGAGTCACCTTGTGGCGGTTGCGGGAGAAACCATGGAGCAAATCGTCGATTCCGTTTCCCGCGTGAACGACATCATGGGGGAAATTTCCTCCGCCTCTGAGGAACAGAGCCGGGGAATTGGGCAAATCGCGCAGGCGATCAGTGAACTGGACACCACGACGCAGCAGAACGCCTCGCTGGTGATGGAATCCTCCATTTCCGCCAACTCGCTGGAAGAACAGGCGGTGCTGTTAGAGAAATTGCTTGAGCACTTCCGCGTGTCCCAATCTGACACCCGCGCTGGCTCACGCGCCTCATCCTCTACGCCACGACACGCACTGCCAAAACGTGTGTCAACAGCAGACAAAAAAGCCACATCGTCAGAAAGCGACTGGACCTCGTTTTAACGCTTCACGCCCGGATACTTCACACACATCCGGGCGTATCAGAAACCCTGGCGCGGTATCAAAAAAGCCTGGCAAACAAAGCCGCACGGATTTCGGTTAGCGCTACACCCCTTCGTTCAACGGCATCGTTGAAGGATTAGGGTATTGATACTCAAACCCGAGTTCATGGCAGATACGCTGCCCATCAACAATCTTCCCCTGATCGCTGTCGGTTACAGGAGCAAACTGCGGCGGAGACAGGTGCAATCTGCGCGCCTGTTCAGGATAAAAGTCCTGTCTGGCAGGATGTTCTGACGCACACAGGTTATAGATATGCCCACCGTTCGGAAGCTTAAGCAGCAGCAGGATCGCCGCCAGCACATCTTCCTGATGCACCAGATTCACGCCATGATTGCCACGCGGCAGATTGGTTTTGCCGGCAAGGAAACGCCCGGGATGGCGTTCACCGCTGACCAGCCCCGCAAGACGCAAGATATCCACCGAAGTATCAGGTAGATGCTGCAACCACTGTTCGAGGGACACCAGCGTTTTCCCTGCGACCGTCGTCGGCTGTAGCGGCGAATTTTCTCTTGCTGTACCGCTGCTATCGCCATAAACCGAGGTTGAACTGGTGAAGATAATACGCGGGACATGAAACACGCGCGCCATATTCACCAGTTGCTGTACCGCTTGCGCATACCCTTCGCCCCCTTCCGCCGTTCGGCTGGCGGGCAACGTCACGATCAGCACGTCAACCTGTAGTATCGCACTAAGCTCATCAGCGTCACATTCCAGTTCCGGCGTCAGCGCCAGTTGATAGCACTCAATCCCGCTCATACGCGCTGCTTCCACGCCATCCTGAGTGGTTTTCGTCCCTGTCACGTGGTAACCGTGCCCATTCAGCGCCAGAGCCAGCGGCATACCCAGCCAGCCCAATCCAACAATCGATACTTTTTTCATCAGCCGTTCTCCCCTGCAAGGAGCCTGTTAATTAACATCACGCACCGCCTACAGAGTAAACGGCTTTCATGCCCATCGCTACAGAGCCTGTCCGATTTCATCCGCGCTTTCTGTCTATCATGGGCCAATATCTCGTGCAATTAGGTAGACGCATCACGCAACCAAAACGAACTTCCCACATCTGCTAAAAAAATGTTGCACAACAACCCGAACATGGTTTAGGTTATTCGACAGAAATCGTTATTCATTTAATAAATACTGACACAACAAAGAGACACTTTATGACACGCGTTCTGTTTAACCACCATCATCACCATCATCCTGATTAGTCTTTCGGGCAGTTGGTGCTGGAAGACGTTAAGATCTTCCAGTGGCGCAGAACACAAAGAGAGCCCTCGGAAGATCATCTTCCGAGGGTTTTTTTATGCTCGCTCTATTTCCAAAAATTTAAATTTGACAGGTTAATGAGGTTTCCATGCTGGATAAAACACGTTTACGGATAGCAATGCAGAAGTCAGGCCGCCTGAGCGACGATTCACGCGAACTGCTGGCGCGCTGCGGGATCAAAATCAACTTACAGCAACAGCGCCTGATCGCGTTCGCAGAAAACATGCCGATTGATATCCTGCGCGTACGCGATGACGATATCCCCGGTCTGGTCATGGATGGCGTGGTCGATCTGGGCATCATCGGCGAAAACGTGCTGGAAGAAGAGCTGTTAAACCGTCGTGCACAGGGCGAAGATCCGCGTTACTTCACGCTGCGTCGTCTGGATTTCGGCGGTTGCCGCCTGTCGCTGGCGATGCCGTTGGATGAAGCCTATACCGGTCCTGAATGTCTGCAAAACAAACGTATCGCCACCTCTTATCCTCACCTGCTCAAACAATATCTCGACAGACAATCTGTCAATTTTAAATCCTGTCTGCTCAACGGTTCCGTCGAAGTCGCACCGCGCGCCGGTCTGGCCGATGCCATCTGCGATTTGGTATCAACCGGTGCCACGCTGGAAGCCAACGGCCTGCGCGAAGTGGAAGTGATTTACCGTTCCAAAGCCTGCCTGATTCAGCGCGACGGCGAGATGCCAGAAGAGAAACAGCTGCTGATCGATAAACTGCTGACCCGTATGCAAGGCGTGATTCAGGCGCGTGAATCGAAATACATCATGCTGCACGCGCCTAGCGAACGTCTGGACGAAATCATTGCCCTGTTGCCTGGTGCCGAGCGCCCGACCATTCTGCCACTGGCAGGCGATCAACGTCGTGTTGCCATGCACATGGTCAGCAGCGAAACGCTGTTCTGGGAAACGATGGAAAAGCTGAAATCGTTGGGTGCCAGCTCCATTCTGGTCCTGCCTATTGAAAAAATGATGGAGTGATGACGATGGCTGATAACACCAACAGCACTGGCAGCTTCAGCACGCTCGTTGACTGGCAGCGCTGTTCAGCAGAAGAGCAGCGTCAGTTACTCACTCGTCCGGCCATTTCTGCGTCAGATCGCATTACCGCCATCGTTAGCGATATTCTGGCAAACGTGAAAAGCCGTGGTGATAGCGCGTTACGTGATTACAGCGCGCAGTTTGATAAGGTTCAGGTGAATGCGATTCGCGTCACCGAGGCTGAGATCGCCGCCGCCTCCGCTCGTCTGGGCGATGACGTCAAACAGGCGATGGCGATCGCCGTGCGTAATATCGAGACATTCCACAACGCGCAAAAACTGCCGATTGTCGATATCGAAACGCAGCCAGGCGTACGTTGCCAGCAACTCACTCGCCCTATCGCAACCGTCGGTCTGTATATTCCCGGGGGCTCTGCCCCGCTGCCGTCAACCGTGCTGATGTTGGGAACACCTTCGCGCATCGCTGGCTGTGGTCGCGTCGTGCTGTGCTCGCCGCCGCCGATTGCCGATGAAATTCTGTATGCCGCACAGCTGTGCGGCATTAAAGAAGTCTTTCAGCTCGGTGGCGCGCAAGCGATTGCTGCGATGGCATTTGGCACCGAGAGCGTGCCGAAAGTGGATAAGATTTTTGGCCCCGGCAACGCTTATGTGACGGAAGCCAAGCGTCAGGTTAGCCAGCAGCTTGATGGCGCGGCCATTGATATGCCCGCTGGCCCATCCGAAGTTCTGGTGATCGCCGACAGCGGCGCGACGCCCGCGTTTGTCGCCTCCGACCTGTTGTCACAGGCAGAGCACGGCCCCGACTCACAGGTCATTCTGCTCACGCCAGACGCAGCAATGGCCAAAGCTGTGGCAGACGCCGTTGAAGAGCAGCTCACGCAGCTGTCCCGTGCGGACATCGCACGTCAGGCGCTTGCCAGCAGCCGCGTCATCGTCGCGCGTGATTTAGCGCAGTGTGTTGAAATCAGCAATCAGTATGGTCCAGAACACCTGATCATCCAGACGCGCGACGCCGAGTCACTGGTTGATAGCATCACCAGCGCGGGTTCAGTCTTCCTTGGCGACTGGTCGCCGGAATCCGCTGGCGACTACGCCTCCGGTACAAATCACGTGCTGCCGACCTATGGCTATACCTCAACTTATTCAAGCCTGGGTCTGGCCGATTTCCAGAAGCGCATGACCGTACAGCAGCTCACGCCGCAGGGGTTACTGCAACTGGCACCGACCATAGAAATATTGGCACAGGCCGAACAGCTGACCGCCCACAAAAACGCCGTTACCCTGCGTGTTGCAGCACTGAAGGAGCAAGCATGAGCAGCATTGAAGAACTGGCACGTGCCAACGTCCGTGCGTTGACACCCTACCAATCTGCCCGTCGTCTGGGCGGTAACGGCGATGTCTGGTTGAATGCCAATGAATATCCTGAAGCACCAGAGTTTCAGTTAACGCTGCAAACGCTGAACCGCTACCCGGAGTGTCAGCCGGTCACGGTGATCAACCGTTACGCTGAATATGCTGGCGTAACGCCGGAGCAGGTTCTGGTTAGCCGCGGTGCCGACGAAGGTATCGAGCTGCTGATCCGCGCGTTCTGCGAACCGGGGAAAGATGCCATCCTGTTCTGTCCGCCAACCTACGGCATGTACGCTGTCAGCGCTGAGACGTTTGGCGTCGAACGTCGCACCGTAGCCAGTAAATCAGACTGGCAGTTGGATCTCGATGCGATTGAAGCACAGCTAGAAGGCACCAAAGTCATTTACGTATGCAGCCCAAATAACCCAACCGGCAACCTGATTGCACGGGAGGATTTACGTCAGTTGCTCACAATTGCACAGGGCAAAGCGTTGGTCGTTATCGATGAAGCCTACATCGAGTTCTGTCCGCAAGCGACTACCTCAGTCTGGCTGGCCGAGTTTCCTCATTTGGTGATTCTGCGTACGCTGTCCAAAGCCTTTTCACTCGCGGGGCTGCGCTGTGGCTTCACGCTGGCGAACCCTGAGGTAATTCAGCTTCTGCTGAAAGTCATTGCCCCTTATCCGCTGTCTACCCCAGTGGCAGATATCGCCGCGCAGGCGCTGAGTCACGAAGGGATCGCCAAAATGAAGGCGAATGTTGAGGAAATTACCTCCGCTCGCCGCTGGCTGAGCGATGCCTTAAAAGACATTCCCTGCATTGAAGAAATCTTCCCCAGCGAGAGCAACTATTTGCTGGTGCGCTTTACCGCTTCCCCTTCTGTATTTAAAACGCTGTGGGATCAGGGCATTATTCTGCGTGACCAAAATAAGCAACCGAGCCTCGCAGGCTGTTTGCGCATTACTATCGGCAACCGCTACGAATGTGAACGCGTTGTTGCTGCATTACAATCATTGCCGGGCATCAACGCTTAATTTTAAGGAGCTCACGTGGGCCAGAAATACCTCTTTATCGACCGTGACGGAACATTGATTGCTGAACCACCTGAGGATTTTCAGGTTGACCGTCTGGATAAACTGGCGCTGGAACCAGATGTCATCCCCTCGCTGCTCGCGCTGCAAAAAGCGGGCTATACGCTGGTGATGATCACCAATCAGGATGGTCTGGGAACCGATAGTTTTCCGCAGGAAACCTTCGATCCACCGCACAACCTGATGATGCAGATTCTGACATCGCAGGGCATCCAGTTTGAGCAAGTGTTGATTTGCCCGCATCTGCCGGCGGATAACTGCACCTGCCGTAAGCCTAAAACCGAACTGGTGACCGCCTATTTGAATAGTGGTCTGATGGATGTGGCGAATAGCTACGTCATCGGCGATCGCCAGACCGATATCCAACTGGCACAAAATATGGGCATAACCGGCCTGCTCTACCAACGCGGTGGACTGAACTGGCAAGCCATTACCAACCAACTCACCAAGCGCGACCGTCATGCACACGTCAACCGCGTCACGCGTGAAACCGCGATTGATGTGAACGTCTGGCTGGATCAGGAAGGCGGCAGCAAAATCAACACTGGCGTCGGCTTCTTCGATCACATGCTGGATCAAATCGCCACCCACGGTGGGTTCCGCATGAACATTGAAGTGAAAGGCGACCTGTACATTGACGATCACCACACGGTGGAAGATACCGGTCTGGCACTGGGTGAAGCCCTGAACAAAGCGCTGGGCGACAAACGCGGCATTGGCCGTTTTGGCTTCGTCCTACCGATGGATGAGTGTCTGGCACGCTGTGCGCTGGATATTTCAGGCCGTCCGCATCTGGAATACAAAGCGGAATTCAGCTACCAGCGCGTCGGCGATCTGAGTACGGAAATGGTCGAGCACTTCTTCCGCTCACTGTCTTATTCCATGGCCTGTACGCTGCACCTGAAAACCAAAGGGCGCAACGATCATCACCGTGTGGAAAGCCTGTTTAAAGTCTTCGGACGCACGCTGCGTCAGGCCATTCGCGTCGAGGGTGACACGCTGCCGAGCTCGAAAGGAGTGCTCTGATGAAGGTCGTCATTCTTGATACTGGCTGCGCTAACCTCTCTTCGGTGACCTACGCCGTGCAGCGGTTGGGGTATACGCCCGTTGTGAGCCGTGAGGCCGAGATTGTCCTGCAAGCGGACAAGCTGTTTCTGCCGGGTGTTGGTACCGCGCAGGCCGCGATGAATCAACTGGAAGAGCGCGACCTGATTGCGTTGATCAAGGCCTGTACCCAGCCCGTTCTCGGTATTTGCCTCGGCATGCAGTTGCTGGGCACAAACAGCGACGAAAACGGTGGCATCCCCACGCTGGGGATTGTCGACACGCCCGTGAAAAAGATGGTTGACCACGGCTTACCGCTGCCGCATATGGGCTGGAACCAGGTCATTCCGAAGGCCGGACATCGTTTGTTCCGCGATATCGATGACGGCGCCTATTTCTATTTCGTTCACAGCTATGCCATGCCGGTCTGCGAAAACACGATTGCACAGGCCAACTACGGCGAAGCCTTCACCGCGGCGCTGGAAAAAGATAACTTCTTTGGCGTGCAGTTCCACCCTGAGCGCTCGGGTGCTGCGGGCGCGCAGCTGCTGAAAAACTTTCTGGAGATGTAGAACGTCATGATTATTCCCGCTTTAGATCTGATTGATGGACAGGTTGTCCGTCTGCATCAGGGTGATTATGGCCAACAGCGCCAGTACGGCAGCGATCCGCTTCCCCGCTTGCAGGATTACCAGCAACAAGGGGCTGGCGTGCTGCATTTGGTGGATTTGACCGGTGCAAAAGATCCTTCTGCCCGCCAAATCCCCTTGTTAACCACGCTATTGGCAGGCGTTAGCGTACCGGTTCAAATCGGTGGCGGTATCCGCACCGAACAGGACGTGGAAGCGTTATTAAAAGCTGGTGCCAGCCGTGTCGTTATCGGCTCCACCGCGGTTAAGCAGCCAGAACTCGTTCAGCAATGGTTCACCCGCTACGGCGCAGAAGCGCTGGTGCTGGCACTGGACGTGCGTATCGACGTCAACGGCACGAAGTTCGTCGCCATCAGCGGCTGGCAGGAAAATTCAGACGCCACGCTTGAACAGGTCGTCGAACAATATCTGCCGTTCGGTCTGAAACATGTATTGTGCACCGACATTTCTCGTGACGGTACGCTGAGCGGTTCCAACGTCGAGCTCTATCGTGAAATCTGTCAGCGCTATCCACAGATTGCCTTTCAGGCATCCGGCGGCATCGGTAATCTGACGGATATCGCCAATTTACGCGGCAGCGGTGTGCAGGGCGTGATCGTGGGTCGTGCGCTGCTGGAAGGTAAATTCAACGTCGCGGAGGCTATTTCATGCTGGCAAAACGGATAATTCCCTGTCTGGACGTGCGTAACGGTCAGGTCGTCAAAGGCGTACAGTTCCGCAACCACGAAATCATCGGCGACATCGTCCCACTGGCGCAGCGCTACGCGCAGGAAGGGGCCGATGAGTTAGTCTTTTATGATATCACCGCCTCTTCCGATGGTCGTGTGGTCGATAAAAGTTGGGTATCCCGTGTCGCAGAAGTGATTGATATTCCTTTCTGCGTGGCGGGCGGCATTAAAAGTGTGGAAGAAGCGGGTCAAATCCTCTCTTTCGGCGCGGATAAAATCTCCATCAACTCGCCGGCACTGGCCGATTCAGAGCTGATTACTCGTCTGGCCGATCGTTATGGCGTGCAGTGTATCGTCGTCGGGATTGATACCTGGCACGATGCTGCGACGGGCCGCTACCATGTCAATCAGTACACTGGCGATGAAGCGCGCACCAAAGTCACCACTTGGGAAACGCTGGATTGGGTGGAAGAAGTGCAAAAGCGCGGCGCGGGCGAGATTGTCCTGAACATGATGAATCAGGACGGCGTGCGCAACGGCTACGATTTACATCAGTTAAATCTGGTGCGTGATGTCTGTCATGTCCCGCTTATTGCTTCCGGCGGCGCAGGCACCATGGAGCATTTTTTGGATGCGTTCCAAACCGCCCACGTTGATGGCGCGCTGGCAGCATCGGTGTTTCACAAGCAAATTATTAATATTGGCGAACTGAAACAATATCTTAAGCAACAGGGTGTGGAGATTCGAGTGTGTTAAGCGAAGCAGTTTTTCTAAACGACGAACAACGAAACCAGCTCGATTGGGAAAAAACGGACGGTATGCTGCCAGTTGTCGTGCAACATGCCGTCTCCGGTGAAGTGTTGATGCTGGGCTATATGAATCAGGATGCCTTACAGGCCACGGAAAAGAGCGGCAAAGTTACGTTCTTCTCGCGTACCAAGCAGCGTCTGTGGACGAAAGGCGAATCTTCCGGCCATTTCCTCAATGTCGTCTCTATCACGCCAGACTGCGATAACGACACGCTGCTGATTCTGGTTAACCCAATCGGGCCAACCTGTCACCTTGGCACCAGCAGCTGTTTCTCACCGGCTGCCAGCGACTGGACGTTCCTCTATCAATTAGAGCAACTGCTGGCCGAGCGTAAACATGCTGACCCGGATAGCTCTTACACGGCGCGTCTGTATGCCAGCGGCACCAAGCGCATTGCGCAGAAAGTCGGTGAGGAAGGATTGGAAGCCGCACTAGCCGCTACGGTACACGATCGCGAAGAACTGACCAATGAAGCCGCAGATTTAATGTACCACCTGTTGGTGCTGTTGCAGGATCAGGATTTAGATCTGGCGACCATCATCAATCGCCTCAAAGCGCGTCACAATAAGTAAGCATTTCCCCGCGTTACCAGCGATTGATAACGCGGGGTCTTAGCATAACGATACAGCGGCGTTAAGAATGGCCCGTACCTGAGTGCACTTTCCGCCCTCCTTTCCAGGTTTCCAGAACTGGTATATCACGCATATTTTTGACCGGATTATTCTTATCTGCTGAGTCATAAGTCAGCGGAGAATCTGCCAGAATAACAAAATCAGCACATTTACCTGTGACTAGCGAACCTACCCACTTATCGGCATGGCATTGCCAGGCTGCATCATAGGTCGCGGCTTTAAGCGCAGCGAAACGGGAAATCCGCTCTTGTTCACGTAACACAGCAGGAGTCGCCTGTTTAGGCGCGCCTTCCATCACACGTGAAATAGCCTGT
Organism: Pectobacterium sp. HCp5_1; assembly: GCF_032905925.1. NCBI lineage: Bacteria > Pseudomonadati > Pseudomonadota > Gammaproteobacteria > Enterobacterales > Pectobacteriaceae > Pectobacterium > Pectobacterium sp. HCp5_1. The sequence continues at coordinate 213,377 of NZ_JAUMIO010000001.1, forward strand.
TCCATCATGCGCAACGGGCCGAGCGGCGTAACACCGTTATCACTGTGTAGCGTAATCCTCATCCCGTGGTTAAGAGCGGACTGGCAGCGATCAAGGTGATCAGCCCGCTCCTCTCCCAATATGGTTTGCTGAAATGCCCATCCCCAATACCCTACATGACCAATTAAGAAGCTAGGCGAAATACCGAGTAGCTTCATTTCAGATAGATGGTCATCAGTCAGTAGGGATGCATGTTCCAGGCGATCGCGGCGCTGTTCATAGGTAGCCGATGTCACACCAGCCTCTTTAAATGACGCTAACGTCAGCCTAATGGCTTCGTCGCCATTCGTATGAATCATCAACGGCCAGTTTTTATCCACAACATTCTGCACCAGCGTATTGATATCAGTTAGAGGATTAAAGTTAAAGGCCCCGATATTTTCCTCACCCGGTGTCTTCTCATAGCGGTTATTACAGCAGTACGGCGTAGATTGATACCCCGTCAGTCCTTGGTTTGAACCATCTGAAATAACCTTGATATACGGCAAGTGAAAATGTTTATCGCCATAGCCTGGGGAGTAAAAATCGACCACCTTACTATTGAAATCATCATCACTCGTAACGATCAGCGCACCACCTATTCGCACCGGACAGAGTGGAAGGTGTGCCCACGTGTTCAGAAAACCCACCTGATCGAAGCCGGGTTGAGCCCCTTTAGGTTCAACGCCAGCATCAAGCATATAAGTCACACCGCGCTGACTCGCCACATTAAACAGGCTGTTAACCGATTCAATTAGCATGAGTGCCAATTTTGCTTTGGGATAACTGCTGACAATGACATTCACGACAGGCTCTATGCCTGCTATTTCTTTAAGGATGCCGTCTGGTGGAATATCTTTACAAGACTTGCTAACAAGCTCAATCGCACACGTATTGATATAGGCCAGATGCATTGAGGCATTGATGACAAAGACAGGTCTTTTATCCGTCACACACTTATCAAGAACGGCAGCATTAAACTCCTTCTCTCCACCAATAAACAAGGAGGGATCGGCACCAAAGCCGATAAGCCAGCTATCATTTTTATCCGTAGCCGATTTTCCCTCTGCCGCCAGATAGGATGTCACCCAGTCCCTATTATAATTTTTTCGTAATTTCTGCTTGTCGAACGGGCTAACGTCATTGCCGATAGCAGATAACATCGCGGTGTTAATAATGTGGACATGGGGCTCAATCAGGCTCGGCAACAGCGTTTGTGTGCCAGACAATTGATGCTCCGCTGTGTGTTTCGGCATTTTGGCCTTCACGTTTTGATATGAACCTGTCGCCACCACCAGTCCGCCATGAATGCCCATGGCTTCAACCGCAACCTCCTGCCCATCCTCCAATGTCAGAATTGCTTTTCCAGGGCTCCCATCCTTATTTAGCGCGGAACGGAATAATTTCGTTTCGATAAGCAAGCTGCTCTTTTCTTCTGGGATATCAATTGGAGTATCAGGGAGAAACGATTTCCACAGAGGGCTACAGCAGGAACAGCTTATGCTGCCAGAATGACTACACGCTTCGCTCATACACTTTCCTTATTTAGAGGTAACGCATTAGAAATGTTAATGTGCCGAATAAAAAATAGGCAATAGCATTAGAAACTTCAACGTCCAAGCAGTTGAAAATCAAAAAATTCATATTTTGTGTGCTGACGATCACTTAGCGGTGCGAAGGGCAAAACGGAAAGCGTATTACGTGAGATCGCACTCTGATAAGTAATCAGACCTAATCGTCAATCGTGAGGAAGTGCAGAAGTGCAGAAGTGCAGAAGTGCAGAAGTGCAGAGAAGATGATGGTTATAAATGTAAAAAAGCACCCGAGGTGGGTGCTTTTATAAGGCTGGTATTTAAGACTAACGATTAGCCGTAAATATTAGCGCGGTCGCGGAGTTCCTTGCCCGGTTTAAAGTGAGGGACGTACTTACCTTCCAGCTCAACTTTGTCACCCGTTTTCGGATTACGACCTACACGCGGTGCACGGTAGTGAAGTGAAAAACTGCCAAACCCACGGATTTCAATACGGTCGCCTTCGGCTAGCGTAGAAGCCATTTGTTCGAGCATTTCTTTCACTGCATCCTCAACCACTTTGGCTGGGATATGAGATTGCTGTCCAGCAAGCCTTTCAATAAGTTCAGACTTGGTCATAGCTCCTCCAAGTGCGGTTATCAATAACCAGGATAACTGACTACCGTTACAAGAATGAGCAACTTACGTTGCTCATTCCACCGTAGTGATTACTCGCCTTTAGCTGCTTTGAACGCTTCTGCCATCGCGCTGGAGAAATTGTTTTCTTCCGGCTTGTTGTTAACAGTTGCGATTGCATCTTTCTCGTCAGCTTCGTCTTTCGCACGAACAGACAGGCTAACAACGCGGTTTTTACGATCAACACCGGTGTATTTCGCTTCAACGCTGTCGCCAACGCTCAGTACCAGAGTTGCATCTTCAACACGGTCACGTGAAGCGTCAGAAGCACGCAGATAGCCTTCAACACCGTCTGCTAATTCAACTGTAGCACCTTTGGCGTCAACTGCTGTAACTTTACCAGTAACAATAGCACCTTTCTTGTTAACAGACAGGTAGTTATTGAACGGGTCTTCAGCCAGTTGTTTCACGCCCAGGGAGATACGCTCGCGCTCTGCGTCAACCTGCAGAACAACAGCGGCGATTTCATCACCTTTCTTGAATTCGCGAACGGCTTCTTCGCCAGCCACGTTCCAGGAGATGTCGGACAGGTGCACCAGACCGTCGATGCCGCCATCCAGACCGATGAAGATACCAAAGTCAGTGATAGACTTGATTTTACCTTCAACGCGGTCGCCCTTGTTGTGGGTTTCTGCGAACAGCTGCCATGGGTTGGATTTACACTGTTTCAGGCCCAGAGAAATACGACGACGTTCTTCGTCGATGTCCAGAACCATCACTTCCACTACATCACCAACGTTAACAACTTTGGATGGGTGGATGTTTTTGTTGGTCCAATCCATTTCAGAAACGTGTACCAGACCTTCAACGCCTTCTTCGATTTCAACGAAGCAGCCGTAGTCAGTCAGGTTGGTTACGCGGCCAGTCAGACGCGTGCTTTCTGGGTAACGCTTAGCGATAGCGACCCATGGATCTTCGCCCAGCTGTTTCAGACCCAGAGACACACGAGTACGCTCGCGGTCGAACTTCAGCACTTTAACAGTGATTTCGTCGCCCACATTGACGATTTCGCTTGGGTGTTTAACACGTTTCCAAGCCATATCAGTGATATGCAGCAGGCCATCAACGCCGCCCAGATCAACGAATGCACCGTAGTCAGTAAGGTTCTTAACGATACCTTTAACTTCCATGCCTTCCTGCAGGTTTTCCAGCAGTTGATCGCGCTCAGCGCTGTTTTCAGATTCGATAACTGCACGGCGGGAAACAACAACGTTGTTGCGTTTCTGATCCAGCTTGATAACTTTGAACTCAAGCTCTTTGCCTTCCAGATGCAGTGTATCGCGAACCGGACGAACGTCTACCAGAGAACCTGGCAGGAACGCACGAATGCCGTTCAGCTCAACAGTGAAACCGCCTTTAACTTTACCGTTGATAATACCAGTAACAGTTGCAGCTTCTTCGTAGGCTTTTTCCAGCGTCAGCCATGCTTCATGACGTTTAGCTTTTTCGCGAGAAAGCAGCGTTTCACCGAAGCCATCTTCGATAGCGTCCAGAGCAACGTCAACTTCATCACCAACCTGAATTTCCAGTTCGCCCTGTGCGTTCTTGAATTGCTCTACCGGAATGGCAGATTCAGATTTCAGACCGGCGTCAACCAGTACGACATCTTTATCAATAGCAACAACAACACCACGTACGATGGAACCAGGACGGGTTTCGATTTCTTTCAGGGATTCTTCAAAGAGTTGAGCAAAAGATTCAGTCATGTTTGATAATCTTAAGGGTTTCAATTTAACGTCCATCTGGCATCCTGCTCGATGGGGTTGTTTAACATGCCCCGCTGTGCATCCTTACAGCGAGGTAAAAATTCAGTTTTCTGTGATTACGCTAAAATTTCGCGGGCATAAGCCAACGCGCGCGCTATCACTTCATCGATTGTCATTTCCGTTGAATCCAGCACCAACGCATCGGCAGCAGGCACTAACGGCGCAACGGGGCGGCTGCGATCGCGCTCATCCCGTTCTTTTATCTCAGACAAAAGGCGTTCAAAGTTAACATTAAAGCCCTTCCCCTGCAACTGTAGCATGCGACGTTGTGCACGTTCTTCCGCACTGGCATCCAAAAAAATCTTCACTGGAGCATCAGGAAAGACGACCGTTCCCATGTCTCGGCCATCAGCAATCAACCCCGGAGCCTCGCGAAATGCGCGCTGCCGACGTAATAATGCTTCACGAACGCGAGGAAAAGCGGCGGCCTGAGACGCCGTGTTGCCTACCGCTTCAGTACGAATTTCATGGCTAACGTCTTCACCTTCCAGGATGACTTTGAGTTGCCCGTCTTCTGCAACAAAGCGCACATCAAGATGAGAGGCTAACGGAACCAGCGCGTCCTCCGAACCGATATCCACATGGTGGTGCAATGCCGCCAGAGCCAAAACACGATAGATAGCCCCCGAGTCCAGCAGGTTCCATTGTAAAGCTTCAGCCAATGCCTTACACAAAGTACCTTTGCCTGCGCCGCTCGGTCCGTCAACCGTAATTACCGGTGCCATCACCGTCATTTCTCTCTCCTTTAATACTGGGAAGTTCCGCTTATGCCGTTTTATGGCATCACGGAACCTCATTATACGCATCAATACAGAGAAAGGTTACCCCAATGCCGGAATGGCGGGAAAAATAAGGCATTCTCTGAACGAGATGCGCAATTTCAGAAGAAAAATTGAGCGTAGTTCGGGAAAATCGATAGAGGAAAAAGGCACGGAAACCGTGCCTGGAGAGGAATCAAGCCAGCTCGCTGAGACGTGCCAGTTGTTCAAAGTAGTCAGGGAAGGTTTTAGCCGTACATTTCGGATCCAGAATCGTAACTGGCGTATCCGATAGCGCCACCAGCGAGAAACACATCGCCATACGGTGATCGTTGTACGTGCCGATTTCTGCCACTTTTAGCTTGGCAGGCGGCGTAATGCGAATGTAATCATTACCCTCTTCCACTTCCGCACCCACTTTGCGCAGTTCAATCGCCATTGCCGCCAGACGATCGGTTTCTTTCACACGCCAGTTGTAGATATTACGCAACGTAGTGGTGCCACCTTGAGCGAAAAGCGCCGCCGTCGCGATAGTCATCGCAGCATCAGGAATGTGATTCATATCCATGTCGATCGCGTGCAGTTCACCGCGTTCGCATTCAATATAATCCTCACCCCAGCGCACGGTTGCACCCATTTTTTCCAGCACATCGGCAAAGCGAATGTCGCCCTGTACGCTATTACGGCCTACGCCGGTCACGCGCACAACACCGCCTTTAATCGCCGCAGCGGCCAGGAAATAAGAAGCCGATGACGCATCGCCTTCCACCAGATAATCACCCGGTGAACGATACTGCTGGCGACCCGTAACGAAAAATCGTTGATAGTTCTCGTTACGCACTTCAATACCAAACGCTTTCATCATATGCAGCGTGATATCGATATACGGTTTGGAAACCAAGTCGCCCTGAATGCTGATTTGCGTATCTTGCGCGGCCAGAGGCGCAGTCATCAACAGCGCCGTCAGGAACTGGCTTGATACGCTGCCATCTACGCTGACTTCGCCGCCCTGAAAACCACCGTGCAGACGAAGCGGTGGGTAATTTTCCTGTTCCAGATAGTCAATTTTCGCCCCGCCCTGACGCAGCGCATCGACCAGATGCCCGATTGGGCGCTCTTTCATCCGCGGTTCGCCTGTCAGCACAATATCGCCATCGGTCAGACACAGCGCGGCAGCCAGTGGGCGCATCGCGGTACCGGCATTCCCTAAAAACAGTTCCAGCGGTTGCGATGCCGTAAACGCCCCACCCAGACCGGTAATCTCACACACCGTCCGGTCAGACGACAGGTGGTAGTCCACTCCCAATGCCGTTAGAGCGGTAAGCATATGGCGGACATCGTCACTGTCTAACAGGTTAGTCAGCCGGGTCTTTCCTTCAGCCAAGGCCGCCAGCAACAGCGCACGGTTAGAGACACTTTTTGAGCCAGGAAGGTTAAGGGTACCGTTAATCAGTTTGATGGGTTGTAGCGTCAGGGATTCCTGCATGTAAAGCCTATTCTTTCAACGTGGACATAAAAACCCCGGAAAGTCCGGGGCTTAACAAAATGTATCGAGGGGCGGTCTTAATCAACCGTGGCGACGAGCGAAGTCAGCCATAAATTCCGTCAGCGCTTTCACGCCTTCCAACGGCATCGCATTGTAGATAGAGGCACGCATGCCGCCTACTACGCGATGGCCTTTCAGCGCATGCAGACCTGCAGCGACTGATTCTTCCAGGAAGACTTTATCCAGCGCAGAGTCCGCCAACAGGAATGGCACATTCATGCGAGAACGGTTCGCTACCGCGACGTCATTACGATAGAAATCGTTACCGTCAATCGCGCTATACAACAGGTCGGCTTTCTCTTGGTTACGTTTTTCCATTTCAGCCAGACCGCCGTACTCTTTCAGCCATTTGAAGACCATGCCGGACAGGTACCAGGCAAAGGTCGGTGGCGTATTGAACATGGAGTCATTGTCCGCCAGAACCTGGTAATCCAGAATCGATGGCAGCTCACGGCGCGCCTTGCCCAGCAAATCTTCACGTACGATAACCAGCGTCAGGCCGGCAGGGCCGATATTTTTCTGCGCACCGGCATAGATCACGCCGTAACGGTTGACATCAATACGACGAGACAGGATGCTGGAAGAATAGTCGGCGACCACAATTTTATCGCCAAAGTCCGGCTCTTCTTCGATCGCAATACCGTCAATGGTTTCATTCGGGCAGTAATGCACAAACGCCGCGTCATCAGACAATTTCCATTCACGCATCGGCTTAATGCCGCGCAGTTCGCCCACGCGCGTTTTCACGTCAATCACGTTAGGCGTGCAGTATTTTTCTGCTTCATTGATTGCGCTGTGCGCCCAATATCCGCCGTCGATGTAGTCGGCCGTTGAGCGTTCGCCCAGAAGATTTAACGGCACTGCGGCGAATTGCGCACGAGCACCGCCGTGGCAAAAGAGCACTTTGTAGTTGGAGGGGATTTTCAGCAAATCACGCAGATCCTGTTCGGATTCAGCGGCAACCTGCATAAACTCTTTACTGCGGTGGCTGATTTCCATAACCGATGTGCCCAGACCATTCCAATTACACAATTCCTGTTCAGCACGACGCAGTACTTCAACCGGCAGCATTGCTGGACCGGCGCTAAAATTAAAAATCTGAGTCATTTCCCCTCACCACACCTGAAAAATAGCGGCTCTTTTTATCACCGTTGTTACAAATACCATTTTTATAAACCTGACGGTTATAAAAATACCGCTGTTACAAGATAGTAGTTATAACGGAACGACCGCCATAACCACACTACTTTTACCCTGCTATCGGTTTTATCACTCGTCCATCGCGGCTGCAACGCTTATTGCGCTTTCATTATGCAAAACGGCACGTTACGCCGTCTGTTCTTTTTCACTGTTGCCGATCGGTTATGAATAAATAGAGTCTGAACAGAAAAATCCGTATCATGCCGCTTCCGCTAATCTCGATAAGAGTGAACACCATGACTCAAACGTTTATCCCAGGCAAAGACGCCGCCCTGGAAGATTCCATCGCCCGTTTTCAACAACAGCTCCAGGACCTGGGGTTTAACATCGAAGAAGCGTCATGGCTGAACCCGGTGCCAAACGTCTGGTCTGTCCATATTCGAGACCGCGATTGCCCGCTCTGCTTCACTAACGGTAAAGGTGCCAGTAAGAAAGCGGCGCTGGCCTCTGCGTTAGGCGAGTATTTCGAACGTCTGTCCACCAACTATTTCTTTGCTGACTTCTATCTCGGCAAAAGCATCGCTAACGGCGACTTCGTTCACTACCCGAATGAAAAATGGTTCCCTATTCCAGAAGATGATGCGTTGCCAGAAGGTATTCTGGATGCCCGTCTGCACCAGTTTTACGATCCTGAGCAGGAACTGAGCGCCAGCGATCTGATCGATCTGCAATCCGGCAATGCCGACAGAGGCATTTGCGCGCTGCCATTTACGCGTCAGTCCGATCAGCAAACGGTCTATATTCCGATGAACATCATCGGTAACCTGTACGTTTCTAACGGGATGTCCGCAGGTAACACCGCCAACGAAGCCCGCGTTCAGGGGCTGTCTGAAGTGTTTGAGCGTAGCATCAAGAACCGCATCATTGCCGAATCCATCAGCCTGCCAGAAATTCCGCAAGCGGTGCTGAACCGCTACCCTGGCGTGGTCGAAGCGATTGCGACGCTGGAAAAAGAAGGTTTCCCGATTTTCTCTTACGATGCCTCACTGGGCGGGAAATATCCGGTCATCTGCGTGGTGCTGTTTAACCCAGCTAACGGCACCTGCTTTGCCTCCTTCGGCGCACACCCTGACTTCGGCGTGGCGTTGGAGCGAACCGTCACCGAACTGTTGCAAGGTCGTGGCCTGAAAGATCTGGACGTGTTCACGCCGCCGACGTTCGATGATGAGGAAGTGGCCGAACACGCCAATCTGGAAACCCACTTTATCGATTCCAGCGGTCTGATCTCCTGGGATACGTTCAAGAAAACAGCGGATTATGAATTTGCCGACTGGAGCTTTAAAGGGTCGACGGAAGAAGAATTCGCTACATTGATGGCGATCTTCAAGCAGGAAGATAAAGAAGTCTACATTGCTGACTATGAGCATCTGTCTGTTTATGCCTGCCGAATCATCGTGCCGGGAATGTCAGACATCTACCCTGCCGACGATCTGTTGTTAGCCAATAATAGCATGGGTGCTCACCTGCGTGACACGCTGCTGGCGCTGCCTGACAGTAAATGGGAACAAGAAGACTATCTGGCGCTGTTGCAGCAGTTGGATGACGAAGGGCTGGATGACTTCACCCGCGTACGCGAGCTGCTCGGCATTGCCACCGGCAAAGATAATGGCTGGTTTACACTGCGCGTTGGCGAACTAAAAGCCATGCTGGCACTGGCCGGCGGCGATCTGGATCAGGCGTTAAGCTGGACAGAGTGGACGCAGGACTTCAACGACTCCGTCTTTACGGCACAGCGCAGCAACTACTACCGTTGCCTGCAAACGCTGCTGTTACTGGCGCAAGAGCCTGAGCGCGATCCGGCAGAATATTACGATGCCTTTACCAAAATGTACGGCAGTGAGACCGTCGATGCCGCTAGCGCTGCTGTTGCTGGCGAAGCGTGCTTCTATGGTCTGTTTGCCGTCGATGACACCTTTACTTCTTTACCTGCACACCAGTCGCTGCTGGCAGCCTATGAAAAACTGCAACAGGCGAAACGTCGTTATTGGCAAGCAAAATAATGCCAGAATGATGAGGTCAGCGCGCGTCTTATATCGATGAGTGCGATCGCGTGAAAATAGCCACGGACAAATAGCCCTTTATTTTAAAGGGCTATTTTGTTATCCAAAGGGCAATATTTATTATTCGTAATGCATAATCAGAACATTGTTATTAAATGGTGAAGTTTTAATTAAATTACATCGACAAGGTGGTACTGAAATTCTACAAAACGTGATTTTTATTAACGCTAAATCGGTAGGTTTAACGTATGCCATTCAACTCTTTTTATAAAATTTAAAATATTTTTTTATTATAAAATTCAATAAATTAACTACTAAATCGCCCTATCCCACCTTGCTTGCTGACCTGTTAATTTCTTGCAATATGATCCACGTCAAATTTTACCGTATACTGCTTTGTTAGTATCTCAACGCTGATAATTTTTAAGAGAGAGTTAGTGTGAAAGCTGACAACCCCTTTACTCTATTACTCCCGGCTGCGATGGCAAAAGTTGCTGAAGACGCCGGAGTCTATAAAGCTACTAAACAACCGTGTACGACGTTTTATTTAGCGATCACAGCGGGTGTGTTTATTTCGATCGCCTTCGTCTTTTATATTACGGCCACCACTGGAACCGCAACGATGCCTTTCGGCATCGCGAAATTGATCGGTGGTATCTGTTTCTCCCTTGGCCTTATGTTGGTGGTCGTCTGCGGCGCAGACTTGTTTACCTCAACCGTTCTCATCGTGATTGCCAAAGCCAGTGGACGTATTACCTGGAAGCAACTAGCCTGTAACTGGGCAAATGTCTATGTCGGCAACCTGATTGGCGCGCTTTTCTTCGTTGGACTTATCTGGTTCTCGGGAGAGCATATGGTCGCAAAAGGTGCGTGGGGTCTTAACGTCCTGCAAACAGCTGAACACAAACTTGAACACACGTTTGTTGAAGCGCTGTGTCTGGGGATTCTGGCCAACTTGCTGGTTTGTCTGGCCGTGTGGATGAGCTATTCCGGCCGTACGCTTACAGACAAAATGTTTGCCATGATTCTGCCTGTCGCCATGTTCGTTTCCAGCGGCTTTGAACACAGTATCGCCAACATGTTCATGATTCCTATGGGCATCGTTATCAAAAATTTTGCGGCCCCGGAATTCTGGAATGCCATTGGCATGGTGCCGTCTCAGTTTGAACATTTAACCGTTAGCCACTTCATTACCGATAACCTGATTCCCGTCACCCTGGGGAATATCATCGGCGGCGGCATAATGGTCGGTTTGACATATTGGGTAATTTATTTGCGCGGTGGAGACAAGCACTAAGGTGCAATCGGCCGCAACGTCGGGTTTTAAGAAATCCATATCAAAGGTAGGTGTAAAATGACCGAGCTGAATGAAAAATTGGCCAATGCATGGCAAGGCTTTAGCAAAGGTGAATGGCAGGATAACGTCAACGTTCGTGACTTTATCCAGAAAAACTACACGCCGTATGAAGGTGATGAGTCTTTCCTGGCTGGCGCAACCAAAGCGACCTCAGCGCTGTGGGACAGCGTCATGGAAGGCATCAAACAGGAAAACCGTACTCACGCGCCTGTTGATTTTGATACCAATGTTGCTGCAACTATCACGTCTCACGACGCGGGATACATCAACAAGGGTCTGGAAAAAATCGTTGGTCTGCAAACTGACGCTCCGCTGAAACGTGCGTTAATTCCGTTCGGCGGCATCAAAATGGTTGAAGGTTCATGCAAAGTTTATGGTCGTGAACTGGATCCTCAACTGAAAAAAATCTTCACCGAATATCGTAAAACGCATAACCAGGGCGTGTTCGATGTTTACACTCCAGATATCCTGCGTTGTCGTAAATCAGGCGTTCTGACTGGTCTGCCAGATGCCTACGGCCGTGGCCGTATCATCGGTGACTACCGTCGTGTTGCGCTGTACGGTATCGACTACCTGATGAAAGACAAATTTGCTCAGTTCACTTCTCTGCAATCCAAACTGGAAAACGGCGAAGATCTGGAAGCAACAATCCGTCTGCGTGAAGAAATTGCCGATCAGCATCATGCACTGAGCCAAATTAAAGAAATGGCCGCTAAATATGGCTGTGACATTTCTGGCCCAGCAGCGACAGCTCAGGAAGCCGTGCAGTGGACTTACTTCGGCTACCTGGCAGCAGTGAAATCACAGAATGGTGCGGCAATGTCCTTCGGACGTGTCTCCACCTTCCTGGATATCTACCTTGAGCGCGATCTGGCTGCAGGCAAAATCACTGAGGAAGAAGCTCAGGAAATGATTGACCATCTGGTCATGAAACTGCGTATGGTACGTTTCCTGCGTACCCCTGAGTATGATGAGCTGTTCTCTGGTGACCCAATCTGGGCAACAGAATCTCTGGCTGGTATGGGTCTGGATGGTCGTACACTGGTGAGCAAAACCAGCTTCCGCTTCCTGAACACCCTGTACACCATGGGGCCGTCTCCAGAGCCAAACATGACCATTCTGTGGTCTGAAAAACTGCCACAAAGCTTTAAAAACTATGCAGCTAAAGTCTCCATCGATACCTCTTCTCTGCAATATGAGAATGACGATCTGATGCGTCCGGACTTTAACAACGATGACTACGCAATTGCTTGTTGTGTAAGCCCGATGATCGTTGGTAAACAAATGCAGTTCTTCGGTGCTCGTGCAAACCTGGCGAAAACCATGCTGTACGCGATTAACGGCGGCGTGGACGAAAAACTGAAAATGCAGGTTGGTCCGAAATCAGAACCGATCAAAGGCGATGTTCTGAACTTCGACGAAGTGATGGATCGTATGGATCACTTCATGGACTGGCTGGCAAAACAATACGTCACCTCCCTGAACATCATTCACTACATGCACGACAAATACAGCTACGAAGCGTCGCTGATGGCACTGCATGACCGTGACGTGTTCCGTACTATGGCGTGTGGTATCGCGGGTCTGTCTGTTGCTGCTGACTCCCTGTCTGCCATCAAATATGCCAAAGTTAAACCGATTCGTGATGAAGATGGTCTGGCTATCGACTTTGATATCGAAGGCGAATATCCGCAGTTCGGTAACAACGATGCTCGCGTAGATGAACTGGCTTGTGACCTGGTTGAACGTTTCATGAAGAAAATTCAGAAACTGAATACCTACCGTGGTGCAACACCAACACAGTCTGTTCTGACCATCACCTCTAACGTGGTATATGGTAAGAAAACGGGTAACACGCCAGATGGTCGCCGCGCAGGTGCGCCATTCGGACCAGGTGCGAACCCAATGCACGGTCGTGACCAGAAAGGTGCTGTGGCTTCTCTGACTTCCGTTGCTAAACTGCCGTTTGCTTACGCGAAAGATGGTATTTCTTATACCTTCTCCATCGTACCTAACGCGTTAGGTAAAGATGACAACGTGCGTAAAGCTAACCTTGCCGGCCTGATGGATGGTTACTTCCACCACGAAGCCAGCATCGAAGGCGGTCAACACCTGAACGTCAACGTCATGAACCGTGAAATGCTGCTTGATGCAATGGAAAACCCGGAGAAATATCCGCAGTTGACCATCCGTGTATCTGGCTACGCAGTGCGTTTCAACTCACTGACGAAAGAACAGCAACAAGACGTCATCACTCGTACTTTCACTCAGTCAATGTAATTTCCATGACTGTCTGAAAAGGCGTAAAATAAAGGCTCCACGTCAGTGGGGCCTTTTTCTCACCCTCGCTTGTCGTTCAGGTTGTTAGCCTGTTTTGCCAGCCCGCTATGTTGCCCTCATCATGTGGATGGCTCGCAAAACAGATTCGACGCAGCATCTGTCACACGGTGTTCTTCTGTCAGGAATTCTTGTCAGATCGATACTTGCTTTCTTATGACTGCGCTCATAAAGACCGCTATTGTTCGGTCAAATTTGGAGAAAACCTCGCAATGTCACTTATCGGTCGCATCCACTCCTTTGAATCCTGTGGCACCGTCGATGGCCCAGGCATCCGTTTCATCATCTTCTTTCAGGGCTGCCTGATGCGCTGCCTGTATTGCCATAACCGTGATACCTGGGATACGCACGGCGGTAAAGAAGTGACGGTTGAAGAACTCATGAAAGAAGTCGTGACCTACCGCCACTTTATGAATGCATCCGGCGGCGGCGTAACAGCATCCGGCGGCGAGGCTATTCTCCAGGCCGAATTTGTGCGCGACTGGTTCCGTGCCTGCAAGGCAGAAGGTATCAACACCTGTCTGGATACGAATGGGTTCGTACGTCGTTACGACCCCGTCATTGACGAGCTATTGGACGTCAGCGATTTAGTGATGCTCGACCTGAAGCAAATGAATGACGACATACACCAGAATTTAGTTGGCGTATCTAATCACCGTACTCTGGATTTCGCTCGCTATCTGGCAAAGCGCAACCAGCGTACCTGGATACGTTATGTGGTCGTTCCCGGCTGGTCTGACGATGATGCGTCCGCACACAAGCTGGGCGAATTCACCAAAGATATGACGAACATCGAGAAAATTGAGCTTCTCCCCTACCATGAGCTTGGGAAACATAAGTGGATCGCGATGGGTGAAGAGTACAAATTAGACGGCGTTAAGCCGCCGAAGGCCGATACGATGGATCGCGTTAAATCGATTCTTGAAAGCTACGGTCACAAGGTCATGTACTAACCTCTGACGTTTTCTGAAAAATAGCGCGCTCACGGCGCGCTATTCGTATTTTAGCGGGTTGAATCGCTACGGGTAATCTAGACACTTCCGAGCCGTTGATGATACTGCTGTTCATATTCATTCGGCGACATCTGATCGCTTGAACCATGCCGACGCCTACTGTTATAAAACATTTCGATGTAATCAAAAATATCGCTGCGGGCTTCTTCCCGCGTTCCATAGATCTTTTTCTTTATCCGCTCACGCTTTAAAAGCTGGAAAAAACTTTCTGCAACTGCATTGTCGTGGCAGTTGCCGCGTCGGCTCATGCTGCCTTCCAGACCATGTGACTTCAGGAATGACTGCCACTCATGGCTTGTATACTGACTGCCTTGGTCAGAATGTACCAGTACCTGTTTTCGTGGACTACGTCGCCACAGTGCCATCAACAACGCATTCAGAACGATATCTTTCGTCATTCGGGATTGCATCGACCAGCCAATGATTTTGCGGGAGAACAGATCGACGATCACCGCAAGATACAACCAGCCTTCATGCGTCCTGATATACGTAATATCTGTCACCCAGCGTTCATCCGGTGCCATCGGATTAAATTGCCGCTGGAGTCTGTTAGGCGTCACAATGCTTGCTTCGCCTTTGTACGATCTTGGACTGCGGTAACCGACCTGAGCTTTTATTCCAGCGCTGTGCATCAAACGCCAGACCCGGTTTGCACCACACCGCTCACCCGTATCGCGCAGATCTAGGTGGATCTTGCGATAGCCATATACACATCCAGATTCAAGCCAAAACTGCTTAATCAGCCCGGTCAGCTTCTGGTCTGTGTGGTATCGCCGTGAATGTGGTTGCTGAAGCCAAGCATAAAAACCACTCGGATGAACATCCAGAACACGGCAGAGTAAACGAACCGGAAAGTCACGACTGTTGTCACGAATAAAGACGTACCTCAGTCGGACAGCTTTGCGAAGTACGCCGCGGCTTTTTTTAATATATCTCGTTCATCAGTAACCCGTTTTAGTTCTTTCTGGAGCCGTCGGATCTCAACCTGAGCATCAGACTGGTCTTGGTTTACCGAAGAATCTGGGCCGTACTTCTTTATCCACGCATAAAGACTGTGTGTGGTGATATCGAGGCGTGTTGCCACGCTTGAAACGGAATGGCCACGATCAACAACCTGTTTGACCGCTTCAATTTTAAACTCATCGGGATAACGCTTACCGCTCATGGGCACCTCTTTTTTAAGCCATTTTAAATGACTCTGAGATGTCTAACAAACCCGTAGCGATTCAAAAAGATATCACAGCAGTGTTAATACGCTGCGCTAAGCCAAAGTCCCTGCTGCCTTGATTTTCACCTGTACCGCATTTCCCGGCAGATACGCCAACGGGATTTCCTGATAATCGATGATTTCAACGCTGCCTGCCCTAGCACCCATCTCTTCGGCAAGCACAATGGTTTGCTGCTGCAATTCGCTTTTTATCGTTTCACGATCGTTATCCGGCATTTTAACCACACGTTCGATCTGTGCGCCCACCGCCCCTAACGCCACACCCACCGCATTGGCCGCATCAAAGTTCTGCGGACGCACGACCTGGCTGACACCGGATAAAACGTCAGGCAGCAAAATACTGCCGCCGCCTACCAGCACTGCGGGAATAGCCGCGCTTGACGATTTAATCCGATCGATAGCACTTTCCACTTTCTCAATCATCTGGCGATAAGCCTGCTGGCAAAATGCATTATCCAGTTCGGGCAGCGGATGAGGAAGAGCCGTCATCCATCGTTCACGATGAAGTTGCAGCATGATATCGCTGAGCGTTAGCGTCTCACCGCCAAAGCTGACGCCCTGTTCAAGCAGGCGATAGCCGACACTGTCCGGCCCAAGGGTAAGTTGTCCATCCTGAGACTGCCGCACGCAGGTTCCACCGCCAATGCCGATAGAAATAATGTCTGGCATTCTGAAATTCGTCCGCACATCGCCGACTTCAACGGCGATTGCCGATTCACGCGGGAAGCCATTCACCAGGACGCCAATATCGGTCGTCGTGCCACCGACATCGATAATCAGCGCATTATCCAGCCCAGAAAGATGGCATGCCCCACGAATCGAGTTCGTTGGTCCACAGGCCATCGTCAAAATAGGATATTGCTTCACCATGCTCTCGGACATCAATGTGCCATCGTTTTGCCCGAAGAACGGCGTAGCGTTGATACCGTGCCGAACTAGCGCTTGCGTAAAGCCGTTAACAAAGCGGTTCGCGGTACTTTGCAACGATGCATTCAGGATGGTCGCGTTTTCCCTTTCCAATAATCCTGTGCTGCCTATCCGGTGGGATAACGACAGGGAGACATCCGGTAATGCCGCATTAACCCACTGCGCAACCTGCAGTTCCTGCTCATTATTTACGGGAGAAAATACGCCACAGATAGCCACGCTATCGACATGCCCGCGCATCTTGTCACAAACCGCGAGTACTTCATCCGGCAGTACGGAATGAATCTCTCGGCCATCAAACTCATAGCCGCCATGAATCTGATAGAAATGCTCGCCTAACGCCCTTTGCCACTCGTCATCCCAGCCACACAGCGGTGGGACGCTATCGCTACTTGGCAGGCTCAGGCGCAGTAACCCGACGCGGTCCAGCCCTTTCCGCTCAACAATCGCATTGGTACATTGGGTTGTGCCCAACATCGCATAGCGAATATGCTGTGGTGCGATACCAGACTGCACCAATACCTCCGCAATCACCCGTTCGATGCCGCTGTAGATATCCAGGCTGGTAGGAAATTTGGCCGTCGCGACGCAGCGCAGGTTCGCATCTAAAATTGCCGCATCCGTGTTGGTGCCGCCGACATCAATCCCGAGTCGGTAATCATTTTTATGTAACATCGGGAAAGCCTCAGCGATTCGCAAGCAGTTCTATCGGTACATACTGCACCGGATAACCGAAATACTCCGGCCCCGCAACGTCAATCCCTTTTGGCGTTCGCCACTTGTCATTGCACGGATAGGCAATCACATCAACTCGCTGCCCATAACGTAAATGCTCGGTGATGATCGGACGTCCGGTTTCACTATCTACTATGGAGATTAAATCAGGCACAACGGCCAGCAGATTATCCTGCGTAGGTTCTGCCGTCTGTGAAGAACGATAAGCCAACAGGAGCTCATTCTGAAAAAGCACCGTAAACGATTCGCCTTTGTCGCTCCCCATGCCATCCAGCACGACTTTGCCCCGAGCAAAACCGCCTGTTGTGCGCCGTGCTACATCAACAATTTTGCCAGAGGCAACGATATGACCATTCAAGACCGTCAGTAGGGACTGTACCGGATGACTGCCTGACTGGTGAGCCTGGCGCAGCATTCTTCCTATATCCTGCGCCAACGTCAGCGTACCTTTGATGGCGCTACGCTTAAGTTGGCTACCAAGTAAGGGGTAATCACACATCGCGCAGGCGGCTCCCATTTGTTCCGAGATCATTCTGGCTAAACGTTCAGACCACATACCGTCAATAGGATTTAAGGTAACGGTGTTTCCCTTTTCATCGGCTAACGTATTTGGTGCAGAGGGTAAACCATCGAGAAAAAAGGTCACCATCTGCGCTTCGGGGAAAGCTCTCCCCATCGCATCACAGTCGATAACAGGTAAACCTTTTGCAGCCGCAACGACAAACGGCATTAGCGAATTGATACCGCCGACTTCGATGGGAAAGGTCGCCGTAATAGGTCGCTCAAGCGCCTTTTCCATCGCGTCAAATGCCCGCACGAATTGGCTCGCTGACATGATCTTTTCTACAACAACCGTCGTTGCACCGATCATGCTGCAAGGAACAAATATATCGTCATCTTTAATTTCATCTAAACCGAATATAGGTACCTTATCCGCATTTTTTAATGCGTGTTTTGCCATTAAAGAACCTACATACGGATCGCCGCCGCCTCCTGTACCGAGAACAGCGGCCCCTAGTGCTATATCATCAATTGTTTGCGCATTAATATAACGAGACATACCCTACCCAAGATCTCGTGTTATCTGTGTAACACGATCAATCTGCCAATTGAGGAAAAATTTTATGTATACCGATATACATCGCCATACTGACAATTACGCCATCCAGGGCAGAGATCGAGCTTATCGTAAATAAATCGAAAAAGTCGGGGGAGGTCAACAGGCTCACAGTACTACCGAGTGACCAAGATATAGCCGCCGCCATATTTAAGAATGATGCTTCTGATACATTTTTCTGCAAACGAGAGGACTTAATAAAATAATATTCGACGAGATAGACACCTGCGATAGGAGAAATCAGTACACCGAGCAGTGATAAGAATTGAGTAAAATTATTAATCATACCGTTGTAAGCTAGCAGCAACCCAGCAATAGCCATTAACACAACCAATATTGGCCGTGAGAGTGCTCGAATAACAACGGACAGCCCCAGCGATGCAGAGACCAGGTTGGTACTGTTTGTGGTCCACTGAGCAAAAATAAGCACGATAATAGCAGACATGCCCAAACCAATACTGAAGAACACTTCTACCAAATCCTCTGTACCCACCAGATGAGTCAGAATGAGTGCAACTACTATCGTTGAGCTATTGCCTAAAAAGAATCCTAAACCAGCGCCGAGAAGCGCGTCTTTGCGTGTTTTGGCATAGCGGGCAATATCCGGTGACATCACGGCAGAGACTATCCATATAGAAACAACGTAAGAGATAGCACTTCCCATGCTAATTGGCGTTTTAATTATCGGAATCGGTATTTCGGGATGATTACTTGCGGCTAAAACTAAACCTGTAATTATCAATATCAGC
Source organism: Pectobacterium sp. HCp5_1 (assembly GCF_032905925.1). Lineage (NCBI taxonomy): Bacteria > Pseudomonadati > Pseudomonadota > Gammaproteobacteria > Enterobacterales > Pectobacteriaceae > Pectobacterium > Pectobacterium sp. HCp5_1. Next base: position 232,335 of record NZ_JAUMIO010000001.1, read on the forward strand.
ATTAATGGCACGCTGAATATACTCAGTTTTCCCAATGCCCTGACACCCCAAATAGCGGTAGAGGTCATCAGCACCATACCGAAAACCAAAATAGGGAAGCGTCCGGGTTCTAATTCATAATGTAGCAATGCTTTTTGCAGCATTACGCCAAAAAAATCGAGTTGAAAAGCAAACCAGCCAATCAATGATACAGCAGAGAAAATGCCGATTATCTTTCCACCAAGACGCCCAAAAACGGAGATACTGAGTAGGGTTGTTGATAATCCGCATCCATAGCCTACATTAGCACATAATGCTGCCAGCACACCTAAAAAGGCAGAGCCGATAAGCGTGGCACTAACTGCCTGAGAAAAAGGTAACCCGCCACTTAAAAAAGCACCAAGAAATAGGCCTGAAATGTCAATTCCCATTGCCAGCCATATTAAAGCGATAACATACCAGCTTTTTCTAGCTTCAGCAGGAACACGTTCGTATTCGTAATCATAAATTTGCCGCCCCTGTTGTTCTTTTTCAGGTACAGCATTCCCTTGAGACATAACTCCTCCATTAAATAAGCAACAAATAATTATTGTATCATTGTGATATTTTATAGAGGTTGCCTGGCGGCGTATAGAACAATGGTGCCGTCAGCAAGCTAACAACACCATTATGCTTTATGAGAGACCCTGATGTGACGCATAAAACCACGATTTTTTGTGGCGACCACATCAGTGATGTGGCGTGACAACAAGATAAATGGGTTTCATATCGATTAATACAGATATATTTTGATGTTAACATTCAGATATGTAATGTATGCGAAGGACATGCTATGCGTTTAGATAAACTGGAGATTCGCTGGTTAAAACTTTTTTGTAAAATTGTTGAAAAACAAGGAATTACTAACGCACAAGCCGCAACAGGCTTAAGCCAGCCCGTGTTGAGTCACTACCTGTCTCGTCTGGAGGATACGCTCGGGCTAGTCTTGTGTGAGCGAGGACGCGGAGGATTTGCTCTCACAACGGAAGGCGAAGTGGTCTATCAAGAAGCCAAATCGGTTATTGCCACACTGGATGACTTTGCAAATCGATTAGCAAGGATCAAGCATCAGCTCATTGGTGAAGCTCGTATTGGCTGTTTGGATAACACGGTCACTCACCCTGCTAAAGTTATCTCCAACGCGATTGGGAAACTGTATGTCCAAAGCCCTGACGTTGCCGTTGAGCTGGAAATCGGTGATTACACTCCGCTGATGGAACGTTTGAAAAATGGACATATCGACATTGTTCTGAGCGTCTTACCGGACGATGTCCCACCAGACATCTATTTTCAGCCTGTTTTTGTTGAAAAAAGCTATTTTTATTCCACATCGGAAAATGCGGCAAGAATAGAAAAAGAATGGCGTGATGGAACGCTTAACCCGAACAGATTGCTCATTGGCGGCCATGCATTACACGAGATTAGTAAACAGCTAGGCCCGGTAGCAAAGAAAGGCTTGCAAAATACCGCCTGGAACGTAGAGGGCAGCTTACTGCTCTTATTGGCTGGCACACATATTGGTTTTCTTCCCGATCACTATGCCGCCAAATGGGTTGAGAATGGGCAACTCACGGCAATTTCACCGGAAAAACTCATGCTAACCAGTATATTTTATCTGGTGCGAAACGCGAAACAGCGCCTTAGCCCAGTGGCCGAAGCGCTGTGGAATAACATGGTAGAAGCTGGACAAAGTTCGCTGGCCAGCCTCGATGCCGTTAGCTCAAGCAGCAGCTAATGGCGTTGGGTGGTGATCGGCCTTTCTGAGCAACATCATCAGGTAAATCATGGCAACGACCGCGATCAGCACAAACAGCAATCGATCAGAGTAGCTCTGCATCAATACCGCAGCAACGCTTGGTCCGCAAAGACTGCCAAGCGTATAGCTGAGGAGCAACGCCTGATTCATCGCGACCAGTTCGTCAGGGCGCACTTTTTCGCATGCCCAAGACATGGCAACGGGATACAGCGTAAACCCTGCACATCCCAGCAGGAACAGCGATGGTGCCATGGCATAGTGGCTAATGCTTAACATAGCAATACAGCCAATAATCACCACAAAAACTAATACCCGCAGAACCAGCAATCGGCCATAACGATCGGCCATGCGTCCAACAGGCCATTGCCCGATAATCCCGGAGCTAATCAGCAGCGCCATCCAGTATCCAACCTGTGCATCATTCATTCCCTGATGGGAGAGATACAGCGGCATCAGACCATATAGCGATCCTAAAATTGCGCCGGAAATAATACAGCCGTGTACGCCTAAACGAGCACTGCGGTACGTCAGCATTTTCCACATGTTGACATGCTTTTCTTGCTGCTCTGGCGGCGTAGGGAGACGAGTAAACAGCAGCGGTAATACCGCCAAAATAACTAACGCGACCATCCACGGCAGCACGTTCAGCAACGCGCTCGGCAATATACCAAGCAGGAGCTGTCCCACTACGCTACCGAGATAATAAGCAATCATATAGGCAGCAAGCAGTTGCCCTCTCTGCGTCGGTGTTCCGCTACATAGTAAAGCGCTTTCAACCACGACCCAGATTAATGCACAGCCGATACCGGCAAGGAAGCGCCAGAATAACCAACTGCCGATATCCCCAGAAATACCGAGACCAACGATCGCGATACCAAATAATAAAGCCGCGAAATAATAGCTACGGTTAAATCCATAAAGTTTGATTAACTTACCGGCTAATAGCGTACCAACTAGATTGCCGCCGAAGTAGGATGACCCAACAAGGCCAACCTGCCAGACAGGAAGAGATTGATAACTCAGCCACAGTGGTACCAGGGTATTTAATACCGCAATACAAACCGTCAGCAGCAAAAGTCCGCAGAGCAATAACAGCACTGGGCGGGAATAAGCAGACATAGCGAAGTGGATAACCAAACAACCGGAGAAGAGTGAGCGCATCATGCCACTGCGTATATAAAAGTCAATCCGGGCAAAAAGTGCTAAAAGTCCTTTCCCAAATTATGGATTGAAAGAATTAATCAACGTCCATAAGAAGGCAGTCACGTTTAAAAGCAGGGTGCAGCTATTCTGCTGATTTCAAATCATTTTTAACTTAAAATTTAAGTCGAACGGGTTGTTTAAGATAGAGAGGCTATTTTTACGATGAAAAAATATTACCGAACAGGAGGCGTAAAAAAAGCGCCTTTAAACGGGCGCTTTTTTTCAGGTCATCGGCGATTAACCAATAAATTCCAGTCCGCCCATATACGGACGCAACACTTCTGGAACTTCAATACGGCCATCAGCCTGCTGGTAGTTTTCCAGAACAGCAACCAGTGTACGACCGACTGCCAGACCAGAACCGTTCAACGTATGAACCAGTCGAGTCTTCTTGTCGGACTTGCTACGGCAGCGAGCCTGCATACGGCGCGCCTGGAAATCCCACATGTTTGAGCAAGAGGAGATTTCGCGGTACGTATCCTGCGCCGGCAGCCAGACTTCCAGATCGTAAGTTTTGGTGGAACCAAAGCCCATATCACCCGTACACAGCAAGACCTTACGATACGGTAATTTCAGCAATTGCAGCACGGTTTCAGCGTGAGTCGTCAATTCTTCCAGCGCCTGCATGGAATCTTCAGGGCGGACGATTTGTACCAGTTCAACCTTGTCAAACTGGTGCATACGAATCAACCCACGCGTATCACGACCATACGAGCCCGCTTCTGAACGGAAGCACGGCGTGTGTGCAGTCATTTTCAACGGTAAAGATTCTTCATCAAGAATCTCGTCACGCACCAGGTTGGTCAGCGGGACTTCAGCCGTCGGAATCAGCGCATAGCTGCTACTTTCCGCTTCTTCGCTCAGCGGAGTGGTATGGAACAGGTCTTCACCAAACTTAGGCAACTGTCCCGTACCGTACAACGTAGCATGGTTGACCAAATAAGGAACATACGCTTCCTGATAGCCATGCTGCTGTGTATGCAAATCCAGCATGAACTGGGCAAGCGCACGGTGCAGACGGGCAATCTGTCCTTTCATCACGACAAAACGCGCACCGGTTAATTTCACCGCAGCGGCAAAATCCAGCCCGGCAGCCATCTCTCCGAGTTCAACATGATCGCGTACGGGGAAATCGTACTTACGTGGTTCACCCCAGCGAGCCACTTCCTGGTTCTGCGTGTCGTCCTTTCCTAGCGGCACAGAGTCGTCCGGCAGGTTCGGGATCGTTAACGCCAGATCGCGAATTTCATTCTGCAACTGATCCAGCTCGGCTTTCGCGGCATCCAGTTTTTCGCCTAATGTGTTAACTTCACGACGCAAAGGCTCGATATCTTCACCGCGTGCTTTCGCTGCACCAATCTCTTTCGATCGGGAGTTACGCTCTGCCTGCAGGTTTTCAGTTTCTACCTGCAATACTTTACGACGTTCTTCCTGCTTACGCAGGGTCTCAACATCAAGCTTAAAGCCTCTGCGAGCCAGTAACTTTTCGGCGACTGCGTCTAGCTCATTGCGCAGTAAATTGGGATCGAGCATGCTAATCCTGTGCTTATGATTATCAAATGAAATGGTGTCGTACACGGCGCGCTACGCGGCCGGTTTCAGAAAATACCGCAATAACCTTACCGCAACGCTTAGTTCAACGGTAGCGTTTTGTCGGGCTATTTTGATCCTGAGTGGCAAGCCAGGCGAGCTTTTCACCAATTTTGCCCTCAAGGCCGCGTGAGGTCGGCACGTAATAGTGCGTATCGGCCATTTCCGGCGGAAAATAGCTCTCGCCAGCGGCATAGGCATTAGGTTCATTGTGTGCGTACCGATACTCTGCGCCGAGCCCCATTTCCTTCATCAATCGGGTAGGCGCATTGCGCAAATGCTCGGGAACATCATAGTCTGGCTTCTCGCGCGCATCCTGCATTGCGGCTTTAAATGCGCTATACACGGCGTTACTTTTAGGGGCACAGGCCAGATAAACAATCGCCTGAGCAATGGCGCGCTCCCCTTCTGCAGGGCCGACACGAGTGAAGCAATCCCAGGCGGAGATAGCCACCTGCATCGCACGCGGGTCGGCGTTGCCAACATCCTCCGATGCAATCGCCAACAGCCGTCGGGCAACATACAGCGGGTCGCCGCCGGCGGTAATGATTCTGGCGTACCAATAAAGCGCCGCGTCCGGCGAGGAACCTCTTACCGATTTATGCAACGCCGAAATCAGGTCGTAATAGCGGTCGCCTTTGTTATCAAAGCGGGCACTACGCTCACCAGCGATTTCGTTGAGGAGTGCTGGCGTCAGAACACGCATGCCCTGCCCGTCGATTTCCGCCATGTCGGCCATCATTTCCAGACTATTCAGCGCACGTCTGGCATCGCCGTTGACCAATTCGGCCAGCATCCGCGCGGTTTCGGCAGGCAGAACAATATTCTGTCTGCCATATCCTCGCTCGCTGTCGCTCATTGCCTGCTGCAAGACCTGCTCGATATCTTCTGCCGTCAGCGCTTTTAGCAAATAGACGCGGGCGCGAGATAACAACGCGGAATTGAGTTCGAAAGAGGGGTTTTCGGTTGTTGCACCAATGAAGGTGATCGTTCCATCTTCGATATGTGGCAGAAACGCATCCTGCTGACTTTTGTTGAAACGATGGACTTCATCGACAAACAAAATAGTGCGGCGTCCCGCATTACGATTTTGTCGGGCACGCTCAATCGCTTCACGAATTTCTTTGATGCCGGACGTCACGGCAGAAATACGCTCAACATCAGCCTGCCCGTAATGCCCAATCAGTTCTGCCAGCGTGGTTTTTCCCGTTCCTGGCGGCCCCCAGAGAATCATTGAGTGCAGTTGCCCTGCCTCAATGGCTCGTGGCAGAGGCTTACCGGCCCCTAACAGGTGCTGTTGGCCGATATACTGTGCCAACGTTGCAGGCCGCATACGCGCGGCCAGCGGTTGGAATTCATTATGGGAAAAATCAAGGGACAGGTTGCTCACTCTGGCCTCACTGACGCTGGTCATCCAGCGTGACGCCTTTCGGCGGTGTGAACGTGAATTGCGCGGCATCAACAGCGCCGTTTTGCTGGTTTTTCAGCACATAAGTGCTCCGCTGCCCGTCTTGTTCCGTCGCGGTAAACTGTTTGATTGTGCCGCTTGTCGTCACATTAATCGCAAACTGTTTCAGATTGCCGCTCGCTGACTTCGGCGTAAGCTCAAAATCATCGCCTTTCTGGCGCACATCGTATTTATTCCAGTCGCTGGCATCGTTACGCGTAATCAGAATGAACGGCGTATTCCCTGTCGCATCTTTCAGCCAGGTTGCCGTGACTTGCTCAACAAACGGATTATAGAACCAAAGCGTTTTACCGTCAGAAATCAACGTACTTTCGTCAGGTGAGGTGGTTTTCCAGTTAAATAAGTTCGGGCGTTTCAACCACAGTTCGCCTTCCCCTTCCTGTACCGCTGCGCCGTCAGCACTGGTGACTTTCTGGCTAAAATTGGCGTGGAAACTGTTTACTTTATTGAGGCGACCCTGCAAATCTTTTGCCGCGTCCGCATAGACAGCGGTTGAGGTAACACCTGCAATCAGGCAACTGATAGCTAACCACTTTTTCATACGCATAATCCTTTGAATTTCTTAATATAACGAACCTTCATCTATCGAGGTCAGACGCGTTGTATAGCGCCTATGTTCTTTACAGATCGGTATTATTCGTCGAGCTGTATTATCTATAGATCTATGTTATCTGAACCCACTCGGACGGTGATAGGTGAATTATCTGCTTATTGTCGCTTTTACGCTTCTTTGCATAAGGGCTGCTCGCGCAGCCCTTATCGTGGAGTGACGTCAATCAGTACGGCGTGCTTATTCCATTGATGGCGGAGCCAATACTTCGCGGTTCCCGTTGTGCCCTGGAGAGCTGACGATACCCTGCGCCTCCATTTGCTCAACAATTCGCGCGGCACGGTTATAGCCGATTCGGAACTGACGCTGTACGCCCGAGATTGACGCACGACGTTTATCGACCACAAACTCTACCGCCTGATCGAACAGCGGATCGAGTTCTTCATCGCCATCAAGACCGAGGCTTCCGCCTTCAGCATCGTCGCCACCGCTGACAATATTATCGATATATTGAGGGCGACCGCGCGCTTTCCAGTCCTGAACGACGGCGTGAACTTCCTCATCACGCACAAAAGCGCCATGAACACGGACAGGTATCGAGGAGTTAGGTGCCATATACAGCATATCCCCCATCCCCAATAGCGACTCTGCGCCCCCTTGATCGAGGATTGTGCGTGAGTCGATCTTGCTGGAAACGGTAAACGCGATACGCGTCGGAATGTTCGCTTTGATCAATCCGGTGATGACATCAACCGAAGGACGCTGCGTCGCCAGCACCAAGTGAATCCCCGCAGCACGCGCTTTTTGCGCCAGTCGGGCAATCAGTTCTTCAACTTTCTTACCCACCGCCATCATCAGGTCAGCAAATTCATCGACCATAACAACAATATACGGCAGTTTTTCCAGCACTGGCGGCGTCATATCCATGCTGTCACCCGGCTTCCAGAACGGATCGGGAATCGGACGCCCCATCGCATTTGCCGTCATCACCCGTTCGTTGTATCCCGCCAGATTACGCACGCCAAGCGCCGACATCAGCTTGTAACGACGTTCCATTTCACCGACACACCAGCGCAGCGCATTGGCCGCATCCTTCATGTCAGTGACAACTTCCGTCAACAAATGCGGAATGCCTTCGTACACCGAGAGCTCCAACATTTTCGGGTCGATCATGATAAAGCGTACGTCTTCCGGCGTGGCTTTATACAACATACTGATGATCATGGCGTTGACGCCGACCGATTTACCCGACCCCGTCGTACCAGCAACCAGCAGGTGTGGCATTTTCGCTAAATCGGCAACGACAGGTTCGCCCGCAATATCTTTACCCAACACAATCGACAGCGGCGATGGATTATCACGGAACTGATCGCAATCCAGCACTTCTCGCAGGTAAACCGTCTGGCGATGCGCATTAGGCAACTCTAGCCCGACGTACGGTCGGCCGGGAATAACCTCAACAATACGCACCGCGACAACTGACAGTGAACGTGCCAAATCGCGCGACAGATTCGAGATACGTGCCGCTTTAACACCCGGTGCCAGATCCAATTCAAACCGTGTGATCACCGGCCCTGGAGAGTGATCGACTACATCGGCTTTTACCCGGAAATCAGCCAGACGCGCTTCAATCAAGCGCGCCGTCTGTTCCAGTGCAAAATTATCAACAGGTGCTTCGCTAGCCGGCGGTGGAGTCAACAAATCCAACGTTGGCAGCGGCGTAGTCGGCTTCTGCAGCGGTTGTTCATTACGCATCAGGAACGGGTGAATCAAGCCATCCATTGCTGGATGATGCGTTGGTGTTGCCACCGTTTCCTGTTTCGCGGCCTCAACAGGCGCTGACGTTGGTTGCGCTGGCTGACTAAACGTCAGCGGGTTGTGCTCATCCTCGTCGTCCTCATCTTCACCAGCATGCATCGGCGGAAGCTCGGGTTCAGAGCGGTAGGACGGTTGCGAATAGGTGGATTCACTGAACGTAGTCGGTTCAGGCTCGCGCTCACTCTCCGCGCTAAACGGCGAGAATGAAAAAGCATTATGCGATGTGACAGGGTTTGGCTGAACAGGCGCACTGACCGCAGGCGGTGCTATTGGAGCAGGAATTTCCTCATCGCGCTGCAATGCGCTGGCATCATAACGTGACTGCTGCTGTGCCGCGAAATCTCTGGCTAGCTGCGCTTGCAGAAGCGCGTCTTCATCGTCTTCCTGTAACGGGTATTCCTCTCCGTAACGCTGGCGTTGCTGATCCAGATACGCTTGCTGCAATGCGGCTTCCTGCTGGGCGATATCATCCGGTGTCTCTTCCCGATACACGTCATTCGCCACTTCCGCTTCTTCGCTACCGTTCTGCGCCTGCAGCCTTGCTTGCTCTTCAGCCAGCCGCTGCGACGGCAGTTTGATTCCGTATGACGCCAGCTCGCGGCGAGTAGGGATACGTACAGGATTAGGACGCGGCAGCTCAGGCCCTACGCCGCGTTTAATCTGCGGGTTATCATCCCCATCGGCACTGAACGCCGGCATAAAGGTGTTATTCGCGTCGAAATCCGTATCGCGTGTCGGTTGTGGCGGCTCAGCAAACGGTTGAGCCACAGGTGCCGTAACAATCGGTGGGACGGCACTCTCTCCGTAACTATTTCCGTAAGGTGCATACGCACTGCTATGGCGTTCAAGCGAGCTTGCGATCTCTGGCATTGCCGCTGGCGTTTCAGGGATTTCAAACGAATACAGCGGCGGATTTAGCGACGGCGTCGAATCAATCGCAGACGGAGTAACAGGCGGCACAATGCCAGCCGATGAAGCAGAGAATGCTGATCCTGGTAATGCTGAATCAGACGCTGCCACATCGGACAATGTTGACCCTGCCACCGGCGTTTCAGCGGAGAGAGCTGGCTGTGTCGCTGTCGGTGCGTTCTCAGCTACCGGGGATGACACTTCTATCTTATTGTCTACCGCCGTGTCGTTTACCGCATCAGCCACGGAAGGCGCAGAAAACAGAACATCATCGTCATCACGCTGTTGTGTGACTGCCTCACCCAACGTCTCATCGTGACGCAGATTAAGCGCATCGCGCTCATCCTCTTCACGATCGTGTTCTTCGCGATAGTCCTCGTCGCGGCGTGAACGGTTTGACATAAACGTCAGGCAACCCAAGACACCTGCGCCAATTTTTTCAGCGATCGTTAACCATGACCAGCCGGTAAACAGCGTTAACCCTGCCCCCCACACGCATAGCAGAATCAGCGTTGCGCCCATGCTGTTGAAACGTGGGATCATTGAGCTGCTCAACAGGCTTCCCAACACACCACCGGAAGCAAAATAGTAGAGATCGTCAATATTCAACGCAGCCAAACCGCAAGAGGTCAGGATCAGCGCCAATGTCCCAATCAGGCGAAGTGAAAAGGTAAAGTAGTCAATAGTCTGGTTGTTATCACGCTGGCGGAAAGCGACCCAGCACAGGGATAACATAATCGGTGGAATAGCGTAGGCCAGAACACCAAAAATGAAGAACAGCGTATCCGCCAGCCATGCACCTGCTACACCACCGAGGTTGTGAATAGGTTCATGCCATGCAGTCTGTGACCAACTGGGGTCGGAGGGGCTGAAACTGAGTAGTGCGACACTAAGATAAACCGCAAAAAGTGCCACAACGATTAAAATCGCTTCAAGCAAACGACGTGTTCCACTGAGCTTTTTCAGGGTAACGTCTTTATCTTCTGTATATTCCTGGCTCAAGAGTCTCTCCAGGGGCCTGTAAGGTTTATGACAAAGCGCCGAGAAAACCCGGCGCTGGAACTGTATAAATTCACAGGAGTGTAGCTGAATTTATCGGGTTTTGCACCCACACATTTATCGCGTCTTAATGACCAGACGGTTGCTTTGCTTCACTTCTTCCATCACCACGTAGGTACGGGTGTCGTTTACGCCTGGCAAACGCAGCAGCGTTTCACCCAGGAGCTTACGGTAAGCGGACATGTCTGGCACTCGCGTTTTCAACAGGTAGTCAAAATCACCGGAAACCAGATGACACTCCTGAATTTCTTCCAGCTTCTGCACCGCAGCATTGAACTGTTCAAATACATCAGGCGCGCCGCGGTTTAGCGTTATTTCAACAAAAACCAGCAGTGACGCATCCAGATAATGCGGGTTTAGCAGCGCTGTGTAGCCGTTAATGAAGCCCTGTCTTTCCAGACGACGTACACGTTCCAGACAAGGTGTTGGCGACAGGCCAACACGTTTGGAAAGCTCGACATTGGAAATACGTCCATCTTTTTGCAATTCGTTCAGGATGTTACGATCAATACGATCGAGATCTTTGCCTGGCCGTTTTTTAGTGTCTACCATTATTATTGTCTCTCTTCACTTTTCCCTGCACCCGCTTTACCCCGATAGACCTCATGTATCAGAGCTACCCCTAAAGAAGACACGCTGCCTATTTTGTATATCAACAGTCATTAACTTCTCGTTCTCGCCCCACGTATTGCTCACCCGCGAAAAGACCATCACGTCATATCCGTGGCCCAAAGGCCTACTACCTGCGCAAAAACGAATAAAAAGCCGAGCTTTTAACTGTTCACATACAAAAAATTTCCTCTTACCCAGATGTTTTCGCAAATGCACAGCCGATTGTCAAAGCAAAACAACGAAAATCAGAAGAAACTGCCAGATTGGATAAGCCAGAGCCATTCTCCGAGGTGACTTCAATCATTTTACTTATGAATGTGGCTGATTTTTCAGCGATTTGTCATCCTCATCGTCATTAACGATTAAACAAATAGCCAGCAACTTTTCTGCATACTTTTTTTACTCTTGTAATTTCCTTACAATCGTTCGCATTGTCCGTGGTAGAGACTGTTCGTAGTAAGGAAGCGGGTTTGTTGTAGAAACCGTTATATGAGCATTATCCGCCGTCATGAAATGAGGAAAGCATGGGTACTGTTAAACATCACAAGTTATTGATTCTGGGTTCAGGCCCCGCTGGCTACACTGCCGCTGTTTATGCTGCACGGGCGAATTTACAGCCAGTATTAATCACGGGTATGGAAAAAGGCGGTCAGTTGACGACCACGACCGAAGTAGAAAATTGGCCGGGTGATGCCGATGATTTAACTGGCCCGCTGTTAATGGAGCGTATGCATACACACGCGACCAAATTCAATACCGAAGTGATCTTCGATCATATTGAACGTGTTGATTTACAGAACCGTCCCTTCCGTTTATTCGGCGATAGCGCCGAGTACACCTGTGACGCGCTGATCATTGCCACGGGGGCATCGGCTCGTTATCTCGGTCTGCCGTCTGAAGACGCGTTTAAAGGCAAAGGGGTTTCTGCCTGCGCAACCTGTGACGGGTTCTTCTACCGTAACCAGAAAGTCGCTGTAGTTGGCGGCGGGAATACCGCAGTAGAAGAAGCTTTGTATTTGTCTAATATCGCGGCGGAAGTGCATTTGATCCACCGTCGCGAGACGTTCCGTTCAGAGAAAATTCTGATCGACCGCCTGATGGACAAAGTTAAAAACGGCAACATCATCCTGCATACCAACCGTACGCTGGACGAAGTGCTGGGCGATGACATGGGTGTAACCGGTGTCCGTATCCGCGATACGCAGAGCGACGCGGCCGAAGAACTGGAATTGGCTGGCGTGTTTATCGCTATCGGCCACAGTCCAAACACGGCCGTATTTGGCGGTCAGTTGGAACTGGAAAACGGTTATATCAAAGTGCAGTCCGGTATTCACGGCAACGCGACACAGACCAGCATTCCTGGCGTCTTTGCCGCAGGCGACGTCATGGATCACATCTACCGTCAGGCCATTACCTCCGCAGGTACCGGCTGTATGGCGGCACTGGATGCTGAACGTTATCTTGACGGGCTGACCGTCAACAAGTAATTCGCTGCTGATAACGGAGCGGCAACAGCCGTTCCGTTTTCTTTATCTCTGGTTTGCCTTCCGCAACACAAAATTGATCGCCTCACCCATTTCCCCTCTCCTTTTCGTTTGCAGCGCGTCCCTGTCGCGGTAACATGGCGTCATTCTGCGTGATAGAAGATAATTTTGTTAACTAACAGTTGCATGAGAGTTATTTTCTGTTAAGTCCATTTCTGCAATATAACGAACTGGTGCCTGATGAAAAAAACCAGACAGCAAGAACTGACCGCCTGGCTGAAACAACAGAGTAAGCTGGCGCAACGTTGGCTACGAATTTCACTACTGCTTGGGTTCCTGAGCGGTGCGTTAATCGTGGCGCAAGCCTGGCTGTTAGCTACGCTGCTTCATGCCTTGATCATTGAGCATGCGACTCGCGAATCTTTGCTCTCCCCTTTCCTGCTGCTGATTGCCACATTTATTCTGCGCGCGCTCAACAGTGTGTTACGCGAGCGTGTTGGTTTTCTTTGCGGACAAGCCGTTCGACAGCAAATTCGTAAGCTGGTCCTGGATCGATTGCAACAGCTCGGCCCTGCCTGGGTACAGGGCAAACCCGCCGGCAGTTGGGCAACGATGATCCTTGAGCAGGTTGATGATATGCAGGATTATTACGCCCGCTACCTGCCGCAGATGTATCTTGCCGCGCTGATTCCACTGCTTATCTTAATCACGATTTTCCCGCTCAACTGGGCTGCTGGCCTGATTCTGTTTCTAACCGCCCCGCTTATCCCGCTTTTTATGGCGCTGGTGGGCATGGGCGCGGCGGATGCCAACCGACGCAACTTTCTGGCGCTGGCACGCCTGAGTGGACACTTCCTCGATCGCCTGCGCGGGATGGAAACGCTACGTCTGTTCCATCGTGGTAAGGCTGAAACCGAACAAATCCGCCATGCTTCCGAAGATTTCCGTAGTCGTACGATGGAAGTGCTACGCATGGCGTTTCTCTCCTCGGGCGTACTGGAGTTTTTCGCTTCCATTTCGATTGCCGTTGTCGCCGTTTATTTCGGTTTCTCTTATCTCGGGGAGCTGGATTTTGGTCATTACGGCATGGGAGTGACACTCTTCGCCGGCTTCCTCGTATTGATTCTGGCACCGGAATTCTTTCAGCCTTTACGCGATTTGGGCACCTTCTATCATGCCAAGGCTCAGGCTATCGGGGCAGCGGAATCACTGGTGACTTTTTTGTCAGAGGAAGGCGAAACCGTCGGCTTTGGCACACACGAATTCAGCAGCAATACCGCCATTGCTATCCGAGCGGAAGATCTGGTTGTCCTCGCGCCGAATGGCACGCCGCTGACCCAACCGTTGACGTTCGATATTCGCGCAGGTGAACGTATCGCGCTGGTCGGCCTCAGCGGAGCCGGGAAAAGCTCACTGCTTAATGTATTGCTGGGATTCCTGCCCTATCGCGGTTCACTCACCGTCAACGGTCAGGCATTGAACACGCTGACGCCTGAATCATGGCGTAAGCAGTTAAGCTGGGTCGGACAAAATCCCCACTTGCCGGAACAGACGCTGCGCAGCAATATTCTGCTGGGTAATCCGCAGGCCAGTCCTTTGGAATTGCAATATGCGATTGAACACGCGTATGTACAGGAATTTTTACCGCAGCTCCCGCAGGGGTTGGAAACAACGATCGGTGACGGTGCGGCACGCCTCTCCGTCGGACAGGCACAGCGCGTCGCCGTTGCCCGTGCGCTCATTCACCCTTGCAACTTACTGCTGTTGGATGAACCGTCAGCCAGCCTGGATGCCCATAGCGAGGAGCTGGTTATGACGGCGCTGAACGGCGCAGCACGCTCCCAGACCACGCTGCTGGTCACGCATCAGCTCACCGAGATCGCCGAGTATGACACGATCTGGGTCATGGACGGCGGTCGGTTAGTTCAACAGGGTGACTATCAAACACTCCGAGCCGAAGCAGGTCCCTTCGCGACGCTGCTGGCACAACGACAGGAGGCGCTGTAATGGCTCAGATGAAAACGATGCAGGTATTAAAACCGTTTCTCGCGCTTTATCGCCAGCACTTCTGGTATTTGAGTCTGGGCGTAGTATTGGCCATTGCAACGCTGCTGGCCAGCATTGGTCTACTCGCGCTATCCGGCTGGTTTCTGGCGGGTGCCGCACTGGCAGGGATCGTCGGGTTGCTCACCTTTAACTATATGCTGCCCGCCGCTGGCGTGCGGGGCGCAGCGATTGCACGTACGGCCGGACGCTACGGGGAAAGAGTCGTCAGCCACGATGCCACCTTCCGCGTTTTGCTGCGCCTGCGTGTTTTCACCTTTTCTCGCATCCTGCCGCTCTCGCCGGGGGGACTGGCGCAGTTTCGTCAGGCTGAACTGCTAAACCGGCTCGTAGCGGATGTAGATACGCTCGACCACCTCTATCTCCGCGTGATTTCACCCATCGTCAGCGCTTTTGCCGTCATTCTTATCGTTTGCTATGGCCTGAGTTTCATTGATGCCTCACTGGCTCTGACACTGGGTGCCATCATGCTGGTACTACTGCTGTGCCTGCCAATTGTCTTTTATCGGGCGGGAAACGGCATCGGACAGGATTTGACCGCGCTGCGTGCACAATACCGCCTTCAGTTAACGACCTGGCTGCAAGGCCAGGCGGAACTCACCGTCTTCGGCGCACTCAGTCGCGTCCGCCAACAGCTGGCTCTGGTGGAAATTAACTGGCTGCGCCGACAACGTCAGCAGGCCAACCTTACCGGTCTGTCTCAGGCGGTGATGATTTTATGCAGCGGTCTGACCGTTACCCTGATTCTGTGGCTGGCAGCGGATGGGGTTGGCGGTAATCCACAGCCCGGTGCGTTGATTGCGCTATTCGTGTTCGCCTCACTTGCTGCTTTTGAAGCACTGGCTCCCGTCACGGTGGCCTTTCAGCATATGGGGCAAGTGATTGCCTCCGCCGCTCGGGTCGATCAAATCATTCGCCAGCCCGTTGACGTCACGTTCCCTGATCATGGGCCAGAAACCTCACGCGAGGCGTCACTTAATGTCTCACATGTCGGTTTCACGTATCCCGGCCAACCACAGCCCGTGTTGCAGAATATTACGCTTTCCATTCAACCGGGCGAGCATCTGGCACTGCTGGGGCGTACAGGATGCGGGAAATCGACGCTATTGCAATTGCTGACCCGGGCGTGGAATTGTGAATACGGAGAAATTACGCTGAATGGACATCCCCTTGCCGATTGGCGGGAAGACGATCTCCGCGCCATGATGAGCGTGGTGCCACAGCGCGTGCATATTTTCAGCGCAACACTACGTGATAACCTGCTGCTGGCCGCACCAGCCGCGCGGGATGAAAAACTGGCTGAGGTCTTACAGCAGGTTGGGTTAGAAAAACTGCTGGAAAACGAAGGGCTGAATGCCTGGCTGGGAGAAGGCGGTCGACAGCTGTCTGGTGGCGAGCAGCGCCGTATCGCGTTGGCGCGTGCCTTATTGCACGACGCACCGCTCGTTTTATTGGATGAACCGACTGAGGGGTTGGATGCAGAAACCGAAAAGCGTATTCTGCAACTGCTCCGCCAGCACTGTGCCGATAAGACGCTGATCGTCATCACTCACCGGCTATACGGCTTAGAATCGATGGATCGCATCTGTATTCTGGATGATGGCAAAGTGATCGAACAGGGGAGCCATCAGGACTTAATGGCACAACAAGGTCGTTATTGGCAGTTCCGCCAACACGTTTAGGGAAAACTCGGTTGAAACATAACGTTTGAAAAACATGCGTCTATACCAACTTTCGCTTCAATCGCTTCAGTTCCCTGATCCGAATCATGCGCTAGATGACCCCAACGGCCTGCTGGCCGTTGGCGGCGACCTCTCCGTTGCCCGCCTAAAAGCGGCTTACCGACAGGGCATTTTCCCCTGGTTCTCTCCCGGTGAGCCGATCTTATGGTGGTCTCCAAATCCACGCGCGGTCTTGTTTCCTGGCGACTTGCATATCAGCCGCAGCATGAAAAAATTTCTGAAGCGCCATACGTTTCATGCCACGCTGAATCAGGCCTTTGATGATGTTATTCACGCCTGCGCCCATGAGCACCATGACGGCACCTGGATTACGCCGAACATTATCTCGGCTTATCGCCAGCTTCATCAGGCAGGAGAAGCACATTCTGTCGAAGTGTGGCAGAATGGCGCACTGGTTGGTGGGCTATATGGTATTGAGCAAGGACGGTTATTTTGTGGCGAGTCGATGTTCAGCCGCACGGATAATGCGTCAAAATACGCGCTGCTGGCATTTCAACAGCATTTTATTCGCCACGGTGGTGAACTGATCGATTGTCAGGTGTTAAACGCCCATACGGCTTCTCTGGGCGTGAGTGAAATACCCCGCGATCGCTTTCTGCAACAACTTTCGCAGTGGCAGGATCTCACCGTCGATGACGGCTGTTGGCTACCACAACTGCTCGCCGAACCCGCAATTTGACAGAGAAATCGGGCAAATAACGCCCCAAACGTGAACGCTTCTTTACATAATGTCGGTTTTTCGGCATTATCTTGCGGTTAAAAAATAAAGGTAGTTAGACCTAGAGGATTCGATGGCCAAAGAAGACAATATTGAAATGCAAGGCACCGTGCTTGATACGCTGCCCAACACCATGTTCCGCGTTGAATTGGAAAACGGGCACGTGGTTACCGCTCATATCTCCGGTAAAATGCGTAAAAACTATATCCGCATCCTGACGGGTGACAAAGTCACTGTAGAGTTAACCCCGTACGACCTGAGTAAAGGCCGCATTGTCTTCCGCAGCCGCTAACCGGTTCGCTCATCGCTAATCACAGCGATATATGAGGATGTGTCTCCCTCTCCAGCCCTTCCCTTCATGGCAAGGGCTTTTGTTTTTTTAAAAACAGTTTTGGGGAGCCAACCGTTTAAGGTCAACAGCTTGCTTGTCATGGATTCCCTGTATGAAGCCTGACTCTCATCTATTTTCTCCCCTTTCCTTTCAGGAGAATGCACCGCTCTATCGCCAGCTTTACGAACGCGTGCGTCGGGCTATCAACACAGACCTATTGTCACCGGGTGACCGTCTGCCTTCCGCACGAATGCTAGCGAAAGAGCTAGGCGTCGCACGCGGAACGATAGAACAGGCTTACTCGTTGCTGATTGCCGAAGGTTATCTGCAGGCTCGTGGGCAAGCAGGAACGCGGGTGAATCCCGATTTACCCTTAGCGCCAACTTCCGTTACCGATGCGACGGTATCGCCCTCAGCGCCAGACGATGAACAAAACATACTGTGGCGTCCATCGCAACTGTTGCCTTTTCAAATGGGCGTTCCCGCTTTTGACGCCTTTCCGCGCAAACTATGGGCTCGGCTGGGCGCACGTTATCTTCGCAGCATGCAGTTACCGGATTGGGATTACCCTGCACCTTATGGCTTACCAGCGCTCAGAAACGCCATCGCCTCTTACCTGCAAGTAGCGCGTGGCATTGACTGTACCGCCAGTCAGGTATTCATCACCTCAGGTTGGCGCGCCAATTTACAACTCACCACTCTGGCCTTGCTGAAATCCGAGCAACGCGTCTGGGTTGAAGATCCCGGCTATCCCCCTACTCGCCAGTTGCTATCACAGTCTGGGTTATGTCCGGTTCCTGTCACCGTCGATCGTGAAGGACTCAACGTGGAGCACGGTATCGCGCTGGCGAATGATGCCAGTATGGCCGTTGTCACGCCCGCACATCAAAGCCCCTTGTCGATGTCGCTGTCGCTTCCTCGGCGACAGGCATTATTGCAGTGGGCAACCGAGCAGAATGCCTGGATAGTAGAGGATGATTATGATGGGGAATATCGCTACGTCAGCCGCCCCCTTCCCGCGCTCGCCAGTCTGGATCGTCATGGGCGGGTTCTGTATGCGGGCACCTTCAGCAAGGTGTTATTTCCGGGGATTCGGTTGGCTTATTTGGTTGTACCACAGGCGCAGATTGCCACCTTTGAACATATCAGCCGAATTTTCTTCGCTTCCGCATCGCCAACCATGACGCAGTCTATCGTTGCCAGCTTCATTGCTGAAGGCCATTTTGCCAGGCACATTCAGCGCACACGACGCCTTTATGCAGAACGTCGCGCCGCCACCATCGCTGCGTTACAGGGTATTTTAGGCGATCGCATACATATCGACGCGCAGCCCGGCGGCATGCATTTAGTGTTACGCCTGCCGGATAGCATAAGCGATCGACGACTTGCCGACCGCTTGCTGGCTCAAGGGATTGCCGTTCAGCCGCTATCACGTTGGGCTGTATCAGGAAACGGTGACAACGCACTGCTCGCCAGTTTCACCAACTGCGCCACAATGTCAGAACCAGAGCAGCTGGCTACGTTGATTCTGGCCGAGCTTGAACAGCACGGCCGTTAATTAGCTCAGATTGGCTTTTTCCAGACCGTACAGCTTATCTGCGGAGCCGGGAACAACCTGAAACGCGACGCCCAAACGATTCCAGCCATTAATCGCGATAATCATGAAAGATAAGTCAGCCAGATCTTCTTCTGACAGCTGTTCGCGAACGCGCGTAAACACCTCGTCCGGTACGCCGTGCGGCGGAAGATGAGTCAATACTTCTGTCCACTCAAGTGCAGCACGCTCACGCAGGGAAAAAAGCGGTGATTCACGCCAGACAGCCACATGATGCAGGCGTAGTTCGCGCTCCCCATTAATCTTGGCTTCTTTAACGTGCATATCAACGCAAAATGCACAGCCGTTAAGCTGAGAGGCACGCAGCGTAACCAGATGGCCTATTTCAGCCAAAAATGGTTTCTTGTGCAGAATGTTATTGAACTCCAGATACTTCCTGGCAGCCTCGGGAGACTTACTGTAGTAATCAAGACGTTGGCTCATCGTTCACTCCAAAATGAGAAAGGGTTAAGGCGAAGAGAGACAGCCATATATCGAGTAACGCGTAACAGGGCTGGCAGCTCGGCAGCCATGATTGTGCAAAATCTTGGCCTATCCGAAAAGATCCAAGAATCGTGTTTTTAACTGGGCCATAATGCAAAATAGCGCACCAAGATCAGTCTGCGACCCAATAAAAAAGGGATGCCTCAGCATCCCTCTTAGATAACACACGATATTGATTAATTAACGCTTTCTGCTTTTCGTTTCTGTGCGCTCTGGAAGCCGTATGTCAGCTGTTGCGTCTCTTTATCCAGCTCCACCGTAACAGAGCCACCGTCCACCAGCGAACCAAACAGCAGCTCGTTGGCCAGCGGCTTCTTAAGGCTTTCCTGCATCAGGCGTGCCATTGGTCGGGCGCCCATTGCTTTGTCGTAGCCTTTTTCTGCCAGCCAGTCGCGCGCTTCATCGCTCACTTCCAGCGAGACGCCTTTCGCATCCAGCTGCGCCTGAAGCTCTACGATAAACTTATCGACAACCTGCTGAATGACGTCAGTCGACAGATGGTTGAACCAGATAATGCCATCCAGACGGTTGCGGAACTCCGGCGTAAAGACCTTTTTGATCTCTTCCATCGCATCAGTGCTATTGTCCTGATGGATGATACCAATGGATTTACGCTGTGTTTCCCGCACGCCTGCGTTGGTGGTCATGACAACAATGACATTGCGGAAATCCGCTTTACGGCCGTTGTTGTCCGTCAGCGTACCGTTATCCATCACCTGCAACAGCAGGTTAAAGACGTCAGGATGCGCTTTTTCGATCTCATCCAACAGCAGCACCGCATGAGGATGCTTAATCACGGCATCCGTTAACAGACCGCCCTGATCGTAGCCCACATAGCCCGGAGGCGCGCCAATCAAACGGCTAACCGTATGGCGTTCCATGTATTCGGACATATCAAAGCGCAGCAGTTCGATATCCAGCGCTTTGGCCAGCTGTAACGTCACTTCCGTCTTACCGACGCCGGTAGGACCAGCAAACAGGAAGGAACCAACCGGTTTACGCTCCTGACCCAGCCCTGCACGACTCATCTTGATAGATTCGGACAGCGCTTCGATTGCCTTGTCCTGCCCAAACACCAGCATTTTCAGGCGATCGCTGAGGTTCTTCAGCACATCACGATCGCTGGCGGAGACGGTTTTTTCTGGAATACGGGCGATGCGGGCGACAACCGATTCGATGTCACTCACATTGACCGTTTTCTTACGTTTGCTAACCGGCACCAGTCGGCTACGCGCGCCCGCTTCGTCGATCACATCAATCGCTTTATCCGGCAGGTGACGGTCATTAATGTATTTCACCGCCAGTTCTACCGCCGCACGAACCGCTTTCGACGTATAGCGAACATCATGGTGAGCCTCATACTTCGGCTTCAGGCCATTAATGATTTGTATGGTTTCTTCCACGCTAGGTTCAGTGATATCGATTTTCTGGAAACGACGCGCCAGCGCCCGATCCTTTTCAAAGATATTGCTGAACTCCTGATAGGTGGTCGAGCCGATAACGCGAATCTTGCCGCTGGAAAGCAGCGGTTTAATCAGATTAGCCGCATCAACCTGACCGCCGGACGCTGCACCCGCGCCGATAATCGTGTGGATTTCATCAATGAACAGAATGCTGTTTTTATCCTGTTCCAACTGTTTCAGCAGCGCCTTGAAGCGTTTTTCAAAGTCACCGCGGTATTTGGTGCCTGCCAACAGCGCGCCGATATCCAGCGAGTACAGCGTGCACTCCGCCATCACTTCCGGCACATCGCCCTGCACAATACGCCAGGCCAGCCCTTCAGCAATCGCGGTTTTACCGACGCCAGATTCGCCGACCAGCAGCGGGTTATTTTTACGGCGACGGCACAATACCTGAATCGTACGCTCCAGTTCCTTATCCCGGCCAATGAGCGGATCGATACCGCCAACGCGAGCCAGTTGATTCAGATTGGTGGTGAAGTTTTCCATACGATCTTCCCCTCCTGCCTGTTCTTCATTGACGGGACTTTCAGGGTTCGGCGCCTGATCGGATTCTTCTTTACGCGTGCCGTGGGAAATAAAGTTCACCACATCCAGACGGCTGACGTCATGCTTGCGCAGCAGGTAGGCGGCCTGAGATTCCTGTTCGCTAAAAATAGCGACCAATACGTTGGCACCGGACACTTCGCTGCGGCCAGAGGACTGCACGTGGAAAACGGCACGTTGGAGTACGCGCTGGAAGCTAAGCGTGGGCTGAGTTTCGCGCTCGTCGTCACTCTGCGGTAATGTTGGTGTGGTTTGCTCAATGAACGCTTCCAGTTCCTGACGCAGCGCGGCTAAATCTACCGTGCAAGCTTCCAATGCTTCACGGGCGGCTGGGTTACTGAGCAGAGCCAACAGCAGGTGCTCCACGGTCATAAACTCGTGTCGGTGCTCACGCGCTCTGGCGAAAGCCATGTTGAGACTGAGTTCCAGTTCTTGATTGAGCATAGGCACCTCTCCCAATAAATCGCCTGACTTCAGGCTTTTTCCAGCGTACAGAGCAGCGGGTGCTCATTTTCTCTGGCATAACGATTAACTTGTACGACCTTGGTCTCAGCCACTTCAGCGCTGAATACGCCACAAATCGCTTTACCCTGATAATGCACGGTTAACATAAGCTGTGTGGCACGTTCAATATCATAAGAAAAGAACTTTTGCAGAACGTCAATAACAAATTCCATCGGGGTGTAATCATCGTTATTCAACACCACGTTATACATGGAAGGCGGCTGCAATTTTTCTTTCTGTTTATCGGCGGTCAGGTTCTCAGATTGTGACCACGTACTGTTGTTTCCCATTCTCTATCCACATCATGTAACGAATATCGCGACTCACGACATTGGTCTGTTTATTCCTAATAGATCCGAGAAGCAGGAAGTAAGCGCCTGCGACTTGAAAGATGACGGGTATCTCTACATTTACAGTAGCACGTCTGCTTTTTATTTTACCACCTGAGGGATTAAATGGTTCCCGGAAAGCAAAATTCAAGGTCTGTAACCGATATCTTGATTACGCAACGCGATCGTGGGTTCATCAATAGCGTTATCTGCATCAAACTTTGACAAACTGCCCTCCTCACCACGCGGTGGATCGCTTGACGTCGGGATCGATTTCACTAAAGTGTACGGATGAATTGATGGGGTTTTAATCAATTCGTATTCGTAGTAACCAAATAACCACACCTTACTGAAAAGAATACTCTTGCGAAGGATGTCAATGCATGGAGACAGGTACTGTTAAATGGTTCAATAATGCCAAAGGGTTTGGTTTTATCTGTCCAGAAGGGGGCGGTGACGATATCTTCGCGCACTACTCAACCATTCAAATGGATGGCTACCGGACTCTGAAAGCCGGACAAGTTGTCAGGTTTGATGTTCATCAAGGGCCGAAAGGCAATCATGCCTGCCTGATCGTCCCGCAAGTCGCCGAGGCCGCATCCTGACCCCTGCTACACCCTACATGTCTACTCAGAACACGCTACGCTAAACCGTAAAATGACTATAATGCGACAAATGCCGTTCGTTATATCGAACGGCATTTTTTTATATGTATCGCACTAATCCGCCCGCCCACGGGCCAGCCACAGCACGCGGGAGAACATGCTGCGGATAAGCGGTGGGATTGCCTCGCTACCCATCGCTGCGGCTTCCATCGCGACTTCAATCGCCAGGTCTGGCTTGGACGACCGATGAATAGCCTTGATGATGATTTTATGCATCGAGAGCGGCACTTTTTCCGGCAACTGCGCGATGCGGTGATAAACGTGACTGAATCCCTCACGGTACATGTAGTGTTCCATGTCCGATGCGGGCAAGACGGTCAAATGATCGCGCTCGCTCTCGTCCTGTACGGTTAACATGCTTTTCGCCGTCGCGGCATACTTTTTCCCCGCATCGTCGCCATCGACCAGCACATGCCATTCAATCCCCATACGACGTGCGAACCTCAGCAATGGCCGGAGCCCGGACTGGGCAAATTCAATCACTTTCACCCCTTCCGCCTCAAAATGATGTCCACATTGGCGCGCCAGTTCATTCAGCATCCAAACTTCGGTTTCCCCTTCCACCAGCAGCCAGCAGCGGGCAAAGAGTGACGCGGGTCGATTCATACGAATGTGAAACGCAATGCGTCGGCTATCTTCAGCACTCATACCCTGACGACCAATACGGTATGTCGCCACCCGTGAGGATTCCCGCACCAGACGACACACCTGCTCCATCGGCACCAGCGACAGCAGCTCGCCCGAATTCGTTGTTGTGACCTTTTGGAGTGGCAACTGCACCAAAAGCCCCCAGGCGACGGATAGCATAATCGGGTGCAGCCGGGTTTCCGGGTCTTCAATCAACAAGAGCGGACGCGCATGGGGATCCAACGCCACCGACCCTTTCGCCTGTAGCAGCGTAGAAAACAATTCCAGCAGGATAATCCGGCGACTGCGGCTATTCGGGTCAGCAATCAGGCGATTGATGTTATCCAGCGATCGCCACGATTTACCGTTATGCGTTCGCGCATGCCGATGATGGCGCCGGTCATTACCCGTGGCGTTCTGCTCGGAAAAATAGTGCTCCAGCAGTTGCCGCATCGCCACCAGACCCTGACGCAGCTCTTTATCCGTCAGCTTCTGCGGATTTTGCACCAGCTCGCGCATCAGTTGCTCAAACTGCTGAGCCAGCTTTTCATTGCTGTTATCTAACGTCGCGGCCAGCGTCCCGGAGCGCAAACGCCGCATAAAACGCGCATCACGCAGCCGCAGTACCGGATGCAGGCGGATAATTTCTCTGGCCAGTTCATCAATATCATCCAGTGGTATCGGGTGCCCGTCAGCGTCCAGAAAGCTACGCCAGGTGAAGACCGACTGGCTTTCGTCGACCTCACCTTCTAACCGATAAAAAACGCGGTATAGCGACGCTTCGCCCTCCACCCACACGGGGCTAAGCGAACGGTAGCGAGGGGATAAATGATGGCCAGGTGCCGTCTCGCAAAACGTGAAAATAACCTGAAGATGCTTTTCCCGACTATTTTCATCTCCCGGCGTGAAGTGAAAATCCTGCATATCAAAATGGTAAAGCGGCAACGTCGGTGCCAGCAGCAGCGAGAGCGCATCCAGCAGGCTTGATTTCCCCCAGGCGTTCTCACCAATCAGTACGTTGTTCTCGTCCAGCGTCAGCGACAGACGATTGATTCCCCGAAATCCCAGGATTTCAATACTTTCCAGATGCATCTTTCTCTCCTGTAGCAGCTGCCTGCGAGTTTCTGCTGCAAAAATGCTCAGTGTATAGAATATCCTGCCAGACAGCGCTTTACTCACTTCGATAATTTGTTTAATTTTAATAGATTATCGTTTTTCTTCCCGCCAAGTGTAGCCGATGAATCCTACGATGTTGTCAACGAACGCACGGTTTGTCTTTCCGCTGTGTCGATGCCTATCGGGGTAGAACTGAAGAAGAAAAGCCTCATGGTTTAACGACGGGCCCCTGCCAATCCTAAAATACGGGTTAGCGCCGTTTTTCTCGCGTAAGGACATCAATTCTGTGATGTATTCAGGATTATTAATTATTTTATTACCGCTCATCATTGGCTATCTGGTACCGCTGCGCGGGTATCGATGTCGTGCCTGCTGCCATCGTACATGGTTTCTTATTAAGCCTCGCGGCTCCCATATTGATGGCGTTATTTTCTTCATAAGCGCACACTGAACACCGTTTTCCCCCTCGTTTATGGGCTGTGATTGAGAGTGATTTTCATTGCCCATCACCAAACTTGCGCTAAATCAAATTTACCTAAAGTTGCAGTAAAAAAGCCTTTTTACCTGCCTCGGCTAACACTATGCTTTAAAACAAGCATTTTAAATGCAACTTAAAAAAGGAAGTCATTATGTTTTGTGTGCAATGTGAACAAACGATTCGTACCCCTGTTGGAAACGGCTGCTCTTACGCGCAGGGCATGTGCGGCAAAACCGCAGAAACCTCCGACCTGCAAGACCTGCTGGTCGCTGTGCTGCAAGGGCTTTCTGCTTGGGCGCTGAAAGCGCGCGAGTTGGATATCATCGATCACGATGTCGACAGCTTTGCGCCACGCGCCTTCTTCTCTACGTTGACCAACGTTAACTTCGATTCTCAGCGCATTATTGGCTACGCACAGGAAGCCATTACACTGCGCGAGTCATTGGCTGTTCGCTGCCGTCTGCACGATGCCACCGTGACCGTCGATCACCCAATGGCAGCCCTGCAACTGGCTGGTAACGATATTCCGACCTTACTGCAACAGGCGGCAGACTTTGCGCTGGACAGCGATAAAGCCAGCGTTGGTGACGACGTTCACGGCTTGCGCATGCTCAACCTTTACGGCCTGAAAGGTGCGGCAGCTTATATGGAGCACGCCCACGTTCTCGGTCAGTATGACAACGCGATCTATGCCGAATATCATGCTTTCATGGCATGGCTGGGCACACAGCCATCCGATGTTGACACCCTGCTGAACAACGCAATGGGCATCGGTAAAATGAACTTCAACGTTATGGCGATCCTTGACCATGGCGAGACCCATGCTTACGGCCATCCACAGCCGACTTCCGTCAACGTCCGCCCAATTGCGGGTAAAGCGATTCTGATTTCAGGTCATGATCTGAAAGATCTGCGCATGCTGCTCGAGCAAACCGAAGGCACCGGCGTGAATATTTATACCCACGGCGAAATGCTGCCTGCACACGGTTACCCAGAGCTGAAAAAATTCAAGCATCTGGCGGGCAACTACGGCAGCGGCTGGCAGAACCAGCAGACTGAGTTTGCCAAATTCCCTGGCGCAATCGTCATGACCTCCAACTGTATTATCGATCCAAACGTAGGTAACTACGGCGACCGCATCTGGACGCGTAGCATCGTAGGCTGGCCGGGCGTGAACCACCTGGAAGGCGACGATTTCAGCCCGGTTATCGAACAGGCACAGGGTCTGGCTGGTTTCCCATACAGCGAAATCGAGCACATGATCACCGTCGGATTTGGTCGTGAAACGCTGTTGAGCGCTGCGGATACCGTCATCGATCTGGTTGCACAGAAAAAACTGCGCCACGTCTTCCTGGTTGGCGGATGTGACGGTAGCCGTGAAGAACGTAGCTACTTCACGGACTTTACGCTAAACGTTCCGCAAGATTGCCTGATCATGACGCTGGCCTGCGGTAAATACCGTTTCAACAAACTGGACTTCGGTACGCTGGAAGGCCTGCCGCGTCTGCTGGATGTCGGCCAATGTAATGACGCCTACGCGGCCATTATTCTGGCCGTTAAGCTGGCGGAGAAACTGGGCTGTGGCGTGAACGATCTGCCGCTGAGTCTGGTGCTGTCCTGGTTTGAACAGAAAGCGATTGTCATCCTGCTCACCCTGCTGTCCCTCGGCGTGAAGAATATCTACACCGGGCCAACGGCACCGGGCTTCCTGACGGACAACCTGCTTGCCATCCTGAACGACAAATTCGGTATGCGAGCGATTACCACCGTTGAACAGGACATGAACACCATTCTGGCCGCTTGATGAATCAATGCGGACGGAGGAGCGCGTTCCTCGTCATGCAGCGTGAGGTATCGGCATTGATGCCTCACGCTAAGCCCACTGTTTTATGGGCCGCCAGTTTTACACGCTTCACCGTACCCGTTTGTTATGGAGATTGATTATGACCATGCCCGCACTACAGATTGGGCCGACACCGCTGTGTTCTAACCGCATGCAGGTACATTCGATTACTCAGGAAACGCCTGATGTCTGGACGATTTCACTGGTTAATCATGATTTTTATCCGTATCAGCCGGGTCAGTATGCGTTAGTCAGCATTGCCAACAGCGCGGAGACGCTACGGGCTTATACGATTTCTTCTTCACCGGGCCTCAGCCGTTTTATTACCTTGACGGTAAGAAGACTCGACGACGGTGTCGGTTCCCGCTGGCTGACCCAAGCGCTGAAAGTCGGTGATTATCTGTGGCTGTCCGATGCACAGGGCGAGTTTACCTGCGCCAACGCGGTCAGCGATCGCTACCTGATGGCGGCAGCAGGCTGTGGCGTCACGCCGATTATGTCGATGTGCCGTTGGCTGCTGGCAAATAAACCGCAAACCGATATCCACGTTATTTTCAACGTGCGCAATCCGCTGCAGGTGATCTTCGCCAAAGAATGGCAGGATCTGGTGCAGCGTTATCCGCAGCAGTTGCATCTGACGCTGATGGCAGAGTTTGACGCTGCGCCCGGTTTCCTTTCGGGACGTATCAGCGGCGACCTGCTGGTCGAACACGTGCCGGATATCGCCAGCCGCACCGTGATGACCTGCGGCCCGGCACCGTACATGAACCAGATTGAAACATTGAGTCAGCAGCTTGGCGTTGCCTCAAACCGCATCTTCAAAGAACAGTTCCGCCCGGCAGATGAAGCACTGGATGACGATGCCGATCAGCTCACGCTGACCATCAGTCGTCCGCTGAAAAATCTGCGCGTTCCGGTAGGCATCAGTCTGCTGGCCGCACTGGAAGCCAATAAGGTGCCAGTTGTCGCCGCCTGCCGCGCCGGTGTTTGCGGGAGCTGTAAAACCCGCGTGCTATCCGGTAATTACACCACCAGCAGTACCATGACGCTAACACCAGCCGAGATCGAACAGGGCTATGTTTTGGCCTGTAGTTGCCAGTTGCAAGGCGACACCGTTCTGGCCTGATATACCCGCGTTTTACCCCCTTCTGCCTGGTAGCCTCGGCTATCGGGCAGGTAGGTCATGTTAAATGACGCTGGGTTTCAGGCGAGTATTAACGCCATAGTTTTCATCGCTTTTGCCCTTTCCCCATTCATCTTTTGCCGATTTGTCTTTTCCTGATTTGTCTTTTCCCGATTTGCCCTTTCCCGATTATAGTAAGCCATGGTTATATTTTGCTGTGGAGCCACTGGCACATGACATCCCCCTCAGCCCCGATCCTGATTCTGGGCGCAACTGGCTACATTGGCCGCCATTTAACCGAGCGCTTGAGCAAACAAGGCAACCGAGTCATCGCTGCCGGTCGGAATATCGAATCCCTCGCGTCGCGGCATTGGCCGGGCGTCGACTGCCAACAGGTTGATCTCGCTAAGCCAGAAAGTTTGCCTGATGGCCTGTGGGGCGCGGAAACGCTCTATTATCTGGTGCACAGCATGGGCGACGGCGCGGACTTCGTCGCAAGAGAACGGATGACCGCCATGAATCTGCTGCTGGCACTAACCTCCAGCAACGTAAAACAGATTATTTATCTGGGGTCGCTTCAGGCGAAAGACGATACCTCACCGCACATGCAGGCACGCCAGATCACGGGCGATATTTTACGCAGCAGCGGTATTCCCGTCACAGAGCTGCGTGCGGGCATTATTATCGGGACCGGTTCGGCGGCGTTCGAGATCATGCGCGATATGGTCTATAACCTGCCGATACTGACGCCGCCGCGCTGGGTGCGCTCTAAATCGTCCCCTATAGCGCTGGAAAACCTGCTGGTGTATTTGATCGGCATCGCACAGCACCCCGCGACAGAAAACCGCATCATGGATGCCGCAGGCCCCGAATACATCAGCTACCAGACCATGTTCGAGCGTTTCATTCAGATCAGCGGCAAGCGCCGGTTGCTGATTCCCGTTCCCATGCCGACGCATCTGGTGTCTGTTTGGTTCTTGCATCTGGTGACCTCGGTTCCTCCCTCCATCGCCCGCGCCCTAATTCAGGGGCTAAAACACGACTTACAGGCCGATGGCCGCGAATTGCAAGCATTAATCCCACAAACGCTAATGAGCTTTGATGACGCCGTGCGCCTCACGCTGCAAAGCGAAATGGAGAGCGTACAGCAGGCGGACTGGGGCGATGACACCGAGGTGCGCGCGCGCTGGAAGCCGAATTACGGCTTTTACCCTAAACAGGCGGGCCATACGATGGAGACGCCCGCGTCCAGTCAGGCGCTCTGGCAGGTCATCCAGCAAGTCGGCGGGAAGGAAGGCTATTTTTACGCGAATACACTGTGGAACATCCGCGCCCGGCTGGACGATCTCTGCGGTAACGGCGTGACTTATGGACGCCCCGAGCGTCCAACGCTGGAAGTGGGCGACAAGATTGACGGCTGGAAGGTTATCTCGATCAAGCCACAGCGTCAGCTGGTGCTGCTATTCGGCATGAAAGCACCGGGGCTGGGGAAACTCAACTTTACTATCACGGATAAAGGCACTCACCGAACCGTGGACGTCCGCGCCCGCTGGCACCCTTCCGGGTTCAACGGGCTGGTTTACTGGTTCCTGATGATGCCTGCTCATCTGTTTATCTTCCGTGGTATGGCGGCGCGTATTGCGAAACTGGCAGAAAAGGAAACGGTTTAGCGGCTGCCGTATTTCTCCAGCAGCGCGTCGACAATCGCTTCACTCTGCGCATCCGGCTGGCCTTGATAGTTCTCGGGGCGGAAATGCATTTGGAAAGCGGCAATCACCTGCCGCTTCTCACGCGCGGCCATCGTGTCCTGCACCGAGTAGCCATAACGCCCCAGCTTTTCCAGCAGAACCGCTTCATCCACTGGCTGCAACGGCAAACGTCCATTCAAATAGAATGCTACCCGCTGCGCATCCGGCCAGGCCCCCACTCCCGCTTGCGCAAGCGCTTTCCACGGGAAGAGTGGCCCGGGGTCTTGTTTGCGCTGTGGGGCGATATCGCTGTGCGCCACCACGTTCTGCGGCGCAATCTGATAGCGATCAACGATATCGCGGGCGATCGCGGTCACGAGCTGAATTTGCGAGGCGGTAAACGGTTCCCACGTATAGCCGGTTAGCGTGCGCTGATAGCCCGCGTTTTCGATCTCAATGCCAATCGACGAATTATTCAGCCGACTAAACCCACGCCAACTACTGGCTCCCGCATGCCAGGCAGCCTGAGATTCCGGCACCAGTTGCCAGGCAAGTGGCTTACCGTGCTGCAAAGGTGGATGTGCTGGAACCAGATAATGCGCGCTGACGTGATCATCCGTCAGAATATTCAGCGAGGTGGCAAAGTCTTCCGCCGTATAATGAATCACCAGAAAGCGGATACGAGACTCCTGCGCTCGCGACTGCAATGCGGTCTCCAGCACATAATTATTCTGTTCTTTCAACGAGGAGGCTGACTGGCAACCTGCCAACAGCCCCAGCGCTATGCAGACCATCCATTTCAACATCGTTGTCCCACCGCTTTTTCACACCGTCTCTGGCAACTTGAAGTATGACGACTATAAGCCACTAGCGGCGAACCTTTACTGCGGTACCGCTAACGGTCACCATCAGCATGCTGCCGTCCTTCCCAACGGTTTCATAGTCAAGATCGATGCCTACCACGGCATTCGCCCCTAAATCTTCGGCTTGCTCCTGTAACTCTTTGAACGCAATCTGCCGCGCCTTACGCAGCTCTTTCTCATAGGCACCGGAACGGCCGCCGACGACATCGCGGATACTGGCAAAAAAGTCACGGAAGATGTTCGCGCCCAGAATGGCTTCGCCGGTCACGACGCCACAATATTCAGTAATGGTGAAGCCTTCCAGATTCGGCGTAGTGGATAATTGCATGTCGTCTCCTTTCACTGCTATTGGCTATATAGGGCGCGGCTCTGCTGGCATCGCGATGAGAAAGCACGTGCTCAGCCGTAAGTCACTATTTTGTGCTATTATTTAACCAACAAATCGCTTATTGGCAAATTTTAACCCACGGTGATTGCATAACTATTCTGCCGACGTTAACATTCGCCGCATCAATGTCTATTCAATTCTTACGCATGAG
Source organism: Pectobacterium sp. HCp5_1 (assembly GCF_032905925.1). Taxonomy (NCBI): domain Bacteria; kingdom Pseudomonadati; phylum Pseudomonadota; class Gammaproteobacteria; order Enterobacterales; family Pectobacteriaceae; genus Pectobacterium; species Pectobacterium sp. HCp5_1. Next base: position 263,536 of record NZ_JAUMIO010000001.1, read on the forward strand.
TATTCAACTAAACGGCATTAACTGTTTCTACGGCACATACCAGGCGCTATTTGATATCACCCTCGATTGTCCTGCGGGTGAAACGCTGGTTCTTCTTGGTCCCAGCGGCGCGGGAAAGAGCTCGCTGATACGCGTTCTTAATCTGTTGGAAATGCCACGTTCTGGCAAGCTTTCCATCGCCGGTAATCAGTTTGATTTTCAGCGCACGCCATCCGACAGCGCGATCCGTGAATTGCGTCAGAATGTCGGGATGGTGTTCCAGCAATATAATTTGTGGCCGCATCTGACTGTAGTGCAAAACCTGATCGAAGCGCCCTGCCGCGTGCTGGGGCTGAGTAAGGAAGAAGCGAAAGCGCGAGCAGATAAACTGCTGACACGTCTGCGCCTTAATGACTTTGCCGATCGCTTCCCTCTTCATCTTTCTGGCGGACAGCAACAGCGTGTCGCGATTGCCCGTGCGCTGATGATGGAACCGCAGGTTCTATTGTTTGATGAACCTACTGCCGCGCTGGATCCAGAAATTACCGCTCAGGTCGTCAACATCATCCGTGAATTGGCAGAAACTGGCATTACGCAGGTGATTGTGACCCACGAAGTTGAATTTGCCCGTAAAACGGCAAGCCGTGTGGTGTATATGGAAAACGGCCGCATCGTTGAACAAGGGGATGCGACGCACTTTACCCAGCCGCAGACGCCTGAATTCGCTGGTTATTTGTCACATTGATTACTATCAGGAAAATGATAATGAAAAAATTGATTGTTGCAGCCTTATTCGCCGTCGGTGCCGTCTCTGCTAACGCCGCAGATACCATCCGTTTCGCAACCGAAGCCTCCTACCCTCCGTTCGAATTTGTCGATGCCAATAACCAAATCCAGGGTTTTGATATCGATCTGGCCAATGCGCTGTGCAAAGAAATGCAGGCAACCTGCACGTTCAGCAATCAGGCTTTCGACAGCCTGATCCCTGGCCTGAAATTCCGTCGTTTCGAAGCTGTCATCGCGGGAATGGACATTACCCCTGAGCGTCAGCAGCAGGTGTCGTTCACCCAGCCTTACTATGACAACTCTGCTCAGTTTATTGCTCAGAAAGGGAAAGTTGCCGATATCGCCGCGCTGACAGGCAAACGCGTTGGCGTACAGAATGGCACCACCCACCAGAAATACCTGATGGAAAAGCATAGCGATATCAAAACCGTGCCTTACGACAGCTACCAGAATGCCGTGCTGGACCTGAAAAATGGTCGTCTGGATGCCGTGTTCGGTGACACCGCCGTGGTTAACGAATGGCTGAAGCAGAACGATGCGCTGGCAACAGTGGGTCAGAAAGTGACGGATAAAGGTTACTTCGGTATCGGTCTGGGCATCGCCGTGCGCCAGAACAACGATGAGCTGCTGAAAAAATTCGACACTGCGCTCAACAAAATCAAGCAGGATGGCACTTACGAGACCATCTACAAAAAATGGTTCCAGCAGTAATCTGACGCTCAATGATTGAATTTCAACCTCTTGCAAGCGCCGCCGGGATGACCGTCGGCCTTGCCGTTTGTGCACTGGTGCTCGGCCTCGTGCTGGCGATGCTGTTTGCCGTTTGGGAAACTGTCCGCTGGAAAGCCGTTAGCTGGACGGGAACCGCTGTCGTGACGCTGTTGCGCGGCCTGCCAGAAATTCTGGTCGTGCTGTTCATCTATTTCGGCTCTTCTCAGCTGTTGATGATGCTGGCAGACGGATTTACCCTGAATCTCTTCATCGTGCAGATTCCGGTAAAACTGGATATCGGCATGTTTGAAATCAGCCCCTTCCTGTGCGGCGTGATTGCGCTGGCGTTGCTGTATGCCGCCTACGCCTCCCAAACGCTGCGCGGCGCACTGAAAGCCGTCCCGCAAGGGCAATGGGAATCGGGTCAGGCGCTGGGACTCAGTAAATCCGCGATATTTTTCCGTTTGATCATGCCGCAGATGTGGCGTCACGCCCTGCCGGGATTAGGCAATCAGTGGCTGGTATTGCTGAAAGATACCGCGCTGGTGTCGCTGATCAGCGTGAACGATTTGATGCTGCAAACCAAAAGCATTGCGACACGGACGCAGGAGCCCTTTACCTGGTACGTTGTCGCGGCGGCGATCTATTTAATTATTACGTTGTTAAGTCAGTACGTGCTGAAACGCATTGAACTGCGCACCACGCGTTTTGAGCGGAGGCCTTCCTGATGCTCGCTTATTTACCTGAGCTTGTAAAAGGCCTGCACACCAGCCTGACCTTAACGGCGGTCTCCATCGTCGTGGCGCTGGTGTTATCGCTGCTGTTGACTGTGGTACTGACGCTCAAAACACCGGTCATCTCGCTGTTGGCGAAAGGCTACATTACGCTGTTTACCGGTACGCCGCTGCTGGTGCAAATCTTCCTGATTTACTACGGCCCTGGGCAATTTACCTCTATCCAGCAAATCCCCTGGCTGTGGAACCTGCTTTCACAGCCTTGGCTGTGTGCGATGGTGGCACTGGCGCTCAATAGCGCGGCTTATACTACGCAGCTGTTCTATGGTGCGGTAAAAGCGATTCCTGCCGGACAGTGGCAATCCTGTGCCGCGTTGGGCATGGATCAGAAGCAGACATTACGTATTTTGCTGCCATTTGCGTTTAAACGTGCGCTGTCTTCTTATTCAAATGAAGTGGTGCTGGTGTTTAAGAGTACCTCACTGGCTTACACCATCACGCTGATGGAAGTGATGGGCTACAGCCAACTGATGTACGGCCGGACGTATGATGTGATGGTGTTTGGTGCCGCAGGGATTATCTACCTGTGCGTCAACGGGTTACTGACACTACTGATGCGCTGGGTTGAGCGTCGTTCGCTGGCATTCGAACGCCGCAATTAATGCTTATTGCATGTATCCACTTAGAAAGCAGGCTTTGATAGCCTGCTTTTTTATGGCCTGCTGACGTAAAAACATGCAATAAATCGACTTATTAATCATTTTAATTGCATATAAATTCAATTAATGGCATGGTAATCGCCATGACGTCGGAACCCTTCCGCACATATATTCATACCCTAAATAATTCGAGTTTCAGGAAGGCGGCAAGAGAAGGCATCCCGATGAGCTTACTTGAGTAAGTGATTCGGGTGCGTGAACGCAGCCAACGCACATGCAACTTGAAGTATGACGGGTATGCACTATAAGAAAAACAGACAGGAGTAGGTAATGAAAAAATTAGTGCTCGCCACGTTACTGGCAGGAATCGCTTTCAGCGCCACCGCCGCAGACACCATACGTTTTGCATCATCAGCTACCTACCCGCCATTTGAGTCACTGGATGCCAGCAACGAAATCGTCGGTTTCGATATGGATCTGGCGAAAGCGTTGTGTAAGCAAATGCAGGCGACCTGTACGTTCACCAATCAGGCGTTTGACAGCCTGATCCCTGCGCTGAAATTCCGTCGCTATGACGCCGTGATTTCTGGTATGGACATCACGCCTGAGCGCAGCAAGCAGGTCGCGTTCACGCAGCCTTACTATGCCAACTCAGCCGTGGTTATCGCGCAAAAAGGGAAATTCAGCGACTTTGCCGCGATGAAGGGCAAACGCATTGGTATGGAAAACGGCACGACGCACCAGAAATACATGCATGATAAGCACCCGGAAGTGCAAACCGTTTCTTATGACAGCTACCAGAACGCGGTTCTGGATCTGAAAAATGGCCGTATCGATGGTGTATTCGGTGATACCGCTGTCGTCAACGAGTGGATCAAGACGAGCCCTGAACTGACAACGGTTGGCGAACATGTGACTGACGCGGAATACTTCGGCACCGGACTGGGCATCGCCGTTCGTCCTGATGACAAGGCGCTGTTGGAGAAACTGAATAAAGCGCTGGACGCCATCAAAGCGGACGGCACTTATAAAACCATCAACGACAAGTGGTTCCCGCAATAAGGTTCGATCTGCGCGGTGCGGTATCGTATGAAATCATGCATATAACGCCGCTTTTTTGTCGTCCAGGAGTAAAAAATTGCGCTGAGGTGATCGTTACCGTCGAGTGAGCGGCAGGACGCCGCGAAAGACAGTGCCGCGTCGGGAACGCGTCACTGGCGGCTCGAAAAGCGGGAACGATCGCCGAAGGCACCGCGCAGCGGCGCAATTCGCGCCGAAAGCCAGTGGTCAAGGAGCTGCGGCAATTGAGCGCTCCTTGTCGGGCGTGTGAGGAAATCATAGAAAAGCACCAGAATTGACACGCCCGAAACTTTCATACTGTCGAACATGGATACAACAACGTAGTAAATTGCCACCAAGATATTTTTTATTACATATAGTTATCGCTTATCAAGCGCGTTTCAATAACGTCAGCACTTCGTAATGTGCCGTGTGCGGGAACATGTCGAATAGCTGTACGCGTAGCGCGCGATAATTCGCCAATTCCGTCATGTCTTTCGCCATGCTTTCAGCGTTACAGCTGGAATAGAGAATATAGTCCGGTGCCATGCGGCTCAGGTAGGCGCACAGTTCGCTGCCGATACCACGGCGTGGTGGGTTGACTAATACCAGATCTGGAATTTCCGCTTTAGCGGTCGCGAACTGTGTAGAATCCAGCGCCTGAAACTCTACCTGCTTCAACCCTAACTGTTCCGCAGAGCGACGCGCGCAGGCTATCGCCTCGGCGCTGATTTCAATCCCCGTCAGACGCATCTCCGATGATGCACAGTGCAGGCCAAAACCCCCTACCCCGCAAAACAGATCCCACATACTGGTAATATTCAGCTCTGCCACCCAATCGCGAGCCGTCGCATACAGCGCGGCTGCCACCTGCGGGTTCGTCTGGAAAAAGCTTTGCGGACGGATATACAACGGCACCTGATTAAATTGTTCAGCCAGCGCGACAGCGTCACTCAGGATAATCTCCGTTTTCCCTTCCATAATCGCCTGATGCACGGGCTGAATATTGACGGATATCACCTCAAGCTGTGGCAACTGCTGCTGTAGCCAGGGCAATGCGGCACGCAGCTGTGCCAGCTTGGTTTCCGAGCGTAAGACAAAGCGCAGCATGAATGTACCGTGCTGCGTACTTTCCGTCAGCAGCAGGTATTTCAGCTCCCCACGGCGTCGAGCCACGTTATAAGGCGTCAGCCCCGCACGAGCGATGAAGACTTTAAGCACGTCGAAAATCAGTGCGAAGGTGGAGGGATAAAGTGGACAATCGCAGAGATCCACCGCTGTTCCATCACGATGTAGCATTCCCAGCAGCGGGCGTTCCACGCTGCCGCTCACCACCATTTTGGCTTTATTACGAAAGGCAGACTGGGCAGAAGGCTGCACGGGCAACCAGCACTGCACGGCATGCGGTTGCAGCAAACCTTCAAGATGCTGCTGCTTATCAGACAATTGCTGCGGGTAGGCTTTTTCCAGCCATTGGCAGGAACGACAGGTTCCCGTGCTGTAGCGGGCACAATGCATAAAAATCTAACTATTAAAATAATACGGAATGCGAGGATTATATCACCCTGACGGCGTCACCCTGCGACCTTTTGCCGATTTATGGGCGACGCCTTCATCCAGAGTGGCTCATAAGAGAGAAATGTCTATTTCTGACGCATAAAAAAACGCTTACTGCGTCGTGGCAGAAACAGTAAAACAATCACCAGAAGATCTGGGATCTTTTGCAGCAGGAGCTGATGCAGCACGGCAGCGTTGTTTTCTCCTGAGATATGGAATATCGCCGGCATAAATTCACTCAGCGATGCCAGCAGCAGGTAACACACCACGACGGCCTGACAGACCACATAACCCCATCGCCCCCAGTTCACTCCGGCCAAAACGGCAAAACCACAGCGAATTTCAACACCGACGACAACCAGCGACAGCAGTAGCACCAGTGTTGAATCCCAGGCTTCTGCATTGCTGCCAATCCAGCCGCTCAAATCGCTGAAACCTAGCTCCCAGACAAGCAGCAAAATCCCCAAAACGCGGGTAGCAATAATCGCAATCCCCGCCACCATCACAGGCACCGGGGCATAAACTTTGCGTTGTGTTATTTCCTTCTTCATATACAGAATTTCAACGCTCTCCCTTCATGCGGTATTTACCCGCCAAAAATACAGCATCAATATAACGTCTGATGCCAATATAAAACTTGATAGTCATACAAAACTTGATTGCCATACAAAACAGCAACGCCCCCATACTCTGGCGGCGTTGCTGGTCATCTTCGCTAGGCTAACAAATTAGGGTGAGAGATCGAATCAGCCGCGTCTCGCTTTTTGCATATCGCGATAACGCTGCTTTTCTGCCCTCGCCATAAACCACCAGGCGATAAACCCAATAATACCAACGACTAACAATATCAGGGAAGCCAATGCGTTAATTTGTGGATTAACGCCCATTCTGACGCTGGAGAACACCAGCATTGGCAGCGTTGTCGAGCCAGGCCCTGCCACGAAGCTGGCGATAACCAGATCGTCCAGCGACAGCGTAAACGCCAGCAGCCAGCCGGAAAGCAGCGCAGGAGCAATCATCGGCACTGTGATAATGAAGAACACCTTGAGCGGGTTCGCTCCCAGATCCATCGCCGCTTCTTCAATCGAACGATCAAGCTCACGCAGTCGCGCACTGATCACCACGGTGACATACGCGGTACAGAACGTAACGTGTGCCAGCCAGATGGTGAGCATTCCTCTTTCCGCTGGCCAGCCAATCGCATGCCCTAATGCCACAAAGAGCAACAGCAGCGACAGGCCGGTAATCACATCTGGCATAACCAGCGGCGCTGTCAGCATAAAGGCAAACCCATTGGAACCGCGGAAACGGCCAAAACGTACCATGACCACGGCGGCGATCGTGCCAAGAATCACAGCCATCGTGGCCGAGGCGGCAGCAATCGTCAGGCTCAGGAGCACCGCGCTGATCATCGCCGTATTGTGGAACAGTTCGACGTACCAACGTGCCGACCAGCCAGCCCATACGGTCACCAGCTTGGAGCTGTTGAACGAGTAGATCACCAGCATCAGCATCGGCGCATAGAGGAACGTAAAGCACAATACCAAAATCACAATACGCCACGGTGAGCGAACAACAGGTAAATTATTCACGCCTCACCCTCCGCCGTTTTGCTCTGATGTTTGTGGAACCAGATAATCGGCATAATCAACAGCAACAGCATGACGACGGCAACGGCAGATGCCACTGGCCAATCGCGGTTATTGAAGAATTCCTGCCACAGAATACGGCCAATCATGATGCTGTCCGGCCCGCCGAGCAGTTCTGGAATCACGTACTCTCCCACTGCAGGGATAAAGACCAGCATCGAGCCCGCAATGATTCCCCCTTTCGTTAAGGGGACGATCACGCTGAAGAAGGTTTTCAGCGGTCGCGCTCCGAGATCCAACGACGCTTCCACTAACGAATAGTCCAGACGCATCAGCGCGGTATAGATCGGCAGCACCATAAACGGCAGATAGGAATACACGACGCCGATATACACCGCCAAATTGGTATGCAGAATAACCAGCGGTTCATCGATCACGCCCAGCCACAGCAGGAAGTTATTCAGGATACCGTTATTTTTCAGAATCCCCATCCAGGCATAGACGCGAATCAGGAATGACGTCCACGACGGAAGAATCACCAGCAACAACAGGATATTACGCGTTGACGGTTTACTGTGCGCCACTGCCCAGGCCAGCGGGTAACCGATAAGCAGGCAGCACAGCGTCGACACGGCAGCAACCTGAAGCGATTGCATATAGGCATCGAAATACAGCGGATCGTCCAACAAATGCAGGTAGTTCCCAAGGTTCAGGGAAATATCCAGCTTGCCGTCCAGCCACGAGACCAGATCGGTATACGGCGGGATCGCCCGCGCCATCTCTGCAAGACTGATTTTGAACACGATCAGGAACGGCAGCATGAACAGCAGCAGCAGCCACAGATATGGCAGCGCGATGACCAGCTTACGCCCGTGTTTTTGACGCCAGCGCGCCATCAGTACACGGAGCCAGAGTCTGGCCTTGCCCGGTGGTTCCGCCGTGTTATGTTCGGGAAATAAAGTCATGACATTCTTCCTCGCTACACCGTCAGAACCACACAGCTATCGGCATCCCAACACAGCCGAACCTCATCTCCCCAGGTCGGTGTGCCTTTGCGATAGCGGTAGGCATTTTGTAACTGCGCGCTGATGATTTGCCCGCTATTAAGCCTGACGTGGTAAATCGACAGGTCGCCCAGATAGGCGATATGCACCACTTCCCCTACCGCGAAGTTACAACCGTCGGCCGGAACGTCTTCGCACAGCATGATTTTCTCAGGACGCAACGCGATGTAGACCGGAACGCCATCGACCACCGAGACATCCGAATCCACCTTCAGCGGATGCACGAGTCCAGGGCTTTTGATGATCAGCGCATCGTCCTGACGTTCCTGCAAGATCCCTTCAAACATATTGACTGAGCCGATGAACTCCGCGCTGAAACGCGTGTTCGGATGCTCATAAATCTCTTCCGGCTCGCCAATTTGTACGAACTTACCGCGATTCATAATGGCAATACGGCCTGCCATCGTCATGGCTTCTTCCTGATCGTGCGTTACCATCACGCAGGTCGCGCCCACACGCTCCAGAATATCGACGACTTCAAGCTGCATGCGGTCGCGCAATTTTTTGTCCAGCGCGCCCATCGGTTCGTCAAGCAGCAGCAGTTTAGGGCGCTTCGCCAGACTACGAGCCAGCGCAACACGCTGGCGTTGACCGCCAGAAAGCTGATGCGGTTTACGATTGGCGAACTCTTGCATGTGCACCAGCGACAACATCTCTTCCACACGATCTTTGATTTCTGCACGCGGCAGTTTGTCCTGTTTCAGACCAAACGCGATATTCTTTTCCACCGTCATGTGTGGGAACAGCGCGTAAGACTGGAACATCATATTGATGGGACGCTGGTAAGGCGGCACCAATGATAAATCCTGACCATCCAGAAAAATCTGCCCCTGCGTGGGGAGCTCAAAACCTGCCAGCATACGCAGCAGCGTGGATTTCCCACAGCCGGATGCCCCCAGCAGCGCAAAAATTTCGCCTTTATAAATAGTCAGACTGACATCATCAACGGCGGCCTGACCGTCGAACGACTTCGTCAGGTTACGCACTTCCAGCAGCGGTGTGGCTGCTTTTTGAGGTTTTGATTGAGGGCGGGGGATCGCGTCATTCACTTCGCATTGCTCTCCGGCAAAAGCAGAACAAGCCACACCGCAGATGCCGCCATTCGGCGCTTTTTGCATTCAGCAGTGTGACACAAAATAGAGCGCGAACAGGCGGATTATCCGCCTGTTCTTTGCCACGTTTTATACCCATCCATCAGGTTGCCGCAACCAGCAACCGTCAAGCGCGTGGGTTACGATTCAGATCCAAGAGGCTACTTGCCGCTTTTAACCTTAGTCCATGCACGCGTACGTGTACGGTCAATCTGAGGAGATTGCACCTTAAGCGTAAACAGTTTGGCACGCACATCCGCCGGCGGATAAACGCCCGGGTTATTACGAATCTCGGCGTTCACCAACGGCAAGGAGGCCAGATTACCGCTCGCGTAATACACATGGTTACTGATTCCCGCCATCACTTCCGGCTTCATCAGGTAATCCAGAAACGCATAGGCTTCATCCAGATTTTTAGCATCTTTTGGAATAGCGAGGACATCAAAGAATGCCAACGCGCCTTCTTTCGGAATGCTGTACTGGATATTCACCCCGTTCTTCGCTTCTTTCGCACGGTTTCCTGCCTGCAGGATATCGCCCGCCCAGCCGACTGCGACGCAGATATCGCCGTTTGCCAGGTCGTTGATGTACTGCGATGAATGGAAGTAGCGAATGCTCGGACGCAGTTTCAGCAGCAGGTCGGTCGCGGACGTGGTGTAATCACCCGGTTTCGTGCTGTTTGGATCTTTACCCTGATAGTTCAGCACGGTTGCAAAGATCTCTTCCGGTGCATCCAGGAAGGAGACGCCGCAGCTTTTCAGCTTTTCCAGGTTCTCCGGCTTCAGAACCAGATCCCAGCTGTCAACCGGTGCATCGGCACCCAGCGCGGCTTTGACTTTCTCAACGTTATAGCCGATGCCCGTGGTCGCCCACAGGTAAGGCAGGGCATATTTATTCTCTGGATCGTGCTGCGCAATCAGCTTCATCAGATCAGGATCCAGATTTTTGTAATTCGGTAACTTGCTCTTGTCTAATGGCTGAAAAACTCCCGCAGAGAGCTGGCGCTCCAGGAAGCTGGCAGAAGGTACCACCAGATCAAAACCCGTGCTGCCCGCCATGAGCTTGCCTTCCAACACTTCGTTGGAATCAAACACGTCATAGACGACTTTAATGCCGGTTTCTTTCTGGAAATTGGCTAACGTGTCCGGCGCGATATAGTCGGACCAGTTATAAACATGCAGCGTTTTCTCTTCCGCAGATGCGGTGACGGACGCGGCCATCAGCAAGCCGGTAACAACACCCGATAGCCATTTTTTACGTTGGGTGAACATCCGTTCCTTCCTCCATTCAAGGGGGTGATTCGTGGGAGTAGTATGTATCGTTCCGATACAAAATATGTCCTGCCGCGCTCTCCAATCGGTGAATGAGTATGCACCGATTTTTATTCGCCCAGACACACACATAGCCCTGATTCCGCTGTCTGTGTCTTACAGGAATAAAGCATAACCCCACAACATCGTGTGCACCATACTTGAACGTAAAAAATGGGTTTTAACGATTATTTATTCACATTTTATCGATGTGATGAAGGCGTTTAGCGGCAAACAAAGAGAAATATCTGGCAATAATGCGAAATAACCAGAATAAATGGCGGTAAAAGAAAAATAAGTAAAACCAATTGCTGCCGTTGGCAGCAACCGTATCAATGCAGATGAGAGGTGGTGACTCTGGCAGCAGAGCCCTCTTCTTCCTCGCCGATAAACAGCAGATTATTAGCGCCGGCCTCAAGGATCACCATTGAGATTTGTTCTTCGGACTGCTGCATGAAATGTCGGAATTGTTCCAGCGTCATACCAGCGGCCACGCTGAATGACTGGCAGACAATCAGTTTCGGCAGATTATCATCCTGAACGTCGATAAACGCCTTGACGGTCAACGAGCTGGCATTGATTTGGCTCAGATCGCCAACCAGAGGAATCAACGCGCTGGGCTTCACTTCGGCAAGAGCAGAAAACAGAATCACGTTATCTACCAGATCAACTTTCGCATCGAACACGCCATCAAAATTTTGCATATGAGGAAGATGGAGCGCCTGACAGGAATCACATTCGAAATACAGAATGTTCAGTTGATCCAGCCACCGCCGTAGCATAGCCAAATCCGGGACGATGAGTGAATCCATCATGTTTGCCTCATACCTGCCGCCGTACAGACAGCGTTGTTGAAAAGAAAACACCGTTTACACAGAAGCGATGTTAAAACAGAAACAGCCTTAAAAACGGCACATAGCTTACGGAATATTGCGCGACGATGCCATGATAAAAGCGCCACGCCACCCGCTTTCCTCGTTCCGCGGCACGTGACGTACCGGATAGCGCCGCTGGCTGGTGCTTACACGCCAAAATAAGGAACGCCGTATTTTACGGCGCGGTCCCTGTTTCAGAAAGCTAACTTTTGCTTATTGTTGCCGATATTGCGAAGCGCCTCTGGGTATTTTGCTCAATAAACTCAATCATCATGCCGGCAATATCGAGTCCGGTCGTCGTTTCAATCCCTTCCAGCCCCGGCGAGGCGTTGACTTCCATCACCAGCGGCCCTCGATCGGCACGCAATATATCAACGCCCGCGACATTCAACCCCAGCGTTTTTGTCGCCTTGATAGCAATCGCACGCTCCTGCGCCGTAATTTTCACTTTATTCGCCGACCCGCCGCGATGCAGGTTTGAACGGAATTCCCCCGCTTTCGCCTGTCGCTCAATCGCCGCAACAACGCGGTTGCCGATCACAAAACAGCGGATATCTTTCCCCTGCGCTTCATGCACGTATTCCTGCACCAGAATGTGCGCATTCAGCCCGCGAAAGGCATCAATCACGCTTTCGGCCGCCTGTCGCGTCTCGGCCAATACCACACCAATTCCCTGCGTGCCCTCCACCAGCTTTACAACCAGCGGCGCACCACCCACCATCGCAATCAGATCGCCGGTATCATCCGGCGAGTGAGCAAATCCGGTGATCGGCAGGTCAATCCCCTCACGAGCAAGCAGTTGCAATGAATGCAGTTTGTCGCGGGCGCGAATGATGGCGACTGAATTATTCAGCGGGTAGCTGCCCAGCATTTCAAACTGGCGCAATACCGCCGTACCATAAAACGTGATCTGTGAACCGATACGCGGAATAACCGCATCAAATTTATCCAGCCGACGCCCGCGGTAATGCACCGATGGCGCCGCCGAATTGATATTCATGTAGCAGGAAAGCGGGTCGATAATCTCAACGCTGTGTTGGCGCGCCTCAGCCGCTTCACGCAGACGTTTGCAGGAATATAACGCCCCATCACGAGACAGAATGGCTATCTTCATAAATATCCTACGGATACTAACGTATCGCCCATCCTTGTTGATGTAAGTAGTCCAGCATGAATGGACGTAACTCTTTTTTCAGCGTCCGTTCCACGTGCTCGCTCCAGCTTTCACGACGACTACCGGTACGTTGCAGATAATATTCCACCATCTGCTGGTCGTATTGCGCCAGCACATCGCGGTCGAGCGGCTGATAGACATTTTCATGCAGCATCATCGCAGTTGGCATGCGCGGTTTCAGCATGGGGTCCGCGTCAGGGTGCCCCAGACACAGACCAAACAACGGCAGAACCAACGTTGGCAGTTGCAACAGCTGCGTCACGTCAGCGATTCGATTGCGGATCCCGCCGATAAATACCCCACCCAACCCCAGCGATTCGGCGGCAATCAGTGCATTCTGCGCCATGAGCGCGGTATCGACGCAGCCAATCAGCAATTGCTCAGCCAGCCCGGTTTCTGCCTGTGGGAAGATCGCCACATGGCGGTGGAAATCGGCACAAAAGACCCAAAATTCTGCCGCCTGTGCCACATAGCCTTGCTCGCCAGTATAGTGAACGAGCGTTTCGCGCACCGCAGGATCGGTAATACGGATAATTGAGCTGCATTGTAAAAAACTGGAGCTGGACGCACTTTGTGCGGCGGTAATGATGGCGTCGCGTTGCTCATCCGTTATGGCCTGAGACGTAAACGCACGAATAGAACGGTGGCGCTGTAGCAAATCAATCGTTGGTGTCACACTGGCATCCTTCAGTCGGTAAAGTACATCTCATAGGCAGCTTGAAGTATGACGAAATTATATCGTAGCTCGGGCGGAATCTGCATTACCCCACCACCTAATAGCTTCAGCAAATCGTTGTAACAGGTAATGACTACTTTTTTTCATCAATGAATGCGGGCATAGTATTGATAAATTTCGGTATAGTGACGCGATTCGCAGTAACCTCATTAACCGTAACATTTTTAGCCGTGACCTCGTCTGTAATAGGCGTCACGCTATACGTTTCAAGAATGAGAACATTTTCTAATTTTACAAAGGAGTTTACATGTTCGCTGTAATTTTCGGGCGCCCCGCTTGCCCTTATTGTGTACGTGCGAAAGAACTGGCAGAGAAATTGGCCGAGCAACGTGATGACTTCAGCTTCCGCTATGTAGACATTCACGCAGAAGGCATTTCGAAAGAAGATTTGTCCAAGACGGTAGGAAAGCCGGTTGAAACCGTACCGCAGATTTTCCTGGATGAAAAACACATCGGCGGCTGCACCGATTTTGAAGCCTATGCTAAAGAGCATCTGGCTCTGTTCCAGTCATAATCATCACACTGGCAGAACACCTAGATCATCGAACTGCCAAAACAATAGCGCGGCGACAGTCCGCGCTTTTTTTATGGGTTCGAAACCGCGTCCGTCAACGAAGATAGCGTCGATACAGACGACGCAAACACAGCATGCCCAGCGCACCGAATACACACCAGAAAACCGCACTCATCACGTAGGCCAGCTCTTGCCAGAAAGAGCGCATAGGCGTACTCCACAGGTGTAGCACCAGCAAACACACGGGCATTGCCGCCAGTGCGCCAAACAATGGGTAAAGCAGGCGACCGCGCGCGGAAAGAAAACAGGCCACCATGCCGGGCAGCAGAAAAAGTAACATTCCTGGACTACCGTGTAGCCCATCACTCATCACAACCTCTGATACCTCAATCTTTTGACTCAGAAACACGACGGTGAACAATAAAAAACAGCAGGTCGCACCGACCCAGCCTTTATTTCTTGCCATAAATCGCCCCTTCTCAATATGCCTCCCAACCTGCATCAACCAGATACCGAAAATATGCGGCATGGTAAAAATGATTGGTGTATCTATTCCCCGATATGAAAACATGAGGCTTCGCTACGATTTATTCGACACGCAGGCTGTCCACAGAAAAAGACGATAACCCAGCGCATTTCTTCAACAGCGACACCACAATCATTAAATTAAACAATAATTACACTGAACAATTTTTATCGGATAAATTATACTGGACGAGGCTGATTCCTTTCAGCTGACGCGTATTGATACCGTCGCGGGAATTCATGCATTTCATGGCTAAATCTAGCCGCTATAATGAATAACATCAAGAACTTACTGGTAAACAACAAGTTACATTCCATGAATATAAACGTCGCTGATTTGTTAAATGGGAATTACATTCTACTTTTATTCGTGGTTCTTTCATTAGGACTCTGTCTGGGGAAATTGCGCCTCGGGCCAGTACAACTCGGTAATTCTATTGGAGTTTTAGTTGTTTCTTTATTACTCGGCCAACAGCATTTTTCGATTAATACCGAAGCGCTAAGCCTCGGCTTTATGTTATTTATTTTTTGCGTGGGCGTGGAAGCTGGGCCAAATTTCTTTTCTATTTTCTTCCGCGACGGAAAGAATTATTTCATGCTGGCGCTGGTGATGGTCGGCAGCGCCATGTTACTGGCGTTAGGCTTAGGAAAATTCTTTGGTTGGGGAATTGGCCTGACAGCGGGGATGCTGGCCGGGTCCATGACCTCAACGCCGGTGCTGGTCGGTGCGGGCGACACGCTGCGCAACACTGCCAGCTTGGGTAATCAGCTCGGTATTGAGCAAGATCACCTGAGTTTGGGCTACGCGCTGACGTATCTGGTCGGGCTGGTTAGCCTCATTTTTGGCGCACGCTACCTGCCCAAACTCCAGCATCAGGATTTGCCTACCAGCGCTCAGCAGATTGCCCGCGAGCGCGGATTAGACCCAGACAGCCAGAGAAAAGTGTACCTGCCCGTGATTCGCGCCTATCGCGTCGGGCCGGAATTGGTTGACTGGGCGGATGGCAAGAATCTGCGCGAGCTGGGGATTTATCGCCAGACTGGCTGCTACATCGAGCGCATCCGACGCAACGGGATCTTAGCCAGCCCCGACGGTGACGCCGTCTTGCAAATCGGCGATGAGATCGCCCTGGTCGGCTATCCCGACGCCCATTCTCGCCTGAACTCCAATTTTCGCGATGGCAAAGAGGTTTTCGACCGCGATTTGCTGGATATGCGCATCGTAACGGAAGAAATCGTCGTCAAGAACCACAATGCCGTCGGCAAACGCCTGAGCCAGTTGAAGCTGACCGATCACGGCTGTTTCCTCAACCGTATTGTCCGTAGCCAAATTGAAATGCCGATTGACGATAACGTCGTGCTGAATAAAGGCGATGTTTTGCAGGTCAGCGGTGACGCCCGCCGGGTCAAAAGTATTGCTGACAGAATCGGGTTCATTTCTATTCATAGCCAGGTCACCGACCTGCTGGCCTTCTGCGCCTTTTTCGTCATCGGCGTGATGGTCGGGCTGATCACCATCCAATTCAGCAACTTCACCTTTGGCATCGGTAACGCGGCTGGATTATTGTTCGCCGGTATCATGCTGGGGTTCCTGCGCGCCAACCACCCGACCTTCGGCTATATTCCGCAAGGCGCACTTAACATGGTCAAAGAATTCGGCCTGATGGTTTTTATGGCTGGCGTTGGCCTGAGTGCAGGTAGCACCATAAACAGCAGCCTGGGTGACGTTGGTATTCAGATGCTGGCTTCAGGGCTGATCGTGAGTCTGCTGCCGGTGGTGATTTGTTTTCTGTTTGGTGCGTATGTGCTGAAAATGAACCGTGCGCTGCTGTTTGGTGCCATGATGGGTGCACGAACCTGCGCCCCCGCGATGGAAATTATCAGCGATACGGCACGCAGTAACATCCCTGCGCTCGGCTATGCGGGTACCTATGCCATCGCTAACGTGTTACTCACTTTAGCGGGTTCACTTATCGTCGTTATCTGGCCTGAACTGCCCGGCTGAGAAAGTGTAAAAAAGCGTCAATATTATTTTCTCAAAGCCAGAACTTTTTCTTTGCCCTACAGTCTGAATAAGTGCCACTGCTTTTCTTTGATTCCCCTTATTGAGGAGCCCATCGTTCCCGCCTTTCAGGTTCAAGAACGATGGGCGTTTTCTTTTCCGCTTATACTCGTCATACTTCAAATTGCATGTGCGTTGGCTACGTTCAGTCACCCGAATCACTTACCTGTGTAAACTCATCGGGATGAAATGAGAGACATCCTGTCTCTCACCGAAGGTCAGCCGTTGGCTGGTCAAATTCGTTCCCGACGAATTTGTCCTTCGCTTGCCGCCTTCCTGAAATTTGAATTATTTAGAGTATACCTCTTCCCTATTCCCCGATATCCCCACATCCGCTATCACATTCATTTCATTTTTTGTTATTTAAATAACAAAAATTAATTCCATTGTTATTTTTGTGACATAAAAATCATTGAGTGTCATAATCACGCTATCTGATTTCTTATCTCCACCTCCAAGGATTTACCATGACTGACTACGCACGCTATATCGACCACACTCTGTTGGCAGCCAATGCCACCGAACAGCAAATCGTTACCCTGTGCGATGAAGCGATCGCTCACCGTTTTTATGCCGTCTGTGTTAACTCAGGTTACGTACCTCTCGTGGCCGAAAAGCTGAAAGGCACTGAAGTACAGGTATGTTCTGTTATCGGTTTCCCTCTTGGTGCAGGCCTGACATCCAGCAAAGCTTTTGAAGCGAAAGCGGCAATTGATGCCGGTGCGCAGGAAATCGATATGGTGATTAACGTCGGCTGGCTGAAAAGCGGGAATGTTGCCGCCGTCAAAGCGGACATTCAGGCCGTGCGTGAGGTTTGCGCCGCTATACCGTTGAAGGTAATATTGGAAACCTGTCTGCTTGATGACGAACAGATTGTCCTGGTGTGTGAAATGTGTCGTCAGTTAGATGTCGCGTTCGTCAAAACGTCTACCGGTTTCAGCACCGGCGGCGCACGCGAAGAACACGTTCGACTGATGCGTAGCACCGTCGGCAGCGACATGGGTGTCAAAGCATCCGGCGCGGTTCGCGATCGCCAAACGGCACAGCGTATGATTGAAGCAGGCGCCACACGTATCGGCACCAGTTCAGGCGTCGCTATCGTTTCGGGTGAAACGGCCGCAGCAGGAAACTACTAACAACAAAAATAGCTTACTAGCAGGGAATTTTATGGAAACGCGGCGCGACGAACGAATCGGCAGACTGGCTCAGGCATTAAAGAAAACCGATAAACTCCATCTTAAAGACGCCGCACAGCTACTCGGCGTGTCCGAGATGACCGTGCGCCGCGATCTGAATGCCGATTCCACCAGCGTCATGCTGCTCGGCGGCTACGTGGTTAGCGACCTGAAGAATAACGGTGTCACGAACTATTTTGTCTCCGACCAGCAGAGCAAGCACGTAAGAGAGAAGCAGGCTATCGGTACTGCGGCTGCTTATCTGGTGGAAGCAAACGATACCGTTTTTTTCGACTGTGGCACCACGATTCCTTTCATCATTGATGCCATTCCTGATGAGTTGCCCTTTACCGCGATTTGCTATTCCCTGAACACCTTTTTAGCACTACAGGAAAAAAAGGCGTGCAGAGTGATTTTGTGCGGCGGGGAATACCATCCAGATAACGCAATTTTTACCCCGCTCAACCAGCGAAGCGAGCTGGACAACGTCTGTCCGAACAAAGCCTTTATCTCTGCGGCGGGTATCGAACTGACTGCGGGTGCCACCTGCTTTAACTTTGCCGAACTGGGCATGAAGCAACGCGCGATGGCAACCGCACAGCGAATCATTCTAGTGGCGGACAGCAGCAAGTTCGGTCAGATTAAACGCGCCTGCATTGGCCCGATGACGCTGTTTGATACCGTCATTTCCGACAGCGCCCCGAGCGACACCTACTTACGCTATTTTTCCAACAACGGCATTCAGTTAATCCACCCCGGAAATTAGCCGAATAGCCCACCGAACCACTGCTGTACCTTCATCACCACCGTATCCCAGAGGCGGCTAAAGAAACCGGCCTCGGGGATATCATCCATCGCGACCAGTTCACGCTGTCCGATGCTTTTACCGTCCAGTTGGAAGTCGATAGTGCCGACAACCTGATTTTTGGTCAGTGGTGCGGCAAGCTGCGGCTGATTTAGCGTAAAGCTGGCTTTCAGGTTCTTCATTTGCCCTTTCGGGATGGTCAGCGCAGCATCCTGTGCGACGCCGAGTCGAGCCTCTTTCTCAGTACCAAACCAGACCCGCTGCGTAGTAAAAGGCGCATCAGTCTTGATAGGCGTTACCGTTTCGAAAAAGCGAAAGCCCCAGGTGAGCAGTTTCTCACTTTCACGGAAGCGAATGGCATCCGTTTGCGCCCCTAGCACCACGGAAATCAAGCGCATATTGCCCTCGGTGGCCGAGGCCACCAGATTGTGCCCCGCTCCGTTGGTGTGGCCGGTTTTCACACCGTCCACATTCAGGTTAGTGCTCCACAGCAGACGGTTACGGTTAGGCTGGCGAATGTTATTGAAGGTGAACTCTTTTTCCTTGTGCAACGCATATTCTTCCGGCACATCGCGAATCAGCGCCTGCCCTAACAGCGCCATATCACGTGCGGTACTGTACTGCCCCGGCGCATCGAGACCGTGCACGGTCCGAAAATTCGTATTCGTCAGGTTAAGTGCCTTCGCATAATTGTTCATCAGGCTAACGAACGCATCCTGACTACCCGCGACGTAATCCGCCAGCGCGATGCTGGCATCATTGCCGGACTGAATGACAATACCTTTATTTAACTCAGAAACGGGGATGCGGTCGCCCGGCTTAAGAAACATCAGCGACGAGCCACGCAGCGCCGGATTGCCGGTTGCCCAGGCATCTTTTCCGACTGTCACTTCATCCGTCGGACGAATTTTACCGGATTTGATCGCCTGCCCAATCACATAGCTCGCCATAATTTTTGTCAGACTGGCAGGATCAAGACGCTCATCAGCATTGCTTTCCGCCAGCACTTTACCGCTGTGGTGATCAATCAGGATATAGGCTTTGGCATCAATCTGCGGCACCGCTGGCAACTGTTCCGCATAGGTGAATGGCACTAAACCAACAAGCAATACCGTACCTACAGAGAAAGACGTGAGTCTGGTCAGGAAAGGAGTTGTTTTCATGAGTTCGCCGCGATATCCATCAGTCGTTAAAAATTCTTAATTTTCAATATGTTTTGAAAACTTTAGTAACACACAAAGGTAACGCGTCATCTCTGGGATGAAAACCGTTCCTTCTGTAAAGATAGTCAAAGAAATGAAAGATTCTAAAAAAATGCAGATAAAAAAAGGACTTAGGAGAAATTAAGGAATATCTGAAAATGCAGACGGCAGGACTACCAGAAAAATAGCGGATAGCACGAGGGACATAACAGCGTAGCTTCCCTCGTGCCAGTGATGGACATTCCCTTAGCGGCGTTCGCGCTTATCTGCACGTTTTGACAGCCAGTCACCCAGCGTTTGTACCACCTGTACCAGAATAACCAGCGCAATAACGGTAATCACCATCACCTCGGTTTCATAGCGGTAATAGCCGAAGCGGATCGCCAAATCCCCCACCCCGCCGCCGCCGACAATGCCTGCCATCGCCGAATAGCCAATGAGACTCACTAGCGTGATTGTCAGGCCACGCAATAGTCCCGCTTTCGCCTCTGGCAACAGCACCGTGCCAATAATACGCATCGGGCTGGCTCCAAATGCTTCGGCCGCTTCCACGATACCGGGGTCGATTTCACGCAGCGCGCTATCCACCAAACGTGCATAAAACGCGATCGCCGCAACCGACATCGGCACCGCCGCCGCTACAGGCCCAATCGTATTGCCTAAGAGACACTGCGTCAGCGGTAGCAGTAAGACCAGCAGAATCACGAAAGGAATAGAACGGATGATATTCACCAGTACCGTACCAAACAGATAAACGGCGCGGTTTTGCCAGAACAGATTCCTGTCGGTGACGTAAATCAGCAGCCCCAACGGTAAACCGCCAATCACGGCAAGCAGCGTGGAGATCCCTACCATCTGGAACGTTTCGCCAAACGCCGCGACCAGATCGATCCATAAATCAGCCATGTAGCACCTCCACGTTCGCCGTTCTTACCTGAATATGCGCCACGGCTTCGGTCACTTTTTCGGGGTCGGATGGATGAGTCAGTAGCGCGACGAGAATGCCTAGCGCACGATTACCAATGTATTCGATCTTGCCGTGCAGAATGTTAACGGACACGCCAAAGCGCATCGCCACGTCCGACAGCACGGGTTGCTCCGCCGATTCGCCAACGAACAGAATCTTCAGTAGTGTGCCCTGTAAATCCACCAACAAGCGAGGCGGCAATGCAAGATCGAGCGTGTGGGATACCAGTTGACGGGTAAACGCGTGCTGTGGCGTCGCAAAGATATCGAAAACATCACCCTCTTCTACAACCTGCCCGCCCGTCATTACCGCCACGCGATCGCACACGGCCTTAATCACGCTCATCTCATGAGAAATCAGCACGATAGTAATGCCCAGTGTCTCGTTAATCTCTTTCAGCAGCGCCAGAATAGCGGCTGAAGTTTCCAGGTCGAGTGCCGACGTTGGCTCATCGCACAGCAATACTTCGGGATCGTTAGCAATGGCTCTGGCGATACCTACACGCTGTTTCTGTCCGCCGCTGAGCTGCGCAGGATAAGACGACGCTTTATCCGTCAGCCCCACCACGTGCAGTATTTCCGGCACGCGCACCGCGATATCCGCACTGGATTTCCCAGCGGCTTTCAGGCTGAACGCCACGTTTTCCGCCACGGTACGCGTCTGCATCAGGTTGAAATGCTGAAAGATCATGCCAATTTTCTGGCGCTCTTCCCGCAGCGGCTGCCCCGCTAATTCGCTGATGAGCACGCCATTGACGAGCACGCGACCCGCAGTCGGTCGCTGCAAGAGATTAATGGTCCGCAGCAGCGTGCTTTTCCCCGCGCCGCTGGTGCCGACAATCCCGTAGACCTCGCCCCGTTGGATGTGCAACGACACGTTGTCTACCGCGCGGTTTTCTGGTTGCTTCCCTTGTGAGAAGTCAACGCTTACCCCTTCTAGCTGAATCATTATCCGCAAACTCCTGGCCTGAGCGGAAAAGAAGAAAGCCGGTCATAGACCGGCCAAAAGATATTCTGTGTAGCCTAAAACTTACTGTGCGGGCGCTGGCGTTTTCGCCTGCATCCATTCTGGTTTCTGGAACTGGCTATACATCAACGCCGGATCGTTGATCACCGCAGCATACGCCGGTGATTCCACAATCGCTTTGGTATCTTTAACAAATGGCTTATCGAGATCGTCGGTACGCACGGCAATAATATTTTTCAGGTTCTCATCCAGCGTTTCCAGCTTGATAGCCGATGACAATTTCATTCCGGACGCCAGCGCAAAATTACCGTTCACCAGCGATGCCGTCACGCTATCCAGCGTGCGGGGTAACTGCGCCGCTTCCATCGGTTTGAAGACCAAGCCGCGCGGGTTTTCAAGAATATCTTTCTCAGATGCTTTGGTCGGATCGATATCAGCTTTGATCGTAACCAGCCCTATCGATTGCAGAAAACGCAGACCGCGCGCCAGATTGGTGGCATCGTTAGAGAGCGTGACCACGTCTCCTTTTTTCAGCTCATCCAGCGATTTGATTTTCTTCGAGTAGAAGCCCATGCTGGCTGTCGGTACGGTAATCAGCGGGGAGATTTTTAACCCTTTATCGGCAGCGAATTTTTCCAGATACAGCGTATGCTGGAAGAGGTTGGCATCAATGCTGCCGTTGGCCAGCGCCAGATTGGGCTGAACGTAATCGCTGAATTCACGCACGACGACCTTGTAGCCTTTTTTCACCAGCTCAGGTTTGATGGCCAGATTCACCATGTCACCATACGGCCCGGGTGCTACGCCAAACGTGATCGTCTGTGGATCGCTGCTGGCCAGCGCCAGTTGCATACCGGCGGCAAGTAGTGTGATGCCCAGCGCGGCACGAACAGAATGCGTCAATGTCATTGTGTAACTTTCCTGTCTGAATGTAACTTGCTGTCATTATTAAGAATGACGAGTTAAATCATAAAGACTAAAAAGGCATATCATTATTTCTCATCAACTGTCGCGGATAACCGGGGCAGGCTTCACGAAGAAAGGGGCAACTATGATAACGATTTGGGGTCGTGATAACTCGACCAACGTAAAGAAAGTCCTGTGGTGTGCGGAAGAACTTGCGCTGCCTTATCAGCATATTGTGGCAGGCGGACAATTCGGTCTTAACCATGAAGCCGACTATCTGGCGATGAATCCTAATGGCCTCATCCCCTGTTTACGTGACGACGATCTGGTGCTGTGGGAATCCAATACCATCGTACGTTATCTGGCGGCACAGTATGGTCAGGACTCGCTGTATCTTGCCGATCCGGGCAAGCGTGCCAGTGCCGAAAAATGGATGGACTGGGCAACCTCTCTCGCCGTCTCCTTCGGGCCGGTGTTCATTAATATCGTGCGTACGCCACCGGAAAAACGCGATACCGCCTTGGTACAGAAAGGCATCGCCGAATGCGAACGTTTGTTTGATATTGTGGATACCGTTCTGGCTAATCAGCCGTGGCTATCCGGCGATCAATTCGGCGTTGGCGATATTCCGCTAGGCTGTATTGCTTACGGCTGGCTGAATATGCCGATTGAACAACAGTCGCATCCTCATCTGGAACGCTGGTATCAGCAACTCACCGAGCGCCCGGCGTATCAGAAGCACGTCATGATTCCACTGTCTTAAGTGAAACAGGCACCGTAAGGTGCCTGATTTATTAATCCAGCCCGACTTTCAGCAATTTGCCATTGTCGTGATCGGTCAGCAGATAGAGATAGCCGTCTGGCCCCAGTCTTACGTCGCGGATGCGTTCACCGCGGCCGCCCAGCAAGCGTTCTTGGGACGCGACTTTGTCGCCATCAAGCGTCAGCCGAATCAGGTTCTTCTCTGCCAGCGCGCCGATAAAGACTGAGTTTCTCCACTGCGGGAAACGGTCGCTGTTATAGAAGGCCATTCCACTGATGCCCGGTGATTTCTCCCAATAAAAATCGGGATTCACCATACCGGCGATTTCTTTTCCTTTCGCTTCTGGAATCTTCAGCCCGGAATAGTTAATGCCATGCGTTGCAATTGGCCAGCCATAATTTTCGCCCGCTTTGGGAATGTTAATTTCATCACCGCCTTTCGGGCCATGTTCATTTTCCCACAGCACGCCAGACCACGGATTAATCGCCAATCCCTGCGGGTTGCGATGTCCATAAGACCAGATTTCCGGTCGTGCGTTAGGCGTATTCACAAACGGGTTATCAGCCGGTACTTTCCCCTCCGCGGTCAGGCGAACAATTTTGCCCTGTAATTTATCCAGATCTTGTGCAGTCGGGCGTTCGTTGTTTTCGCCTAGTGCGATAAACAGATGCCCTTGTCGATCAAAGGCCAGCTTGCCGCCGAAGTGGTTACCCGTCGACAGCTTCGGTTCCTGACGGAAGAAGACCGTGAAATTCTCTAACCGCTTATTATCCTCGGAGAGTTTGCCATAGCCGACAGCGGTCCCCGCTTTACCCTCGCTCCCTTCTTCGGCAAAGCTCAGGTAGATACGTCGATTCTGTGCAAAGTCCGGCGATAGCGCGACCTCCAGCAATCCGCCCTGTGATTTAGCAAAGACCTTCGGTACGCCGGCTATTGGCGCAGACAGCGCGCTGCCCGCTTTCCATAAGCGCAAATTCCCGGCGCGTTCCGTAATCAGAATTCCCTGCTCTTCCGGCAAAAACGCTAATGACCACGGATGATCCAGCTTATCCTGCAATTCCGTCACTTTCGGTTCCGCCGCCAAGAGCTGGCTGGAAAACAGCAGCGTTGCGCTAAGCAGCAGCCAATGTGGGGCAGCAGAAAATCGTCGTAACAGGGGATGTGAAGCAGAATTGCGAGGCATCAGGCGATAGGGCATAGCGTTGTCTCCATCCAACAAAAGTCCTGTAAATTTAGGCGGCAGGCCGTGTTTGTGCAAAAAAACGTGGCAAGGTTTACATTTATTGAAGAAATCGCTCATTAGAAGCGTCATCTCCACAGCGATAAAATGCTGAGTTTTACACCACTGACTATAAGGATAATCAACTATGGTGTAGAATCCTCCGGTTTTTATTTTCTGTTTATTTTGTGAGCGAATAATATGCAACAACCACGTATCGGCTTTGTTTCCCTCGGTTGCCCGAAAAACCTCGTCGACTCCGAGAGGATTCTGACCGAACTGCGTACTGAAGGTTATCAGGTCGTCCCACGTTATGACGACGCTGAGCTGGTGATCGTCAATACCTGTGGTTTTATTGACAGCGCCGTACAAGAGTCGCTGGAGGCCATCGGCGAAGCGCTGAATGAGAACGGTAAAGTCATCGTAACGGGCTGTTTGGGTGCCAAAGAAAATCAAATACGCGAAGTGCATCCAAAAGTTCTGGAAATTACCGGTCCGCACAGCTACGAGCAGGTGCTGTCGCACGTACATCAATACGTCCCGAAACCGACGCATAACCCGTTTACCAGTTTAGTTCCCGAGCAGGGAGTCAAGCTCACGCCGCGCCATTACGCCTACCTGAAAATTTCAGAGGGCTGTAACCACCGCTGTACGTTCTGCATCATCCCTTCTATGCGTGGCGATTTGGACAGCCGTCCAATCGGCTCGGTGTTGGATGAAGCAAAACGTCTGGTTGATGCCGGGGTAAAAGAGCTGCTGGTAATTTCTCAGGATACCTCAGCGTACGGCGCAGATGTGAAGCAACGTACCGGTTTTTGGAACGGGCAACCAGTCAAAACCAGCATGGTCAGCCTGTGTGAGCAACTGGCATCGCTCGGCGTGTGGGTGCGCCTGCACTATGTCTACCCGTATCCGCACGTAGACGATGTGATCCCGTTAATGGCAGAAGGCAAAATCCTGCCTTATCTGGACATTCCGCTTCAGCACGCCAGCCCGAAAATTCTCAAGCTGATGAAACGCCCTGGCGCAGTAGAAAGAACGCTGGAGCGCATTAAGCGCTGGCGCGAAATCTGCCCTGACTTAACGCTGCGTTCTACCTTTATTGTCGGCTTCCCCGGCGAAACGGAAGAAGATTTCCAGATGCTGCTCGACTTCCTGACAGAAGCCAAGCTTGACCGCGTGGGCTGCTTTAAATTCAGCCCGGTCGAAGGTGCTGCGGCAAATGAATTGCCGGATCAGGTGCCGGAAGAGATCAAAGAAGCGCGTTTCCACCGCTTCATGCAGCTTCAACAGGCGATTTCTACCCAGCGTTTGCAGGATAAAATTGGCCGTGAAGTGCTGGTGCTGATCGATGAAATCGACGAAGAAGGCGCGATTGGCCGCAGCATGGCCGATGCCCCTGAGATTGACGGCGCGGTTTACCTGAACGGCGAAACTGGCGTGAAAGTCGGTGACATCGTTAAAGTGAAAGTTGAACACGCAGACGAGTACGATCTGTGGGGTAGCCGAGTTTAATACTCCTGTCACGCCAGCTTTTCTGCCCGAAAGGCTGGCGTTTTATTTTTACGCCATCTCGTCCCGAACGCTGAAAATTCAATCAATAAACCGCCCGTTCCTCGCCTTCGTCTTGCGTCCCCCTGTCAGGTAAAGTAGCCTTGGGGGCATGATTAGTCTACTCGCCTTACCTGAGGCATAAGCATGTGGAAACGCCTGACATTCGGTTTGTTAGCCCTCATTGGCGTGCTGCTGCTCTCTGCTTTTGCCCTCGATCGTTGGATCAGCTGGAAAACCGCGCCCTTTATTTACGATGAGCTTCAGACCTTGCCGAAACGTCAGGTCGGCGTCGTATTAGGGACCGCGAAATACTACCGTACCGGCGTAATCAATC
The DNA here is from genome assembly GCF_032905925.1 of Pectobacterium sp. HCp5_1. Lineage (NCBI taxonomy): Bacteria > Pseudomonadati > Pseudomonadota > Gammaproteobacteria > Enterobacterales > Pectobacteriaceae > Pectobacterium > Pectobacterium sp. HCp5_1. Next base: position 289,852 of record NZ_JAUMIO010000001.1, read on the forward strand.
AGTATTACCTGTTCCGTATGCAAGGGACGATTAACGCTTACAACAGCGGTAAAGTCAGCTATCTGCTATTAAGCGGTGATAACGCGCTACAAAGTTACAATGAACCGATGACGATGCGTCGCGATTTGATCGCCGCAGGCGTTCCACCTTCGGATATCGTGCTGGATTATGCGGGGTTCCGTACGCTGGATTCTATCGTCAGAACGCGCAAAGTGTTTGATACCAACGATTTCACCATCATCACTCAGCGTTTCCACTGTGAACGTGCGCTATTCATCGCGCTGCACCTGGGTATTCAGGCACAGTGTTACGCCGTGTCCTCCCCGAAAAACATGATGACCGTGCGAGTTCGTGAATTTGGCGCTCGTTTGGGCGCGCTGTTCGATCTGTATATCCTGAAACGCGAGCCGCGCTTTTTAGGGCCGCAGGTGCCGATTCCTGCTGAACATACTATCCCAGAGGATGCTCCAGATTATCCTGCCGTCCTGCCTGAACAGGTGATTCCTGCGCCAGCGCATCAGGCTAAACCGGAGCAACCGGCAAAAACCGAGCCCGAATCCGAACCTCACCACGAGCAGGCCGCGCCGTAGCGTCTTTCTCTACGCCGTTTTCCCTATCGCATTAGTGAGCGTGCGCCATAACCATTCGAGTGGTCCCTGACGAAAATAGCGCAGCCAGTAGTGAGAGAAAACCAGATTGACGATCCAAATAGCAGGAACCAGTGCCAGCAGTTGCAGACGGCTAAACGCCATAAACAGGCCAAGCTGATTAAACAATGCGACGCAAATCAGCGTTTGCAGCAAATAGTTGGTTAACGCCATGCGCCCGACATCTGTAATCCAGTAGGTGATGCGCGATTGGCACAGCGTGGTCCAGAAGCCATAGCACAGCGCCAGATACCCTATCGCCTGCAAAGGTGAACTCAGCTCGCGCGGAATCTGCAATAACAGCCCACTCCAGCGATATTCCCACTCCACCAGCCACTGCCCCACTACGCCAACGCTGTTAATGGCGATACCTAGCGGAATCAGCCACAGCGCAACCTTACGATAGTGTGCCGTGCTGAATTCACCTTTCAGCCAGCCGCTGCGCATCAAGCCAGCCCCCAGCAGCATCGACCCCGCCAGCAGCCAGCCGTACTGCACGCCCAGCGACAACAGACTTTCCGTTAGCAGGTCGACACGATTCCCCCACGCTTCCGGCCCGCCTAACGCCCGCCAGTAGGCTTCATAGGCGATATCCGCCATGCCCGGCAGCCAAAAACGTCCCGGTTGCAGGCTCAGAATCTGGCTCAACACAAACAGCACGCCGATGCCCACCAGATACAGAACCGCCCCCGTCCGCATTAGCAACCGGCTGCTTTCCGCATGACGAATCATGCCGTAACACACGAGTCCAATCAGCGCATAGTCGAGTAAAATGTCGCCATCCCACAGGAAAATGGCATGAATCAGACCGATGATCATCAACCAGAACAGGCGTGCATGTACCCAGCGTTTTCCCCGCGACAGCAGCAGCTGTAACCCTGCGCCAAAAAGAAGAGAAAACAGCGTCAGAAATTTCGCCTGCGCAAGCAAATCCATCGCCGCCCAGGTTAAGACATCAGACAGCGTGGGTTCCCCTTGCCAGGCGGGATTCAGGTAGGCCGCATGCGGTAAACCAAACGCCGTAATATTCAGCAGTAAAATGCCCAAGATGGCGACGCCGCGGGCAAAATCCAGCGTGGCTATCCGTGAAGGTGGCCGCGAAGGTGGCGAATGAAGTGACGGTATAGAGTGAGAAGGCATACAAATTACATTTTCAAATCATCGAAGTAGCGATTGTATGCAGATACAGAGAAAAAGCGAAGATGCTTACTGATTTGACGATGACAAAGCGTATTTTCTTCATCATCGTCAATAAGAAGGCTTAATTGTGGTGACGTACCGCGCGCAAGAATTCCTGACGCGTATTTTGGCTGGATTTAAACAGACCACCGAGCGATGTTGTGGTCGTGGCACTGGTCGCATCACGGATGCCGCGCGCCTTCACGCAGTAGTGCACCGCATCAATCGAGACCGCGACGTTGTTGGTTCCCAACAGCGTTTGTAGCGCAACCAGAATCTGCTGCGTTAAGCGTTCCTGCACCTGAGGGCGCTGAGAGAAAAACTGGACGATTCGGTTGAGCTTCGACAAGCCGATGACGCCGTCTTTCGGAATATACGCCACCGTTGCTTTCCCATCGATCGTCACGAAATGGTGTTCACAGGTGCTGGTCAACGTGATATCCCGCACGGTAACCATTTCATCGACCTTCATTTTGTTTTCAATGATGGTGATTTTGGGGAAGTTGGCGTAGTCCAAACCGGAGAATATTTCATCAACGTACATTTTGGCGATACGCGTCGGTGTTTCAGCCAGGCTGTCATCGCTCAGATCGAGGCTCAGCAAATTCATAATTTCCGTCATATGCTCGGCAATACGTTGCTTACGCGTATCCCGATCCAACAACGCCCCGCGCAGCGGCGTTTCCAGACCGCGTGCCAACAGCGCTTCGTGCACCATAACGGCTTCTTTACTTAGTGATGACATTATTATTCTCCTGCAGGTGTAACTATGCCTATCGCACGGCCCTGATCAGACCCTAGCGCCGTCAACACTCTAGTTGAGAGAGTCACGATTATCCAGCGATTGTATGTCATGATTGTTGAAATAGATTCAAGTTATCAAGCGTGCCGGATGTCCCCATGTGCAGTAACAAGGTTGAATCATATGCACAAAAAAACGTCTATTCAGCCGTAACTATTCAGTGATAAACAAAAAAGTCAGTGATAAACAAAAAAGCACCGGGAAATTATCCCAGTGCTTTTAACGATAAATCACCTGATTTTTGCGGCTGTCAGCCCCCTGATACCGCGTGTTGTGGGGTTATCAGAAGGTTTCCCAGTTATCGTTAGCGTTACCTTTCTTACCACCAGCGGCAGCTAATAACATCGGTTTCTGCACTGCTGGCGCTTCCGCCAAACGCTGCTGAGAACGACGCGGGGCATCTGCGGCCGACAGCTGGAATACCGATACTGCTTCAGTTAACTGACGTGCCTGATCTTCCAGCGATGCCGCAGCGGCGGCTGATTCCTGTACCAGAGAGGCGTTCTGCTGTGTGACGCCATCCATCTCGGTAACAGCCTGACCAATCTGCGTAATACCACGGCTCTGCTCATCCGACGCCGAGGCAATTTCTCCCATCAGATCGTTCACCCGGGTAATCGCGGAAATGATGGAATCCATCGCTTCACCGGTTTGTGTAACCTGATTCGACCCCACGTTGATGCGTTCAACCGATTCCGTAATCAGGCTTTCAATTTCCTTCGCCGCCTGCGCACTGCGCTGCGCCAGATTGCGAACTTCGCCCGCTACCACCGCAAAGCCACGACCTTGTTCACCGGCTCTGGCGGCTTCTACCGCTGCGTTCAACGCCAGAATATTGGTCTGGAAGGCAATACCGTTAATGACGCTGGTGATGTCGGCAATTTTCTTCGAACTGGTCGTAATACTTGCCATCGTCGCCATCACATCAGCCGTGACGTCGCCACCTTTCTTCGCCGCAACAGAAGCGTCCTGCGCCAGCTTGGTCGCCTGATGAACGTTATCGGCATTCTGTTTCACCGTCGCACTCAGCTCTTCCATACTGGCAGCGGTCTGCTCCAGTGCGGCAGCCTGCTGCTCGGTACGTGCGGACAGATCGTTGTTACCGCTTTTGATTTCGCTCGAGCCCTGATGAATCGATGCAGAACTGTCACGGATGATGGAAACGGTATTAACCAGACTCCCCTGCATCTCTTTCAGGTAAGGGATCAGCTGTCCGGCACAGTTGCGGCCAAACTCTTCAAGCGGGTGACCAAGCTGTCCGGCTGCCAGTACCTGAAAATAGCCTTTGATCATATTCAACGGCTTGACCAGATAGTGAACCAGATAGCGATCCGTCAACAGCAGGATGAGCAGCCCAAGCACCGCCGCGCCCAGCAGGATATGATTACTCCAGCCAACCAGACCGTAGACCTCGCTCATTGACTCCTCTGACGAGGAAAGGATCGCCGCCTGGTATTTCTCCATATTGGCACCGAATGCCACGCTCAACGGCGGATAGGTTTTACGGAAAAGCTGACGGAACTCCTCCTGACGATTCTCACGCGCAGCGTTCAACATCGGCGTCAACCCGTTATCGAGTAACTGGGTCCATGCAGCGATCATATTGTCTGCGGTTTCTTTATCAACGCCAACATGTTCAATACGTTTAAATGCAGCCAGTTGATCTGACGTGATTTTAAATGCTGCGGTTGCAGCCGTGAAGACTTTCTCCGCATCGGCGACATCACCCGTTTGTTGGAAATCCATCGAGCGAACGACACGAGTAACCGTACGAAAATACTGGTCATTGCCTTTCACCAGCATCTCTACATTTTTACGCTGAGTTTCGCTGGACTCCAATAGTTTGGTCATGCTGCTTAATGAGGTGGTGGTAAAGAAAGACGCGCCCCCCCATACAACCAGAAACAGACCCAGTATTGTTAAAAGCATTGCCCTGATGGTGATATTTTTTAAAAAATTCACAGAAGACTCCTATAAATTATCTGGCGATTTTCCTCTGCGCTTTCTGCAAGATAGCCGCACATTTTTAATTGGAAATACGCCGAGTGTTACGTCATTTAATGAAGAGCAGAGGCTCTCATTAGTTAGAGTTATTTTCCTTTAATGACAAAAAGACACACTTCCTTACAATAACGATAAGATATTCCTACCATACATTAACATTATCGGCACTTTAGGCGGGCACTTTACGCCTTCTCATCAACAAATGCGATAAAAATGAAGAATTGCGATAGCTTCTGGCTATTGCTCCAATACAACAATTTATTTTCACATTTAACTGTTTATTTTAATTATCTATTTATTTTCGCGCTTCCGCTATTGCGTCAGGATAAAATACAGTTTTATTTTTCTGTGATTATTCTTATTTATCATTCTAGCTTATTTTCCAGAGGACAAAGCCTGTTCTTTGTATTAGTTGATTATGATGCTATTAATTCAGGCTGCTATCGCTTTATCTCTCTACGTATAAATATTAATCCTGATGATAATTACATCCGTCATTTTTATCATTCAGAGCACATCTCATCACGCTGGTTTACGTTACGTTCACATCAGTGTGGCGTAAGCCAGTTGCGAAATGCGCTGCTTGCCGCTACACTTCACAAAAAATGAATAATTAAACATCAGTTCATTACGAAAAGAGAAAGATATGGATTTGACCCAGCTCCGCATGTTCTGTCTCGTCGCCGAAACGGGCTCCGTGGCACGCGCCGCAGAGCAGCTTCATCGGGTACCCTCAAATCTGACCACGCGGCTGCGTCAGTTGGAACAAGAACTGGGCACCGATCTGTTTATCCGTGAGAAGCAGCGCCTGCGCCTGTCCCCTATTGGCCACAATTTCTTATGTTATGCACAGCGCATTCTGGCACTTAGTGAGGAGGCGATCAGCATGACACGCACGGGGGAACCCGCCGGTAATTTCGCGCTCGGTTCGATGGAAAGTACCGCGGCAACCCGTTTGCCTACGCTATTAGCGGCTTACCATCAGCGTTACCCCAATGTTTCGCTGTCCCTGAATACCGGTACATCCGGGGAAATCATTGAGCGCGTGCGCGCAGGAACATTAGCGGCAGCGTTAGTCGATGGCCCCGTTGTCTACGATGAGCTGAATGGCTGTTCGTGTTTTACGGAACGACTCGTGCTGATATCTGACACGACGCACGCGCCGATTACCCATGCGCGGGATGCCAGCCACGATACGCTGTTTGCCTTCCGCCCCAGTTGTTCCTATAGAAAGCGCCTTGAGAACTGGTTCCGGCAGGATGGCGTGGTGCCCGGCACGATCATGGAAATCCACTCATACCACGCCATGCTTGCCTGTGTAGCCAGCGGTGCCGGACTCGCCATGCTCCCGTATGCCGTCCTCGAATCACTGCCCGCAGGCACACGCGTTCAGGTGCATGAATTACCGTCCGACATCGCCGCCGCGTCCACCTGGCTTGTCTGGCGACGTGACGCCTTCGGCCCGAATGTCGAGGCGCTTAAAAAGCTCATTATTGAACAGGGCAGCATTATTGAACCACCCGCTCAGTCGGAATGAACCCATTATTTTCTCTGAGCAGCCATTTTCAAGACAGGACGACACCGTGATGAATACCACGTCCTGTCATTCAATTTACCACCCATAACGGAATGCCATTAGGAGCCTCCACCATGCAAATGATTAAAACCCGTGCCGCTATCGCCTGGGGTCCCAACCAGCCACTGTCGGTTGAAGAAGTGGATCTGATGCCACCGCAGAAAGGTGAAGTATTGGTGCGCATCGTCGCAACTGGCGTATGCCACACGGATGCCTACACGCTGTCCGGTAAAGATCCTGAAGGCGTATTCCCGGCGATTCTTGGCCATGAAGGCGGCGGGATTGTCGAAGCCATCGGGGAAGGCGTGACCAGCGTTGCCGTTGGCGATCACGTTATTCCGCTTTACACCCCAGAATGTGGCGAATGTAAATTCTGTCGCTCTGGCAAAACCAACCTGTGTCAGGCTATTCGTTCCACGCAGGGTAAAGGTCTGATGCCGGACGGCACGACTCGCTTCTCCAAAAATGGCCAGCCGATTTTCCATTACATGGGCACCTCTACCTTCGCTGAGCACACCGTTGTGCCTGAAATTTCGCTGGCGAAAGTGAATAAAGAAGCACCACTGGAAGAAGTTTGCCTGCTGGGCTGTGGCGTTACCACCGGTATGGGCGCTGTGCTGAATACCGCAAAAGTGAAAGCGGGCGATACCGTTGCGATTTTCGGTCTCGGCGGCATTGGTTTGTCGGCCATTATCGGCGCGCAAATGGCAGGTGCCGGACGCATCATCGGTATCGATCTCAACACCAGCAAATTCGATCTGGCGCGTAAACTGGGTGCGACCGATCTGATCAACCCGAAAGATTACGATAAGCCGATTCAGGACGTCATCGTTGAACTGACCGATGGCGGCGTGGACTTCTCCTTCGAGTGTATCGGTAACGTCAATGTCATGCGTTCCGCGCTAGAGTGCTGTCATAAAGGCTGGGGTGAATCCATCATCATCGGCGTAGCGGGTGCAGGTGAAGAAATCGCCACTCGTCCGTTCCAGTTGGTGACGGGTCGCGTATGGCGTGGTTCTGCTTTCGGCGGCGTGAAAGGCCGTAGCGAGCTGCCAGGCATTGTCGATCGTTACCTGAAAGGTGAATTCCCGCTGAATGACTTCATCACCCACACCATGGGGCTGGACGAGATCAACACGGCATTCGATTTAATGCACGAAGGCAAATCGATTCGCTCTGTGATTCATTTCGGTTAATTGCGCTACTGTCAGGAACAGAATAAAGGAGGCTGTACAGCGATGACTTCATCACTGGAACTGCTGGAAGAACACCGTATGTTTGGCGGTTGGCAACAGCGCTACCGCCATGTGTCGGAAACGCTGAACACCGCAATGACGTTCAGTATTTATCTGCCGCCGACACAGGATGATATACCGCCGCCCGTGCTTTACTGGCTGTCAGGGTTAACCTGCAACGACGAAAACTTTACGACGAAAGCCGGTGCGCAGCGCGTTGCGTCCGAGCTGGGTCTGGTGCTGGTCATGCCGGACACCAGCCCGCGCGGCGATGGCGTAGCAGACGACGCGGGATACGATCTGGGTCAGGGAGCGGGATTCTACGTGAATGCTACGCAGGCACCCTGGGCGGCACACTACCGGATGTATGACTACATCAGCAGTGAATTGCCGGCGTTGATCCAGCAACATTTTAATGTGAATCGTCGTCAGTCCATCAGCGGACATTCGATGGGCGGCCACGGCGCGCTGATGCTGGCGCTACGCAACCCGGATCAATTCCAGTCTGCGTCAGCGTTCGCACCGATCGTTAACCCAAGTCAGGTTCCCTGGGGACGCAAGGCGCTGACCGCCTACCTCGGTGAGGATGAAACGCAGTGGTTGCAGTATGACAGCTGCCATTTGCTGGCAAATAGCCAGAAGAAGCTGCCCATGCTGGTCGATCAGGGCGATTGCGATCAGTTCCTTCCCGATCAGCTGCAACCGGCGAAACTGGAAGAACTGGCAAGCCAGTATGACTGGCCGCTGACGCTGCGGACACAGTCTGGCTATGACCACAGCTATTTCTTCATCGCCAGTTTCATCGAAGATCATCTGCGCTTCCACGCCCGCTATTTATTGGAAGAATAGTTATTGGAAGAATAGCGCGTCGAATAATGGTGCTATGCTTACCTTGTTGAGCGCCGCGCTCAGGAATCTCCTGAGCGCGTTTTCTCTTCCTGTAATAACGCCATCGTCATAACCCCTGAAAGACATGAGCGCACCTGCCGCGTGCAACATGACGGATAAAAAAAGAAAAAAAGGAAACCTTGATGATACACGTTCATCACCTCGAAAAATCCCGTTCGACCCGCGTAACCTGGCTGCTGGAAGAGCTGGGCGTTGACTATGAAATCATTCGCTACGTGCGTGACCCAAAAACGTTTAGCGCTCCGGCATCACTCAAACAAATCCACCCGTTAGGGAAGTCACCGGTGATTACCGATGGCGAGCTAACGATTGCCGAATCCGGGGCCATTGTGGAATACCTGATTGAGACTTACGGCAACGGCAGGCTCCGCCCACAGAGCGGACAAGCACTGCTGGACTACCGCTTCTGGCTGCATTTTGCGGAAGGTTCACTCATGCCGCTGCTGGTGATGCGTTTAGTCTTGGCGAAAACAGAATCCGCACCGATGCCATTTTTCATCCGCCCCATTGCCCGCAAAATTGTGCAAAGCATCGAGAAGGCCTTTATTGTGCCGCGGCTGACGACACAGCTTCAGTTCATCGAACAGCATTTGAGTAAACAAGAGTGGTTTGCGGGAACGTCGCTCAGCGGTGCCGATATACAAATGGCCGTCCCGCTGGTGTTGGCGAAAACGCGTTTGGATTTCAGCCACTACCCGCACATCAAGCAATACATCGAGCGGATAGAAAGTCAACCAGCTTTTCAGCGGGCTCTTGCTCAGGATTAACGGTGCGATTGGAATATCACCTCATCGACAACGACAAACAAAGCGGGTCGCTGGGCGACAGAGCAAGAATTCTGTGAGCATTTACTGATTATTCATGAACTGATAACGATATGCTGCTGTTTACCCCCGATATATTTCGAGCTATAACACGCTATAGCGAAAAAGGTGGTATACCGTCAGGATGCGGCATTGACACGTTGGGAGTGATTAATTTTGCAGAGAAAACGAGTTTCATCAACAGAGTTGTTTTCAGTCGGATACGATGCAGAAAAAAGCCAATTGGAAGTCGAATTGCTAAATGGGAGCATCTATCTCTACAGCGGCGTAGCACGCATGATTTATGAAGAGCTGATGGCCAGCAAGACGAAGTACCGTTACTACGCCAGCTTTATCAAAAATTCATTCCCCTACGAGAAAACGCAGTAGTTTTTGAAGATAAAGAGCCCTGATTTTTAAAGATAAATAATAGTCTTAGGGCGGAGAGTACTCTCCGCCCTTCGCTTTCTGCCCGGTTATTCCCCAGTCGACTCAACGGTATTAAACGCGGCCAGCAGGACGTCTTCATTGAGCGTCAACGGCAGATAATGAATGGATTCACCCGCCTGCAAGGTGCGGGCAATAACCGCCTGAAGCGCGGCGCGATCGTGAATATCCACGTCCAGTGCGGCGAGTGTGGTCGGCAAACCGAATGCCTTAAACGCCGCCTTCAACTGGCGCAGTGTGTCACTATCGCCCAGTAACGCGCTTTGCACCAGAATGCCATAAGCCACCTTGGTGCCGTGCAGGAAGCGCTCAGTTTGTGGCAACACCGTTAAACCGTTATGCACCGCATGCGCCGCCGCCACGCGGGTATAGCGCTCACCCAACCCGCCAACCATGCCGCCACCGGCAATGATCGCATCTACGATATCCAGAAAATCCTGCGTCAGTTCACCACGCTCGACGGCTTCCAGCGCCGCCGCACTTTGTTGCAGCAACACATTGCGGATATCCAGCGCGGCCTGTAAGCCCAGACGAACAGAAAGCGGCAGCGTTTCTGGCTGAGGGCTGAGAACGACGGCTTCATACCACTTCGCCAGCGTGTCGCCGACGCCAGCCAGCAGGTATTCCACCGGTGCCGCCAGCATAATCCGCGGTTCCACCAGCACCAGATGGTTAGCATCAGTGAAAATCTCGAAGCGCAGCGCCTGTCCGGCATCGTTATACCACACGGACAGCGGCGTCCAGGCTGCACAGGTCGCCGCAATGGTCGGGATAGCGACCAATGGGACACCGATATGACGCGCGGCGACCTTCGCGGTATCCAGCACCGCCCCGCCGCCGACGCCAATAACGACCCGACATTCATCGCCCGCCTGCGCCACCAGTTTTGCGACTTCCCCTTCGCTACAATGCGCACCAAACTGCACGCGGCGGGCTGAAGGCGCATCGAATTCGCCCGGTAAATACGGTCGAGCCGCAGCAATCGCCCGCTCGCCGTAGATCCACAGCGCGTTTTTCAGCACGTCTGATGGATAAAATTCCAGCAGCTTATCGATAGCGCCAGAGAAAGAGAAATAGTTAGCAGGGCCAACCTGTACGCGGACTGTCGTTGTGTGCATGTTTGAATCTTCCTCGCCGCGTCCTCTCTTGAACACGGATCTTATCTTATGTTTGTCTAATAGATGAATCTGCTGCGCTACCCTATTGATAACCCCATCTTATTCACTTGCCTGCGCCAGCTTAAGAACTTTTTTATTTAATTTATGCCTTTTCGTTCATAGCCAATAACTCTCAAACACTTGAAGCTGTATTAAATTCTCTGGGATATGTGCTACCTTTCTTTTCCGTTATTTCATGACCCTGACCGCCAAGAGCGTTACCGACCATGATTCCTACCTCCCAAAGCCGACTGGAAATGCACAATATTTCCATCTCCTTTTCTGGTTTCCACGCCCTCAAGCAGGTTAATTTCACACTGGAAGGTGGTTCGATTCATGCCCTGACTGGCGCAAACGGCGCGGGTAAATCCACGCTGATGACGATCTTATCGGGCGCTTACGATCACTATCAGGGCGACATTCTGATTAATGGTAAGCAGGTCGATGTCCATTCCCCGCGTGATGCCAAGCGATACGGCATTCATCTGGTGCAGCAGGAAGTCGATGTTGCGTTGGTCCCCACGCTGTCCGTGGCGGAAAATATTATGCTGGATACGCTGGCGCAGGACGGACATCTGCTGAGTTGGCCACAGATCTACCGTCAGGCACAGACGCTACTCGATCAGCTTGGCGTTCACCTTAATGTTCGCCAACGGCTGGATACCTGCTCGCTCGCTGAGAAACAGCAAATTCTGCTCGCCCGCGCGTTATCTCACGAATGTCGCTTCCTGATTCTGGATGAACCCACCGCCCCGTTGGATCAGGCCGAAAGCGCGCGCCTCTTCGAGGTGGTACGCCGTTTACAGGCCGATGGCATCGGGATCGTGTTTATTTCCCACCGTATTCATGAGTTGAGCGAAATCTGCGATACGTTGACCGTTCTGCGTGACGGCGAGTTTGTCAGCAGCGGGGCGATGCAGGGACTCAGCGGGGAAGCGATCGTAGAGAGAATGCTGGGGCACCGGCTTGACGATATCTTCCCACCGCGCCGAGCGACACCTGCCGCAGAGACGCTGCTTCAGGTTACGGGTTTGCACGACGAAACGCTGTTGCACAATATTTCTCTCACGCTGCGCAAAGGGGAAATTCTGGGCATTGCCGGGCTGGCTGGTGCGGGGAAAACCGAGCTATGTAAAGCGCTGTTCGGCGCGGAGCCCTGCCAGATCGCGCAGGGAGAATATCGTGGTAAACCCTGGCGACCACATTCGCCGCACCGGTCCGTCGAACAGGGTCTAGCGCTGGTTCCTGAAGAGCGGCGCAAAGAAGGCATTTTTATTGATGAATCTGTCACCATGAATCTCAGCATCACCGCCACCGATAGCTTTTCACGTTGGAGTGTATTCAGTCGTGGCAAAGCATTGCGCTGGGCAAAACAGATCGTTGAACGGCTGGCAGTTCGCACCACCGGTCCGGCGCAAAAGCTGGCGCGCCTGTCGGGTGGGAATCAGCAGAAAGTCGCTATCGGCAAGTGGCTGCGCAGTGAAGCACAGGTTTTGATTTTTGACGAACCCACCAAAGGCGTGGATATCAAGGCCAAACAGGACTTGTTCACCCTGATTGACGGCCTCGCCCGTCAGGGTAAAGGCATTATTTATGCGTCGGGCGAGTTCTCCGAACTTGTCGGGCTCTGCGATCGCATCTGCGTGCTATGGGACGGCCGCATTGTCGCAGAGCTGAACGCGGCTGAGATTGACGAAGAAACCCTACTTTTATATTCAACTGGAGGAACTCCCGCGTGAGTCACCCACTTTCATCTAACGGGGCGCTCCCCTTCCGTCACCACGTTTTCGAGTTTCTCTATAAGTGGGGCATGCTGATCACGGTTGTTGCGCTGATTGCCCTTTTCGGGCTGGCGTCGGAGAACTTTCTCGACCCGTATAACATCATCAATATTTTGCGCTCTATCGCCATCGTTACGGTGATTGCTATTGGCGTCTCCATTTCGCTGTCCGTGGGCGGATTCGACCTTTCCGTGGGGTCAACAGCCTCGCTGGCTAATGCGTTGGTTATCTCGCTTTTCGTCTGGCATGGATTCGGCACCACCGGCGCGATTGTCCTGACGCTGCTGCTGTGCACGCTGGTCGGGCTATTCAATGCCTTCCTCATCGTCGTGCTGAAGATTCCCGATATGCTGGCGACCCTCGCCAGTCTGTTCGTCATTCAGGGCGTGGCGATGACCTACAGCTATGGCGGTTCCATCACGCAGAACATGGTGCTGCCTAGCGGCGAAATGGCGGAAGGCGTCATTCCTGAATTCTTTGCCACGCTAGGTCAGGTACCGGTCATTGTTGTCATCATGCTGGCGGTAACGGTACTGGTACAACTGTATCTGTCCCTTACCAAACACGGTCGCCGGATGTACGCCATCGGCGGCAACCCAGAAGCCGCACGACTGGCGGGCATTCGCACGGCGCGTTATCGGGTACAAGCATATGTGTTTTCGTCACTACTCGCGGCGCTGGGCGGCATCTTACTGGCATCGCGCATCGGCTCTTCGCAGGTCAATGCCGGAGGCGGCTATTTGATGGATGCCGTTGCCGCGGCGTACATCGGTTTCTCACTGGCGGGATCCGGCAAGCCGAACGCGCTGGGTACGCTGCTCGGTGCCGTTATTCTTGGCGTCTTGCAGAATGGACTGGTGATGCTCTCCGTGCCTTATTACGCCATGGATATCATCAAAGGTCTGGTTCTGGCACTTGCGCTAGCCATGACGTATATCCAGAAGCGCTAATCTCTCTCGCGTTCAGTAGCATCTCATTTCAGTACCTTCTCGCTTCCGCCCCGTTCATCCGAATTCGGGGCGGATTCATAATACAGATCACCAATGCCTTCTCTCATTAAGCGGCGTTTTGCCGCCGACACCTATCGCTGCACTCGCTCTATTATTTACTTCCGTTATTATTAAGAAATAAATATTCGCTCATACAATCAAGATCGGTTCGGAATAATCACAAATAATAACGTTCTCATTTTAGGTCTGACGTGGACTACTTCCATTCCCTGCCGATATAGCGAGAGCGACAGAGATAATCGACAGGGAAAGATTCAATCCGATGAAACGTTCAATTTTGATAATCAATTAAAATTGATGAATATCATCATTCCGATACCGGGCAATATTCCGTCATACCCGGAAAAATCAAACTACACGTTATTTATATCCGTTCTGCTGAGCATACTCATCAATATTTTCAATCGTCTTTTCCATCAGTAATTGCAGCGATGAGGCGGATGTCCAGGAGATATGCGGAGTAATCAGAAGATTAGGCAGGGTTTTCGCCGCAGCCATCAATGGGTTGTCTTTTGCTGGCGGTTCCTGCGTCAGGCAGTCTAGCGCGGCGCCAGCAATGACGCGCTGCTGCAAGGCTTCTGCCAGCGCGTGCTCATCAATCAGCCCGCCTCTGGCCGTGTTAATAATAAACGCGGTAGGCTTACACAGTGCGAGCGTCTCCGCATTAATCAGATGCTGCGTGCTCTCATTGAGCGGGCAGTTGAGTGAAATCACATTAGCCAACCGCAGAACGTCTTCAAACGGCAGATACCCAGCGCGACACGATGAAGCTCCCCGGTGCTCGGCAAAAATCACCTTCATCCCCAGCGCTTGCGCCAGACGTGCGACTTCCCGCCCAATCATACCCGCACCGATGATGCCCAGCGTAGCACCGGCGATGTCCTTGACCGGATGATCAAAATAAGCAAATTGCGACTGGCTGGCCCAGCGATCGCCCAGTTGATCGCGATACCACGCCATCAGGCTATGCTTTAGCGCAAAAATCATAGCAATCACGTGCTCGGATACGGCTTGCGTCGAGTAGCCCGGTACATTTTTGACCGTGATACCCAGTTCTTTGGCAGCAACAAGATCGATATTGTCGGTGCCCGTTGCCGTCACGGCAATCAGCTTCAACGCAGGTAACGCGGCCAGGGTGTCTCGCGTTAATAGGGCTTTATTCGTGATGATAACGTGGGTGTCTTTTGCTCGGGCGATAACGTGATCGGGCGAGGTATAGTTATATTCAATCCATTCATGGCGGCATTGTGGACGCCTAAAACTCGTCTTTTTCAGGAAAATGGTTTCAGGCAGTGAGCCTTTATCCAAAAAGGTAATTTTTAACATCATCGTGCCCTGGTTGCTATTCATATACTGATTTCCGCTTGCAGATATCAAGGGCTCCGCAGTCGACAATCACGACAGGTATTCTCATACAAAAATAATGAATTAAATTCTCTGTATGACACAAGACAACGAACGTATTAATGACGTTACACTTCCTGCCTCATCGGAAATCCATCACTCCGTAACGTGAAGCGTAGTCAGCATTAAAGCAATTAACAATACCTAATATAATGAATTTCATTCATCGACATTGTTAGCGTCGATATTCAGAAATATCACAAAAACAATAAAGCCCTGCTACTCATTGTTATCATGACATCGGTAAAGAGATAACCGTAATAACGGGTCACAACTGAGCCCAGTAGTTAATCAGAAAGAATACATTCGCGAGAAAAACCGCAGAAGTGGTGCCATATCATTGGAGAGAGGGAGTAAGCGAGGGTCATAATGCCCCGGAACGAGCTGACCCATTCCGGGGAAGTGCTACATCAGAAGTTGACGTTTACCGATACCCAGTAGTTACGACCTGGGGTGACATAACCGGTCGTAGAACGGCTGGAATCAAAGTAATCACCCGCATAGTACCCGTTATACGATTGTACTTGGGAGAAGTCCTTATCCAGTAAGTTGTTTACCGTACCATTCAGAGTAACATCTTTCGTCACTTTGTAAGAGGCACCCAAATTCACCACCGTCCACGCTTTCAGGTTGGCACCGCGCGCATTATACACCAGCTTCTCATCATCACTCAGATTGGCATAATTGCTGAGAAAACGAGGGGTTTTGCCATGATATTCGGCGGCCAGCCAGGTAGCCCACTGCTCGTCAATTTGCCAGTTCAGGCGAGCATTCGCCATATGCTTAGCGGTGTTAGTGAGTGCAGCGCCGGGATTATCCCCACCGATTTGTTCACTGTGCGTATAGGTGTAATTCAGGCCTAGGGTTAACTCAGGAACAACCACAGGGAAAGACGTTGCGAATTCAACACCTTGCGTTCTGGCTTTACCAATGTTACGGCTAGAGTCAACGCGTTCTGTCACATTCGTACCATTTGGCAACGTTATTCTATTTCTGCTAATCGTATAGCTGTCGATTTTGTTTTTGTAATGGTTCACAAAACCAGTAATGTTCGCTTTTACGTTCGCGGCATTCCCATAGTACAGCCCTGTTTCAAAGTTAGTACTTTCTTCCGGCTTCAGATCAGGGTTACCCAGAACTGTCGTCCATCCATTCCCTGCCACGCCGCTGACGCCATTATGCAGTTGTGCCAGAGACGGTGCTTTATATCCGGTGCTGACACCACCTTTTACCGTCCAATCGTCAGCCACATTCCAGACCAGATAAGCACGCGGACTTAAATGACCGCCAAAGCTATCGTGTTTCTCATAGCGGGCACCTAACGTTAGTGACAGCGGATCGAGTAGCTGCCAGTCGTCTTCTGCATACAGCGACCAGCTTTTTTGTTCGAACGTTTCACCGCTGTTTGCCAACACAATGCCATCTTTAAGGCGTGCATCCCAGAATTGCCCACCAACAGTCAGCAGATGATCCTCCCCGACTGGCGACACGAGCATCGTATCGAAGATAGTGTTGGTATTCTTCAGTTCACGGTCACGACCAGAAAGGCCAGCATTAGCGGTATTCAACACACGTGGTGTCAGCAGTCGTCCCTTGTTCTCGGTCACCGCATAGGACAGATTTGAGCTCCAACGACCAAACGAGAGGTCGGTGTCATGGCCAACTGTCAGTTTATTACGCTCAAAGCGCAATTCATCGCGGTATCCACCGCCACCAACACCAATCGGGCCCAGTTGGCTACTGCGGTTATCGTAAGTCTGGCGTGATATATCACCATCAATCCACAGGGTATTGGCGTCGCTGGTTTTAAAGTTCAGCTTCCCACCGACAGTGTAGTTATCAGTCTTGGTCGGGAATGGAACACGCGTGTCACCCGTCCCGCTCAGTGAAGTGACGCTTGATCCCTGACGATGCTCCACATTACCGCGCAATGCCAAACTAAATTGATCGTTCACCAACGGGCCGGAGGTATAGAACCCCAGCGTTGAGCTGTCCCCCCATTTACGGTGTTCTTGCACCGTATGTGACAGATTAACGCTGCCACTCCACTGTTTACTGTTTTTCTTGGTAATAATGTTGACCACACCGCCAATCGCATCAGAACCATACAGCGTCGACATCGGCCCGCGAATCACTTCAATACGTTCAATGGCTGACAATGGCGGCATCACCGCCGTATTCATGGTGTCAAAACCATTCGGCGTTGTATCTCCACTGGCATTCTGACGTACGCCATCGATTAGAATCAGGGTATAACTGCTCGGCATACCACGAATACTGATGTCCAGACCACCCGTTTTCCCCGTACCGCTACGCACATCAACCCCTTCCACACCGCTTAAGGCTTCACCCAGATCGTGATAACTTTTTTGCGAGAGTTCTTCTTCACTGACGACAGAAATGGAGGCTGGTGCGTTCGTCAACTTTTTCTCATAACCACTCGCGGTGACAACTAAAACATCATCACTACCTGCCGCTATCGCGACATTTGTTGCTGTTGCCGCCAGAGCCAGTGCTACTGCATTCTTGAGATTAATCAGAGAATTTCCTTTCATGATTCCTCGTTATTTTATTGAGTTTTTTTGCAAAAAAGAGTGTAAAGGAATGCTTTTAAACGTAAATGATAAGTATTAGCATTATTCATTTCGTTTAAGTGCGGTTTAGAAATGCCAATTTACGTAGCACGAAAGCGCTTACCAGGAAGAATAAAGACGGTTAGGAAGGATTTTACAGCAATAATGAAATTCAAAATATTTGATATAAAATTGAGATCTTGCCAAATAAAAACGCCGCTGATAAGTATGTTATCAGCGGCGTGAAAGGCGATATGCTTAGTTAAAAAGCAGCGATAGTTAACCGCATTCTTACGATTTAGTCTTTATGATCGGGGTACGTCATATCCTGATACTTGATAAAGCGCGTGCCACGGCACAGCTTATAGCCGAACCAAATCAGCAGGAATAGCGGAATACCGATGTACGTCGCCGTTACGCCATACCAGTCGATTTTATCTTCCAGAAACGCCTGATAGTTCTGCCCCAGCGTGATGATCAGACAGAGCACAAACGCAAAGATCGGCCCCAGCGGGAAGAAACTTGATAAATAAGGTAAGCGATTCAGATCGTGACCTTGCATGACATAGCCGCGGCGGAAACGGTAATGGCTGATCGCGATCCCCAGCCAGGCAATAAAGCCTGTCATACCGGAGGTATTCAGCAGCCACAGGTAAACCGTTTGGTTACCATATAAAGAAGACAGGAAACACAGCGCCGCCACCACGGTGGTGGCGTACAGCGCATTACGCGGCACGCCGCCTTTTGACAGTCTGGCGAAAATGCGCGGTGCTTTACCTTCCGATGCCAGCGTAAACAGCATACGCGTAGAGGCGTACATCCCGGAGTTACCCGCCGACAGCACCGCCGTCAGGATAACCGCGTTCATGACCGCCGCCGCCGACAGCAGGCCTGCGTTCTCAAACACCAGAGTGAACGGACTCACCGTAATGTCTTTGACATCATTACGCAGCAGGTTCGGATCGGTATACGGAATGATTAAGCTGATAATCAGAATCGCGAAGATATAGAACAACAGAATGCGCCAGAAAACCTGACGGATGGCACGCGGAATGTTTTTGCTGGGTTCCTGAGATTCCCCCGCCGCCACGCCGATCAATTCCGTTCCCTGAAAAGAGAAGCCGACGATCATCGCCACACCGATCATGGCAGAGAAACCGCCAGCAAACGGCGCATCACCAATCTCCCAGTTGTGGAATCCGGCATTTTCCGCGCCGCTCATGATGCCCGTAATCATCATCACGCCAACAGCAATGAAAACGACGACCGTGACCACTTTAATCAGTGAGAACCAGTATTCCGCTTCGCCAAATCCTTTCACGGAAATGTAGTTAAGCAGGAACATTAACGCGAGGAACAGCGCGCTCCAGATCCAGCCAGAGACATCGGGGAACCAGTATCCCATCACCAGCTGCGCCGCCACCAGATCGACCGCGATGGTCACCGCCCAGTTGTACCAGTAGTTCCAGCCCAGCGCGAAGCCGAACCCTTCTTCTACATAGCGGGAACCGTAGCTGGAGAACGAACCGGAAACCGGCATAAACGCCGCCAGTTCACCCAGGCTGGTCATCAGGAAGTAAACCATCAGCCCAATCAGGGCATAAGACAGAAGTGCGCCGCCCGGACCGGCTTGTGAAACCGTCGCACCAGACGCGACAAATAACCCGGTGCCAATCGATCCGCCAATGGCGATCATCGTTAAATGCCGTGCTTTCAGTTCACGGCGCAGGGTCGGTGTGCCCTGTGTTGTTTGTTGAATATCGTGCTGAGCCATTGTTATCCTGCATGCTCGTGCTAAAAATCGAGGCGGGATTGTAGCAAATAGCGTTGTGCTGAATAGTTAAGATCGTCGAGTTATAAGAGAGGTTAATAACTCACGCCCGATTATTAGCAGCAGAAAATATTTTCGCTATGGCGTTTCGCAGCAATAACTCAGGAAACGCTGCAGCACATTTGAAAGATGTTTCTGTCGGTGATGAACCAGATACAGCGTCCGCGTGAGTTTAGGCAGCGGCACCTTCAGCTCCACCAGCGAGCCTGACGCCAGTTGCTCGGCAATGACATGCCGCGACAGGCAACTGATGCCGATCCCGTGGCGAACCGCATGTTTGATCGCCTCTGAATTCCCTAATTCCATCACCAGATGAAAATGCGACAGGTGCGTTAGCAGCAGATGATCCAGCACTTCGCGCGTGCCTGAGCCACGTTCACGCAGGATCCAGTGCGCATCCGCCAGCGCGGTTAATGAGACAGTGCCCCGGCTAAGCGGATGTTCGGGAGAGCAAAAGACCACCAGCTCATCTTCCAGCCAGGGCTGCGTAATCAAATCAGGGTGATGGCAAGGCCCTTCGATCAAGCCCAAATCGACACTGAATTCAGATACACGCGTGATCACATCTTTGGTATTGCCGACATGCAGTTCCAGCGGAATATCGGGGTAGTCATGGCGATAGCGGGCAATCATCGCAGGCAATAAATAGTTGCCAATGGTGCTGCTGGCATACACGCGCAGCGCCCCATTATCACGCCGGAACAGTTGCTCAATTTCCATCGACTGTTCAAGCAGTGCCAGTGCCTTGGGATACAGCAGGCGGCCATGCTCATTCACCACCAGACGTTTACCCACGCGGTCGAAAAGTTGAACACCCAACTGCCCTTCTAAATCCGCCAGAGCCGCGCTGACAGCCGATTGAGACAGGGCAAGCACAACGGAGGCCTGTGTCGTTGAACCACTTTTCAGGACTTCGGCAAAGACTTCCAGCTGACGTAACGTGATATGCATAGTGCGCTCTTTATCTGAAATACTTATAGGTTATAAATATATAATCAATTTCTCTTTTAATCTCGTGGATTATAAGCTGGCTTCTCAATTTTCGGTACGGTCAGAATAGGCACCCAATCCATGGCTCTTCCTGCGACATTACACACGATAGCCCCGCCCGATGGAGCAAAAGCGCGATTACCCGGCCTGTTGTTAGTAAGTTTAATGACTTTTTTGCTCCTCTGGCTGGCAAATATTCCGAAAATCGCCCACTGGGGTCCGGGTTCGCTGACATTGGCGATCCTGATTGGGATCGTGCTCGGAAATAGCATTTATCCACGTATTCATCCGCTGTGCGATCCTGGCGTGCAGTGGGCCAAACAGCATTTACTCCGCTGGGGCATCATACTTTATGGTTTTCGCCTCAGCTTTCAGCAGGTTGCTGCCGTTGGCTTTACCGGTGTCGCGGTCGATCTTACTATCGTCACGCTGACGTTTTTACTCGCCTGCTGGATAGGCAAACGCTGGCTGAAACTCGACAATCAAACCGTGATGCTCATCGGTGCTGGCAGCAGCATCTGTGGTGCGGCGGCGATCATGGCAACCGCACCGGTTGTCAAAGCATCCAGCAATGCGATTGCCGTCTCCGTTTCCACCGTGGTGATTTTCGGTACGACGGCGATGTTTTTGTATCCGTGGCTCTATCAGCTCAATCTCGAACATCACTGGATTGACGCCACACCACAGATCGTCGGTCTGTACTTCGGCTCAACGATACACGAAGTCGCTCAGGTTGTTGCCGCCGGACATGCTGTTGATGGTGCGACGGAAAACATCGCCGTCATCAGCAAGATGCTGCGCGTGATGCTGCTGGCCCCTTTCCTTCTCATTCTTGGGTTTTACCTGAAAAAAACGACGCAAAAAAGTGACGCGGAAGACGCGATTCCACTGATGTTCCCGTGGTTTGCACTGGGGTTTATCGCCGTAGCGGCCTTCAATTCCTTCCAGCTACTTTCCCCTACGCTCGTCACGCAGCTGGTACAACTCGATAATGTGCTGTTGACCATGGCGATGGTTGCGCTGGGGCTCACAACCCGATTCAGCGCCATCCGTCAGGCCGGCGCAAAACCGCTGCTGCTGGCACTCATTCTGTTTCTCTGGCTGGTTGTTGGCGGTGCGGGCATCAATTTGTTCTTCGAGCATTTATTCGGCTAACGATAAATTATTTACCTGTTAACGTCTGATTAACGTGCCCGACGGAGCCATGACGATGCCATAATGTCTCCGTTACCAAAGGAGACCAACATGAAATACATCGGGGCGCACGTTAGCGCATCTGGCGGGGTCGATCAGGCCGTGATTCGCGCGCATGAGATAAAGGCGACGGCTTTCGCGTTATTTACCAAGAACCAGCGCCAATGGCAGGCTGCACCGCTCAGCGCCGAGGTCATCGACCGTTTTAAAGCCGCCTGTGAGCAATACGCGTATACGTCAGCACAGATTCTGCCCCACGATAGCTATCTGATTAATCTGGGTCACCCGGACGCCGAGGCGCTGGAAAAGTCACGCATCGCGTTTATTGATGAAATGTCCCGTTGCCAACAACTTGGGCTAAGTCTCCTGAATTTTCATCCCGGCAGCCATCTAAAGCAGATCGAGGAAGCTGACTGTCTGGCACGTATCGCCGAGTCCATCAACATCGCGCTGGCGGAAACGGACGGCGTCACCGCGGTGATTGAAAACACCGCCGGGCAAGGCAGTAATTTGGGTTTCCGCTTTGAACATCTGGCAGCCATCATCGATGGCGTAGAAGATAAAAGCCGCGTCGGCGTCTGTATCGACACCTGTCACGCCTTCGCTGGCGGCTACGATCTGCGGACAGAAGCCGATTGCGAAGCCACTTTTGCTGAATTCGATCGCATTGTTGGGTTTCGCTATCTGCGCGGAATGCATTTGAATGATGCCAAAAGCACGTTCGCCAGCCGCGTTGACCGACACCATAGTCTGGGAGAAGGCAATATCGGCAAAACCGCTTTCAGCTATATCATGAAAGATGCCCGCTTTGACGGTATCCCGATGATTCTGGAAACGATCAACCCCGATATCTGGGCCGACGAAATCGCCTGGCTCAAATCTGAAGCCCAATGCTAATTAGTTTTCATCCCATAAAAAAAGCGCCAGATGGTGAATACCAACTGGCGCTATCTCATCCACATCCTTGTGTTATGGCATTACTTTTTATTCACGATGATGATCAAACTTACGCAACTTTCGCCAGCTGTTCATCAGAGCGTTTCAGCAGTGCGTACAGCACGCCAGCGACAGCAGTACCCGCAATGATCGCTAACAGGTAGCCGATAACCGGGGTAATCGCGCCAGGAATCAACAGCACGAACAGACCGCCGTGTGGTGCCATCAACTTAGCGCCCACCGCCATTGACAGCGCACCAGTCAGTGCCCCACCGATGATGCAGCAAGGCAGAACGCGCATCGGGTCACGCGCCGCGTAAGGAATCGCCCCTTCGGAGATAAAGCACAGGCCCAGTACAAACGCCGCTTTGCCCCCTTCACGTTCGGTCGGGTTGAATTTTTTGCTTGCCAGTACAGTCGCCAGACCCATTGCCAACGGTGGCACCATACCGGCTGCCATAACGGCGGCCATCGGCGCGTAAATCTGGCTACTGAGCAAGGTCGTACCGAAGACGTAAGCGACCTTGTTAACTGGCCCGCCCATATCCGTACACATCATAGCACCCAGGATCGCACCCAGAATCACCGCATTCGCTGTACCCATGGATTGCAGCCAGCCTGTCAGGCCAGTCAGGATTTTCGCCACTGGCGTGCCAACGACGTAAATCATGATGAGACCGGTGATTAGCGTAGCGAACAGCGGAATGATCAGGATCGGTTTTAGCGCAGTCAAACTTTGCGGTAGAATCAGTTTATTGTTGATTGCTCTGGCAATATAGCCCGCCAGGAAACCGGCAATGATCCCACCGAGGAAGCCTGCACCCGTACTCACCGCCAACATCCCGCCAACCAGACCTGGCGTTAAGCCTGGACGATCCGCAATGGAGAACGCGATATAGCCTGCTAATACTGGCACCATCAGCGCAAAGGCAGAACCGCCACCGATCTTCATCAGCGCTGCTGCCAGTGTACCTTCCTGTTTAAAGGCTTCGATACCAAAAACAAACGACAGGGCGATACACAAACCACCCGCCACGACCATCGGCAGCATATAAGACACGCCGGTCAACAGGTGACGGTACGGGCCTGCTCCACCTTTCTGGCCAGACTCGCTCGCGCTTGACGCACTAGCTTGCCCGGACGGCTGGTACACTTTCGCTTCAGCCTGCGCTTTATCTAACTCCTGCGCCGTCTTCTTCAGTGCCAGCCCGGTCGACGTGCGATACATTTTCTTACCAGCAAACTTCGCCAGATCGACTTCAATGTCCGCAGCCACGATCACCAGATCGGCTTGTTCAACTTCTTCAGGAGTAATCGCGTTGCCCGCGCCAACAGAGCCGCGCGTTTCCACTTTGACCCACCAGCCGCGTTTTTTCGCTTCGCTTTCAATCGCTTCTGCCGCCATAAACGTGTGCGCGACGCCCGTCGGGCACGCCGTTATCGCCACAATACGCTTGGCAGCTGCGGGCTGCTGAACAGGCGCTGACGCAGCGGCCTGATAGACCGTGGCTTCAGCCTGTGCTTTCGCCAAAAAGGCTTCCGGCTGCGAAACTGCCAGTTCGATGTCACCGACATAAACTCGCTTGCCATTCAGTGCGCTGTCCGCCGCAGCGGATGCACCCAGAACGATCGCCAGTTCAGCGTCGTTAACCTGTTCTGTAAACGTCACCCCTGCTTTCGCAGCGGCAGCGCCGAGTAGGTTTTTCACCAGTTGGCTTCTCGCCAGGCCCAGTGATTTATCCAAAATCAGCAGCGTTTTCATTGTTTATCTCCTGCTGTATCAGTTAAAGGGTTTGAGGTCGACACGCGCCATCATTGCGGCCAACTGAGGACGATCGGTAATACCAACATTACTTTGGCTGACGGCCAGCGCTGAAACCGCCGTAGCCAAACGCAGAGTGTGCTCACTGGACTCACGCATTAATAAGCCATAAATCAACCCCCCAACCATGGAGTCGCCCGCACCTACCGTACTTACCACATCACAGGCCGGTGGTTTTGCCAGCCACGCACCCGATGCATTCACCCACAGCGCGCCTTCCGCACCCAGTGAGATCACAACATGCGCAATACCCTGCTCACGCAGCGCGTGGGCGGCATCCACCACATCAGCCAGCGTAGGTAATTTACGCCCAGCCCATATCTCCAGCTCCCGGCGGTTTGGTTTCACCAACCAAGGAGAGGCTTTCAGTCCCGCCACCAGCGCTTCACGGCTGCTGTCGAAAATAATGCAAGGACACTGCGTACGCAGACGCGACATCCAATCGGTAAAGGCATCAGGATCGACGCCAGCAGGCAAACTGCCGCTCACCGCGACCATGTCAAATTGCCCCAGCCAGCTCAGCGAATCATTGACGAAACGCTGCCAGTCTTGCTGTGTCACTTCAAAACCGGAAAAGTTGAAGTCAGTTACGTCGCCATCTTTTTCGGTTAATTTGACATTAATACGCGTACGTCCTGGCACAACCTGGAAACGGTTGGCAATGCCCAGCTCGCTGAACAATTGCTGAAAACCATCCTGATTGTCTTTACCCAGAAAGCCACCTACCGTGACATCAATCCCGAGATCTTTCAGCACCTTGGCAACGTTAATACCTTTGCCTGCGGCGTGCAGACCCGCTGTCTGAACCAGATTGACTTCGCCTTTCTCAACTTCCGGGCAATAGCCAACCAGGTCATAAGCTGGATTCAGGGTAATTGTGGCTACTCTCCTGCTCATGCTGCCCCCTCGCCCAAACCGGACGTAATCGCGTCGCCAATAGCGGCCAGTGCTTGTTCTGCATCGCTACCGCTCGCGGTGAAACGCAATTTGTGACCTTTCTTCACGCCCAGCGCGACAACTTTCATCAGGCTGCGGCCATTTGCCGGTTTGCCTGTGCCATCCAGATTGGTGACGGTAATGTCACTGCTGAACTGCTTGATCACGTTCACCAGCATCGTTCCCGGACGCGCATGCAGACCGTGTTCGTTACGAATGGTGAACTCTGCCGTCAGCACTTCGCTTTCTTCCGGTACGTCGCTAGTCAAAAGAGCCAGCAGCGTCGGTGCGTCAGCCGTCAGCAGACGTTCCGCTTTTTGCGCAATCAGCAGGTTGCTCAGGTAATCGATCGGGGCAAAAGCCTGATCGTCAGCCGCGGCTACCGTCACCAGTAAGGCCACGTTCTCGCCGTCAACGCTGAAAGGCGTAGCCGGACGTGCCACCGCAGCCGCGCTGCTGAGGTTGCCGACAGCGCTATCGCTGAACCACACACCTTGCCCCAGATTCAGCGGCTTGCTGCTGACTGCGGTGCTGACGAAGCTGGCGTCTGCTGCACCGATCTGCTGAAGACGGCCGGCGTTCAGCGCCTGAAGCGTCAACAGATTATCGGTCGCCACATCCAGCGCAATCAGCGAGGTATCAAAGCGGAACTCCGCCAGTTGCTGCTCGCCCATCAGCAGGCTACGCAGTTCTTCCGCTGACGTTGTGCTTGCCAAACGTGCTGCCACGCGATCGTCGCTCAGAACGTGGGTCAGTTGACGCAGCAGCGCAAGGTGTTCATCAGAACGGGCTGCAATCCCCAACACCACGTAGGCGGTTTGATCTTCACCCCAGGAAATACCCTGAGGAAATTGAAATACTTGAACCCCGGTCTTCAATACCAGATCGCGGGTATCGGTTGTGCCGTGAGGGATAGCAATACCGCTTCCCAAATAGGTGGATGTTTGCTGTTCACGCTGGAGCATGCCGTCGACATACCCTGCGTTAACGCACCCGGCCTCGGTCAGTGCTGAAGCAACAAGCTGGATAGCTTCCTGCTTAGTACTGGCCGCTGCGCCCAAATGAATATCTTGCTGTGACAACTGGAACATGGCACTCCTCTCTTGCTGAAAGTTGAATCGTTTCAGCTTTTATGAGAAAAAAATGTGTCGATTGTTAGGGCGTTTCAAAAAAATTCCGCTGAAACGTTTCAAAAGTCTCATTCTATTACGCCATTTATGCAAGCTTTCTACACTGCTGACGTAACAGAATTTTGACATCACGCACATTTTAACGTGGATGACGCGCTGCCCGCCAACAAAAATCACCCAATGGCTGAAGCCGTGCTGACGAAAAATAATGAAACAAGATTTCTGTTTCATTATAAACCCGAGTACTATGTCGCGCTCGACAGCCTCTGCCTATTTTCCAAGCGCTATCAATTTATGTTCACTCCTGCAAATACAACGCGACGTCCGCTCGATCTGACATCGTCAGCATTTTTAGTTATTGCCTTCCTGACCGGAACGGCCGGTGCCCTGCAACTTCCTACGCTTAGCCTCTTTCTTTCCAGCGAAGTCCAGGCTCGTCCTTTCTTAGTCGGGATGTTTTATACCGGTAGCGCTGTTATCGGGATTGTCGTCAGCCAAATGCTGGCCACGCGGTCGGACCGTCAGGGCGATCGCAAATCGCTGATTTTCGTCTGCTGCCTGCTGGGCGCACTCGCCTGCATGCTGTTTGCCTGGAACCGTAACTACTTTATCCTGCTCTTTATTGGCGTATTGCTGAGCAGCTTTGGCTCGACCGCGAACCCACAGCTTTTTGCGCTGGCGCGGGAGCATGCGGATAAAACTGGTCGTGAAGCGGCGATGTTCAGCTCTATCCTGCGCGCGCAAATTTCTCTCGCCTGGGTTGTCGGCCCGCCTATCGCCTTTGCGCTGGCATTGGGATTCGGCTTCACGACGATGTACCTGACCGCCGCTGTCGTCTTTATCTTGTGCGGCATTCTGGTCAAACTCTTTCTGCCTTCCATGCCCAAAGCCGTGGAAAAGACCACATCCACACTGGAATCACCGCGCCGCAACCGCCGGGACACGCTCTTGCTGTTCGTGGCGTGTACCTTGATGTGGACCTGCAACGGCATTTACCTCATTAACATGCCGCTGTATCTGGTGCATGAGTTGCATCTGCCGGAAAAACTGGCGGGTATCATGATGGGTGTGGCTGCCGGGCTGGAAATTCCGGTGATGCTGATTGCCGGCTACGTTGCCAAACGCTTCGGTAAACGTTTCCTGATGCGGCTTGCCGTTGCTTCCGGTTTACTGTTCTTCGGCGGCTTGCTGGTTCTTGATGGCGAAATAGCGCTGCTGGCGTTACAGGTGCTGAACGCCATTTTCATCGGTATTCTGGCGGGAATCGGCATGCTTTACTTTCAGGACTTGATGCCCGGACAGGCAGGTGCGGCGACCACGCTGTTTACCAATACCACGCGCGTTGGCTGGATCATCTCTGGTTCACTGGCAGGGATTGTTGCTGAAATCTGGAACTATCACGCCGTCTTCTTCTTCGCGCTGCTGATGATCGCCGGCTCTATCTATTGTATGTGGCGTATCAAAGACGCCTGATCGCTGCACATTAAGGGGCGGTGTCGGCTTCCAGCTTCAGCAGGTAAATCATCGCCTCATCACGATGGCTGAAACACATATCCGCGCGCGGCTTTAGCCCCGCGCAAACCTCAGGCCGCAGTGGAGAATGGAACAGCCCGCAGCGCATCGCCTCATCGAGATGAATACAGGGTGTGTTTGCAGGCTTGCCGTTTGGCAGGCCCGGCATCGGCGTTGAAATCGATGGTGCGGTACAACAGGCACCGCAATGGGGGCGACAGTCCATCAGCAAGCTCTCCGGTGGGCTGGCAAGAAGTAAGAGCGCCACGATAGCAGCCCCGCCGTAAAAAACCAATATCAGCCCTTTTTTCCTTATACTCTAAATAATTCGAATTTCAGGCAGGCGGCAAGTGAAGGACAAATTCGTCAGGAACGAATTTGACCAGCCAACTGCTGGCCTTCGGTGAGAGACAGGATGTCTCTCATTTCATCCCGATGAGCTTACACAAGTAAGTGATTCGGGTGAGTGAACGTAGCCAACGTACATGAAATTTGAAGGATGACGAGTATATACTTGCCTGAACTCTTCGGCGCGAGTAACGTGTCGCCACAAAAATCACACTCCTTATAGCAGGTAATTTTTATGGCAAGAGCGAACGAGATTAAACGCGGAATGGTCGTTAACTATAACGACAAGTTATTGCTGGTAAAGGACATCGACGTCCAGAGTCCCAGCGCCCGCGGTGCCAGCACGCTGTACAAAATGCGTTTTTCTGATGTCCGCACGGGTTTGAAAGTGGAAGAGCGTTTTAAAGGCGACGACATTATCGATACCATCACGCTGACGCGCCGCACGGTGACTTTCTCCTATATTGACGGCGACGAGTACGTCTTCATGGATGATGAGGACTACACCCCTTACCTCTTCAAAAAAGATCAAATAGAAGAAGAGCTGCTGTTTATCCCTGAAGGCGGTATGCCGGGGATTCAGGTATTGAGCTGGGACGGCCAAATCATCGCGCTGGAATTGCCACAAACGGTCGATCTGGAAATTGTTGAGACAGCACCGGGCATTAAAGGTGCCTCTGCCAGTTCACGCAACAAACCTGCGACCATGAGCACCGGTCTGGTTATCCCCGTTCCAGAATATCTGAGCGCGGGTGAAAAGATCCGTATTCATATTCCAGAACGTCGCTACATGGGTCGCGCAGACTAACATTCTACCTTGTGCTTCCCGCACAATACTTGTCGCCGGATGATCTATCCGGCACACGTCAACTCACCCCCGCATAGGAGCCTGCCATGCTAACGAAAGTCAATTTGATCACAGGGTTTCTCGGTAGTGGAAAAACCACCACGATTCGTCATCTTCTGTCGCAAAAGCCTGAAGACGAAGTCTGGGCGGTGCTGGTCAATGAATTCGGCGAAGTGGGTATTGACGGTGCGCTACTGGCGGACAGCGGCGCGGTGTTAAAAGAGATTCCCGGCGGCTGCATGTGCTGCGTAAACGGCTTGCCGATGCAGGTTGGCCTGAATATGCTGCTGCAACAGAAGAAACCTCATCGGTTGCTCATCGAACCTACGGGGCTCGGCCACCCGAAACAAATTCTCTCCTTGCTGACAAGTGATATCTATCAGCCCTGGCTGACATTACAGGCGACGCTGTGTCTGCTGGATGCTCGCCAGTTAAGTGAAACGCGTTACACGGAAAATGAGAACTTCCGCGATCAGCTTGCCGCCGCTGACATGATTATCGCTAACAAGCGTGATACTTATACCGCCGACGATCTCGCGGCCTTGCAGCAGTGGCAGCAGGCAAGCGGCGATGGTCGACAAATTATCGAGGCTAGTCAGGGAAATGTTGACTGGCAGTTGCTCGACCAACCGCGCTCCCCTTCATCGCAAGAACGTATACGCGAACTTCCAGATGGTGCACATCACCATGCGCATCAGCCAAAAAATGGCCTGGCCGCGCTGCAATTACCGGGTGGTCAATCCTGGCGACGCTCTCTCAATCAGGGACAGGGCTACCACGCCTGTGGCTGGATATTCGCACCTGAAACCGCTTTTGATACCGCAGCCCTGCTGGACTGGGTCCGCCTTTCTCCCGTGAGTCGAGTTAAAGGGGTAATGCGTATAAAGGAAGGGACGCTCGTCGTGAACCGTCAGGGACACGATCTGCATATAGAAACCCGATCGGCGGCACCGATTGACAGCCGTATCGAAGTCATCAATGAAACACCAGCAGAATGGAATACGTTACAAGCCTCGTTGTTAAAGGCTCGTTTAGCTAACGTGGAGTAGACTGGAGTTTTTTCGTCTTTGTTTGGATGTTTTACCTTATGTCATTTGCCCGTTTTTCTTCTATTTTAGTGCTCAATGTGTTGGGCATCGGTCTGTTTTTATCCTGGTATCTACCGGAAAATCATGGTTTTTGGCTCACGCTGGACAGCCATATCTTTTTCTATTTCAACCGTCTCTTGGTTGATAGCCCGACGTTTTTACATCTGATTGCCATTACCAATAACCGCGCGTTTGACGGCTGTGCGCTCGTTGCGATGGGATTGCTGTATCTGTCGTTTTATCTAAAAGCGACGTCCACAGAACGTCGCCGTTTGTTGATCCTTGGTTTTATCATGCTGTTAACAGCCGTCGTGCTGAATCAGGCAGGACATTTATTGCCGGTGCAACACGCCAGCCCAACGATCTATTTTAGTGACGTCAACCGCGTTTCAGACTTAACCGGTATTCCGACCAAAGATGCGTCATCGGACAGCTTCCCCGGCGACCACGGCATGATGTTGATGATCTTTGCTGCTTTTATGCTGCGCTATTTTACCCGTACCGCTTTCGCTATCGGTCTAGCCATCATGGTGATTTTCTCATTGCCTCGCATCATGATTGGTGCACATTGGTTTACCGATATTGCAGTCGGTTCTCTGTCGGTTGTTCTGGTCGGATTGAGTTGGTGGTTATTAACGCCAGCGAGCGATGCCGCTATTAGCCTGTTAAATCGGCTATTACCTAAAAAATCGACAGTATAAATCCCTATGATTTCAGATTTTTTACATCGACATTTTTTAGCTGAACACATCATTAAATCTTATAAATAAAATGGTTAAAACTTCTCGCAATCCTGCTGCTGTTGCGGTAGTCTCGTTCAGGTTTGCTTTTTAGCGCACACTGAACTATCGGCGGCAAGAGAAATAATGTGCATTCCGGCACACTTTCGTCGATGAGTGTTTGGCTAAGAAGAAACTCTGATTTAGTCTGAGTCTCGTTTTCGTTTGGCATTTATACCCCAGTGAAATGGGGATACTACATAGCGATATTTATCGTTAAGGACAGCAAGGGAACATAACAATAATGGTCAAGTCTCAACCGATTCTGAGATATATCTGGCGGGCAGTGCCTGCCGTCGCGGTAGCGATGATGCTCTCCGCATGTGGAAGTAATAGTGCATACAACAGTAAAGCTCAAACTGATATGCATGCAGTTAATGACAAAGATGGTCTTTTACTGCAAGCCTCTCAGGATGAATTTGAAGCACTGGTTCGTAACGTGGACATCAAGTCTAAGTTGCTTAACCAATATGCCAGTTGGAAGGGTGTTCGTTACCGTTTAGGCGGTGATAGTCGCCGTGGCATTGACTGCTCAGCTTTCGTTCAGCGCACGTTCCGCGAACAGTTTGGTATGGATTTACCGCGTTCAACCTATGAACAGCAAGAGATGGGCCAGCAGATTCAGCGTAGTAAACTGCGCGTTGGCGATCTTGTCCTGTTCCGTGCAGGTTCGACCGGTCGCCACGTTGGCATTTATCTCGGCAACGATCAGTTCGTCCACGCGTCAACCAGCAGTGGTGTCATCATTTCTAAAATGACAGAAGACTACTGGAATAAGCGTTATCAGGAAGGACGCCGTGTCCTGAGCAAAGGAAAAACCAGCTAAACAATATCGCTCCCTTGCTGTGATATTGTTTTTAGTAAAAGAACTTTGCTGTTAGCCAACGAAACCAGACAACATTAACGCCGCTTATCACCAGAAGCGGCGTTTTTTATGATGGACATCCTTGTCCATCACCCTGCGGGCCGTTGCTGCGCAACGTTGAAAAACGTTCCCTACGTTTTTTTATGCCTGCTTTTCCCCCCGAATATCACCGAGTTCCTCCCCTTCTGCGGCACACTGCGCAAAATATGACTTGTTCAACAACCTGAAACATTAACAGGCCGTGATTAAGGTAGGTTTATCACCTGATTTCATGATAAAAAGAAAACACGCAGCTTCCCGATGGGAATGTTAATTATTTCAAGAACTTTATGCCGAGGAAATCGGCATTGTTGACGTTACAGTATGGTATGTCTGCATCAGACGATGCCTAGTCAGATAACGTCCACTCGCAGGAGATTACCGTCAGATGTTAAAACGCGTTATCGCTGCCGTATTGCTTTGCACGGCCCATTTTGGGGTGCATGCCGAGACGATTGAAAACAGCACCAGCTTTGCACTTTTGGGTGAACCCAAATATGCCGAGAACTTCAGCCATTTTGATTACGTCAACCCAGATGCCCCGAAAGGCGGCAGCATCACCCTCAGTTCTCTGGGTACTTTTGACAATTTCAATCGTTATGCGCTACGCGGCGTGGCGGCGGCACGTACCGAACGCCTCTACGATTCCCTCTTCACGACGTCTGATGACGAGCCCGGCAGTTATTATCCGCTGGTCGCACTGACGACACGCCATTCAGCGGATTTTCGCTGGATTGAAATCGAGATGAATCCCAAGGCCCGCTTTCATGACGGCTCACCGATCACCGCCGCTGACGTCGCGTTCACCTACAATATGTTTATGACGCAGGGCGTGCCGCAGTTCCGCATCTATTTTAAAGATGTCACCGCCACGGCCGTTGCCCCGCTGACTGTGCGTTTCGATTTTCCCGTATCCGACAAAAATCGCATGTTCAGCCTGCTGACGCTGCCAATCATGCCGGAGAAGTTCTGGAAGAATCATAAATTCAACGAACCGCTAGCGTATCCGCCACCGGCCAGTGGGCCTTATCGCATCACCGCCTATCGTACCGGACAATATGTCACCTATTCTCGCGTGAAAGACTATTGGGGTGCCGATCTGCCGGTCAATAAAGGCCAATACAATTTCGATAAAATTCGCTACGACTACTATATGGATGACAGTGTCGCGCTGGAGGCTTTTAAAGCCGGCGCTTTCGACCTGCGTGAGGAAGGTTCGCCAAAAAACTGGGCGACCCAATATCAGGGCGGCAACTTTGCACGCGGCTACATCATCAAACAAGATCAGGTGAATCAATCCGCCCAGTCTACGCGCTGGCTGGTATTCAATACCCAACGCCCACTGTTTCAGGATCGACGCGTGCGTCAGGCGTTAGCGCTGGCATTTGACTTTAACTGGATGAACAAGGCGCTGTATTACAACGCCTATCAGCGTACCAACAGCTATTTCCAAAACACCGAGTATGCCGCTAAAGGCGAACCCAGCGCAGAAGAATTGGCCTGGCTGACGCCGCTGAAAAACAAGATACCCACCGAGGTCTTTGGCCCCAGCTATCAACCTCCCTCTTCCGACGGCAGCGGCTATGATCGACAAAACTGGCTTAAGGCACTCAAACTGCTGGAAGAAGCCGGTTGGGAATTGAAAGATCAAAAGCTGGTCAATCGCAAAACTGGACAGCCATTTACGTTTGAACTGCTGTTGCCAAGCGCCGGTAACTCGCAGTATGTCCTGCCTTTTCAACAGAGCCTGAAAAAACTCGGTATCACCATGAACGTGCGTAACATCGACAGCACGCAGTTCAACAGCCGCCTGCGCAAGCGCGATTTAGATATGACGGCAACGGTGTATCCTGCGTTCATCTACCCCGATGACAGTCTGCAAATGCGCTGGAGCTCGCAGTATATCGACTCAACCTACAATACTTCCGGCGTCAGCGATCCCGCGATTGATTCGCTCATCGCAGAAATCGTTAAGCATCAGGGGCAGAAAGTCCCGTTGCTGTCATTAGGCCGCGCGCTGGACAGGGTATTGACCTGGAATCAGCTTATGATTCCGATGTGGTATTCCAATCATGACCGTTTCGCCTATTGGAACAAGTTTGCCATGCCTGCTGTACGCCCGGCCTATTCGCTTGGGTTTGATGGCTGGTGGTTCGATACCAAACAGGCGGCCACGCTGCCCGCAGAGCGACGTTAAGGAATAAAAATGGGAACGTATCTGTTACGCCGCCTCTTGCTGGTTATTCCAACCCTGTGGGCAATCATCACGATTAACTTCTTCATTGTACAAATTGCCCCCGGCGGCCCGGTGGATCAGGCCATTGCGGCGATTGAAATGGGCCACGGCAGCGGTTATACCGCTAATAGCGGAATGGATGCCGGTATGGCACGTGCGGGCACCAGCGGCGCACCGAATATCGAGAACGCTTATCGCGGTTCACGTGGCCTCGACCCGGAAGTCATCGAGGAAATCACCAAACGCTATGGCTTCGATAAGCCGATCCATGAACGTTATTTTAAACTGCTGTGGGATTACGTACGCTTTGACTTCGGCGACAGCCTGTTCCGTGGTTCTTCGGTGATGCAACTTATTAAGGAGAGCATGCCGGTTTCGATTACGCTGGGGCTGTGGAGTACGCTGATCGTCTACCTGATTTCCATTCCTCTTGGCATCAAAAAAGCCGTGAAGAACGGCACACCGTTCGATACCTGGAGCAGCACGTTAATCATTATCGGCTATGCCATTCCGGCGTTTTTGTTTGCGATCATTTTGATTGTGCTATTCGCGGGCGGCAGTTACCTGGACTGGTTCCCGCTTCGAGGGCTGGTTTCCAGCAATTTTGATACCCTGCCGTGGTACAGCAAAATTACCGACTACTTGTGGCATATCGCGCTACCGGTTCTGGCTTCCGTCATTGGCGGTTTCGCCACGCTAACGATGCTCACCAAGAACTCCTTTATGGATGAAATTCGTAAGCAGTACGTTGTTACCGCGCGCGCTAAAGGGCTGGATGAAAAGAGCATTCTCTACCGTCACGTATTCCGTAATGCCATGTTGCTGGTGATTGCCGGCTTCCCCGCCACGTTTATCAGTATGTTTTTCACCGGCTCGCTACTGATTGAGGTGATGTTCTCGCTCAACGGGCTGGGCCTGTTGGGCTATGACGCCACGCTGCAACGTGACTATCCCGTCATGTTCGGTACGCTGTATATCTTCACGCTGATCGGCTTATTGCTGAATATCGTCAGTGACATAACCTATACGCTGGTGGATCCGCGTATCGATTTTGAGGGACGCCAATGAGCCGCTTAAGCCCGATTAATCAGGCGCGCTGGGCACGCTTTAAAAGTAATCGTCGCGGTTACTGGTCGCTGTGGATTTTCATGGCGCTGTTTATCGTCAGCCTGTTTTCCGAATTGATCGCCAACGACAAACCGCTGTTGGTGAAGTATGACGGCCAGTTCTATACGCCGGTGCTCATTGACCACAGCGAGAGGATGTTCGGCGGACAGTTGGATACCACCGCTGATTTCCGCGATCCTTATATCGCCGAACGTATCAGCAGCCACGGTTGGGCCATCTGGCCGCTGATTCACTACAGTTACGACACCATAAACTACGCCACTACAGCGTCCTTTCCCTCTGCACCAAACTGGCAGAACTGGCTGGGCACGGATAGCCAGGGGAAAGATGTGGTCGCGCAGGTGCTGTATGGCTTCCGTATTTCACTGCTGTTCGGTCTGGCGCTCACGATCCTGTCCAGCGTGATTGGTATCGCCGTCGGTGCAACACAGGGCTATTACGGTGGGCGTCTCGACCTGTGGGGGCAGCGCTTTATCGAAGTCTGGTCCGGCATGCCGACGCTATTTCTGATTATCTTGCTATCCAGCGTGATTCAGCCGGATTTTTGGTGGCTATTAGGCATTACCGTCCTTTTCGGCTGGATGAGTCTGGTTGGCGTGGTACGGGCGGAATTTCTGCGTACCCGCAACTTTGACTATATTCGTGCCGCGCAGGCGATGGGGGTCAGTGACCGCGCCATTATGTTCCGCTGCATGCTGCCAAACGCGATGGTAGCTACGCTGACCTATCTGCCCTTTATTCTTTGCGGCTCGATTACCACGCTGACATCGCTGGATTTTCTCGGCTTTGGCCTGCCGATGGGCTCGCCATCATTAGGCACTTTATTGCTGGAAGGGAAAAATAACCTTCAGGCGCCGTGGCTGGGCATTACCGTGTTTATGGTGCTTTCCATCGTGCTTTCATTACTCATTTTTATCGGCGAAGCGGTGCGCGACGCCTTTGACCCCAGCAAGGCGCATTAATATGTCCAGTTCACCTTTATTGCAGATAGATAATCTCAGCATTGCCTTCCGCAAAGGCGATCAGGAGCAACGCGTTGTCGACCAGCTTTCATTGGCGGTGAACGCGGGTGAGACGCTGGCGCTGGTCGGTGAGTCGGGTTCGGGGAAAAGCGTCACCGCGCTGTCGGTGTTGCGTTTGCTCCCCTCCCCGCCCGTGGTTTATCCGCAAGGAGATATCCGCTTCGCAGGGCAGTCGCTGTTGCATGCTGATGAAAAAACACTGCGTCAGATACGCGGCAATCGGATCGCGATGATCTTTCAGGAACCGATGGTGTCGCTTAATCCACTGCAAAGCATTGAGAAACAGCTGATTGAAGTGCTTTCGCTCCACCGTGGCATGCGCACCGAAGCAGCCCGCAGCGAAGTCATCACCTGTCTGGATCGCGTGGGTATTCGGCAGGCTAAGAGTCGATTAAATGATTTCCCGCACCAGCTTTCCGGCGGGGAACGCCAGCGCGTCATGATTGCGATGGCGCTGCTGACACAGCCGGATTTACTGATTGCCGATGAACCCACAACGGCATTGGACGTGACCGTCCAAGCGCAAATATTGAAATTGCTGAACGAGCTGAAGAAGGAACTGGGGATGAGTTTACTGTTCATCACCCATAACCTGAATATTGTCCGCCAGTTGGCAGATAACGTGTCGGTCATGAAAGCCGGTCAGGCCGTGGAACATAATCGCTGTCAGCAACTTTTCAGCGCACCGCAGCATCCCTACACGCGCCAGTTGCTGGATGCCGAGCCATCGGGCGAGCCGCTCCCGGTAACAGATGCCGGCGAGCCTCTTTTACGCGTGGAAAAACTGCACGTTTCGTTTCCCATCAAACGTGGTCTTTTGCGCCGTACCGTTGACGAAAAGCAGGTGGTGAACAATATCAACTTCACCTTACGGCGCGGCGAAAGTCTGGGTCTGGTGGGGGAATCCGGTTCAGGAAAAAGCACGACCGGGCTCGCGCTGCTGCGCCTGATTCAATCACGTGGTGATATCTGGTTTGACGGCCAGCCTCTGCAAGGGCTAACCCGTAAGCAAATGCTGCCTTTCCGCCACCGGATTCAGGTTGTCTTTCAGGATCCGAACTCCGCGCTGAACCCGCGACTGAATGTAGAGCAAATTATTGCTGAGGGATTGACTGTCCATCATAAGTTGAGCAAAGAGGCACTCGACCAGCGTGTGGTTGAGGCGATGCAGGAAGTTGGGCTGGATCCGACGACCCGCTACCGCTATCCCTCCGAGTTTTCCGGCGGTCAGCGCCAGCGTATCGCTATCGCTCGCGCTCTGATACTGCAACCGGAGCTGCTGATCCTTGATGAACCCACCTCATCGCTGGACAGAACGGTGCAGGCACAAATTCTGGCGCTACTGAAATCATTACAGGAAAAGCACAAAATCGCCTACCTGTTTATCAGCCATGACTTACAGGTTATCCGTTCGCTATGCCATCAGGTTATTGTGTTGCGACAAGGTGAAGTGGTCGAACAAGGCGAATGCAAACAGGTATTTGCGCACCCTGCCGAACATTACACACGTGAACTGCTACAGTTTTCATCCTATACGGCGGAAACGCAGTCAGCATAAATGAGGGAATACCGCAGCGTCAGTCTGCTGACGCTGCAGTTTAAAAGGGGTATTGTGCTGATACGGACTCAGCGATAGCGACACCAACATTCTTCAGACGGCACATTGCCGTGCTTTCATCATTGCGATGCAAAAACAGGCATGGTTCGCCTTCCCATTCCAGAACGGCGCATTCAACCTGAATTTCAGACAGAGACTGATGCAGCTGGTGCATGATTTTCCATGCAATATCGCCGTCATGGCTCAACAGCTTGAGGCCAATCAGGTTATTCTCTTCTTCTCTGCCGCTCAGAGGAATCGGTTCAACATTGATACCTGCAAAACCCGATAACCAGCGATAACTTTGCGGCAAACGATGAACTACCGAAAGTTGGAAACTGTCCACTACTGTTTTCCTCAGGTAATAATTCACAAAATAGTAACATATTTATCATAGTAGCGTGTTCAGACCGTTTCTTGCCACTTTTAGAGAACAAAAAAACAACAAACACGCTTTTTTCATATCGTGATAGTGGCTAACAGATCTGATTGCAAGGACTATTAATGCCAAATTGATCACGAATCTTTCTTCTTTTCCGGCTATATGTAACCTTTTCTATTTAATATCTCAACCCTTTTTAGCCCATTTATTCACTTTTGGGTCAAATATTTTACATTAAAAAAACAAAAAGCTATGCCTGGGTATCGTCTTAAGAAGCAAAATGAGGAAGAGAGAACAGACTCAAATGCAGGAACATCTTTCCTGCATTTGAGAAGAAGGGAAAATCAGGACGCGGGGGAACGGGTTGCGTATAGATAAAGCAGAAAGGCACCAATCGAACAAAGTGCCATTGATAGCACCATCGGCCAGGCGCTGTTGAATGAAGCCAGCGATAGGATAACGCCCACAATCGCGCCCAGACCGAAGCGCAACGTGCCAGCCAACGACGAGGCCGTACCTGCCATATGCGGGAAATCATCGAGAATCACCGCCATCGCATTCGACGCCACCATCGCAATGCAGCCGACAAACAGTGCCACGCCAAACACCAGCGGTAAGAACCCGAGATCGAACAGGCAGACGACCACCAGCCATATTCCCATCACAAACTGAATGACCAGCCCCGTACGGAACATCGCCATCGCTCCCAGCCGTCGCACATTGCGGCTGTTAAACAACGTGACCACAAAGAGAAAGACGACGTTCAGAGCAAAGTAGTAGCCAAAATTCTGAGGAGAAACGCCATACAGATTGATATACACAAACGGCCCGGCGCTCAGGAAGGAGAACATGCCGCAAAACGAAAGCCCGCTTGCCACCATATAGCTGAACACTCGCTTGTGGCGGAACAGGATGGCAAAATTCCCGATGGTGGTGCGCAGATGAAATTTCTGCCGCTTAGCGGGCGGTAAGGTTTCTTTGATAAAAAAGAAAATCAGCGCTGACGCCAGAAAAGCCGCACCAGAGATCGTCCAGAAAATAGAATGCCAGCTAAACCACAGCAACAGCCAGCCACCGGCAATCGGCGCAATGAGCGGCGCAACGGTCATCACCAACACGACAAACGACATCATGCGAGAAAAATCATCCCGTGAGAACATATCGCGCATCAGGGCATTAATCACCACCGCAGCCGCCGCAGCGGAGACACCGTGCAGAAAACGCATGTAGATCAGTTGCTCTACCGTCTGTGCCAGCGCACAGGCCACGCCTGCAAACGCAAAAACCAGCGTACCGCCGAGAATCACAGGCTTACGACCCAGGCTGTCCGCCATCGGCCCGTAAAACATCTGGCCAATCGCAAAACCCAGTACATAGGTGCTGAGCGTCATTTGGACATGCCCGTCCCCCACGCCAAACTCGTTAGCAATGGTCGGCAACGCAGGTAAATACATATCGATAGCTAACGGCATTAGCATCGAAATCAGGCCGAGAATAAAGATCAGCCCGAAATGAGAAGAGCGGCGTAATTGCACTAATAACTCCAGATTAGAAAAAAGGTCATGCTATGCAGCATTATTTTACGCTGGCGATCTCCTCAGCACTTAACTCCCGGTATTCCCCCGGTTCCAGTTCGCTATCCAGATAGATGCCACCGATACGTTCGCGATGCAGCTCAACGACCCGATTCCCCACTGCCGCAAACATCCTTTTGACCTGATGATAGCGGCCTTCGCTAATCGTCAGTCGAACGACATAATCCGTTATCTTCTCAAGCGTAGCGGGTTTGGTAAGGTTCTTCTCGTTATGCAGTTGCACGCCCGCCGTAAATTGCGCGGCGGTGTCCTCGGCCAGCGGCTGTTCCAGCGTCACCAGATACGTTTTTTCACACTGATGCTTAGGCGAAGTAATGCGATGCGACCATTGCCCGTCGTCAGTTAACAGCACCAGTCCGGTGGTATCGATATCCAGACGCCCCGCCGCGTGCAGTTTGTAAGCCACCGGGACATCCATGAAATACAAAATGGTGGGATGATCGGGATCGTCCGTTGAACAGACGTAGCCCTGAGGCTTATTCAACATGAAATAACGTGGGCCGTTCTGCTGTTTCAACGGATTACCATCAAATTCAACGTTATGCTCGGGGGATAACTTGAACGCACCGCTTTTTACCACTTCACCATCAACGGTAACACGCTGTGCGTGGAGCTCGCGCGCCACCAGTGAACGACTAATTTCCAACTGCTGGGATAAAAATTTGTCCAATCGCATTAAAGCTCACTACCTATCTCAAATAACTGCCTGTCTCACATCATGAGACCCTAAATTGTGAAAGGGTAGTATAACGGGGGTTTGTTCACTCGTCCTACAATTCACGGCCCATAAGTTGCTCTTTTTAGCCGACCTTGAATTTGAACGCCTCTTGCTTATCCCTCGCGCCAGGTATTATCAACAGGCATAATAAGGGCAATTTTTTACATTTTAAGGACAGCCCCATGTCATCTATTCACGGTCATGAAGTGTTGCAAATGATGCTCACATCAGGTGAGTCATTTACCACCGAACAGCTGATTAGCACGATAGAGGCCCGCTTCGGCAACGAGGCGCGTTTTCATACCTGTTCCGCCGAAAATATGACGGCCTCGATGCTGGTACAGTTTCTGTCTGAACGCGGGAAATTTATCCCGCACGATGCGGGCTTTACCACCAGCGCCAGTAAAATCTGCCAGCACTAGCTATGTCGTTCACACTACGGCCTTACCAGCGTGAGGCTGTTTCCGCCACACTCGACTATTTTCGCCGTCACACCCAACCGGCCGTCATCGTTTTGCCTACCGGTGCGGGGAAAAGTCTGGTCATTGCCGAACTGGCGCGGCTTGCCCGTGGCCGCGTGCTGGTGCTCGCGCACGTTAAGGAACTGGTCGCACAAAACCATGCCAAATATTGCGCCTTGGATTTGGAAGCGGATATCTTCGCAGCAGGGCTACAGCAGCGAGAGAGTCAGGGAAAGGTGGTCTTTGGCAGCGTGCAGTCCGTCGCGCGTAATCTCGACCAGTTCGATGGTGCCTTCTCTCTGCTGATCATTGATGAATGCCACCGTATTAGCGACGACGATAACAGCCAATATCAGCAAATCATCCAACATCTGCAAAAGACTAACCCACAGCTGCGGTTGCTCGGCTTAACGGCAACGCCCTATCGGCTTGGTAAAGGCTGGATATACCAATATCACTATCACGGCATGATCCGTGGCGACGAACGCAGTTTGTTCCGCGACTGCATCTATGAGCTGCCGCTGCGTTATATGATCAAACATGGCTTCCTGGTGCCGCCTGACCGACTGGACATGCCAGTGGTGCAATATGATTTCAGTAAGCTCGTCGCCCGCAGCAACGGATTATTCAGCGAAGCCGACCTGAACCTCGAACTCAAACGCCAGCAGCGTATTACGCCGCACATCATCAGTCAGGTCATCGATTATGCGCAAACGCGGCGCGGCGTGATGATTTTTGCGTCCACCGTCGAACATGCCAAAGAAATTACGGCCTTGTTACCAAACGGACAGGCTGCACTGGTTAGCGCCGATACGCCAGCGGCCGGGCGTGATGCGCTGATTGACGCCTTTAAACAGCAGTCGCTGCGGTATCTGGTCAACGTGGCGGTGCTGACGACCGGGTTTGACGCCCCGCATGTCGACCTTATTGCTATCCTTCGACCAACAGAATCCGTCAGCCTGTATCAGCAAATCGTCGGACGCGGTTTACGTTTGTATCCGGGGAAAACGGACTGCCTGATTCTGGATTATGCGGGCAACCCGCACGATCTCTATACGCCAGAAGTCGGCAACAGCAAGCCGCATGCTGGCAGCCAGCCAGTACAGGTCTTCTGTCCTGAATGTGGCTTTGCCAATCTGTTCTGGGGGAAAACGACCCCGGACGGCGATATCATCGAACACTATGGCCGCCGCTGTCAGGGCTGGGAAATGGCGGAAAGTGGCCAACGCCAGCAGTGTGATTTCCGGTTTCGGTTTAAAGTCTGTCCGCACTGCGGCGCGGAAAACGACATTGCCGCGCGCCGCTGCCACCAGTGTGACGAGGTATTGGTCGATCCTGACGATATGCTGAAAGCGGCGTTGAAACTGAAAGATGCATTGGTTTTACGCTGTAGCGGCATGAGTTTCGAGCAGGGGCAGGATGCAAAAGGTGAGTGGTTAAAAATTACCTACCACGATGAAGACTGTGCCGAAGTGAGTGAACGTTTTCGCCTGCACACTACCGCGCAGCGCCACGTTTTCCTGCAACAGTTCTTACGTGTTCACCAACGCGCACCGGGGACCCCGTTTAACTGGCAAAATGCCGCCGACATCATCGCGCAGCAGCTATTATTACGCGCACCTGATTTTGTCGTCGCCCGTAAACACGGAAAATTCTGGCAAATACGCGAAAAGCTCTTTGATTATCAGGGACGCTTTCGCCGCGCCAACGAGATCCGCGGCTAAAGTATACTCTAAATAATTCGAGTTTCAGGCAGGCGGCAAGTGAGGGACAAATTCGTCGGGAACGAATTTGACCAGTCAACGACTGGCCTCCGGTGAGAGACAGGATGTCTCTCATTTAATCCCGATGAGCTTACTCAGGTAAGTGATTCGGGTGACAGACAAATCTGCTAAAAGCAGATTTGAACGCTGCTTGCAGCGCCCCCAACGGGGCGAGGCTCACGCCAGTGTGCCGAGTATCGCTGCCAACGCACATGAAACTTGAAGTATGACGAGTAATTTTGGGATTCATTTGCCCGCGGAGCCATATTCCGCTAGAATTCAGCCCGCTTTTGTTCGCAAAAGCTGAATAACCCAACCTGCTGCTGGGTCGCCTGTAGCAGGATTACTTTATATAAGTAGAGAAGAAAATGATTACTATCAAAGCAGAAGCACGTCAAGGTCAGGGTAAGGGTGCGAGCCGCCGCCTGCGTTCAGCTGGTAAATTCCCAGCCATCGTTTACGGTGGTTCAGAAGCACCAGTATCTATCGAACTGGATCACGACTCAGTAAAAAACCAAGAAGTGAAAGAAGGCTTCTACGGTGAAACCGTTATCCTGTCTATCGATGGCAAAGAAGTTAAAGTTAAAGTTCAGGCTGTACAACGTCACGTTTACAAGCCAAAACTGACTCACATCGACTTCGTTCGCGTTTAG
Source organism: Pectobacterium sp. HCp5_1 (assembly GCF_032905925.1). Taxonomy (NCBI): domain Bacteria; kingdom Pseudomonadati; phylum Pseudomonadota; class Gammaproteobacteria; order Enterobacterales; family Pectobacteriaceae; genus Pectobacterium; species Pectobacterium sp. HCp5_1. The sequence continues at coordinate 333,251 of NZ_JAUMIO010000001.1, forward strand.
TTTGCGCTGAAGTTGTTTTCCGGGACGCCGGAAAAGAAGAACGCCGCTTATGCGGCGTTTTTTTTATAAAAATTTGTTCATTCACAAAGGAATGTGAACATGTCTCGTGATATCTCACAGCGACTTATCGCTATCGATGCCCTGCGCGGTCTGGTTATGGTACTTATGCTACTGGACCATGTGCGGGAAACCTTTTATCTACACCTGCAGCTCGCCGATCCGATTGATGTAACCAGTACCGATCCCATGCTATTCATCAACCGTACGCTGGCGCACCTGTGTGCTCCCGTATTTGTCTTTTTAACCGGGCTTTCTGCCGCGCTTTATCATCAGAAAGTGCAAGATCGCCGACAAACCGCCCTCTTCCTGTTCCAGCGCGGCTTAATTCTTATTCTTCTTGAACTCACGCTAGTCAACTTCGCCTGGACGTTCCAATTCCCGCCGCAGGTCATCTATTTACAGGTTATCTGGGCCATTGGTATGAGTATGCTTGCCCTCAGCGCGCTGATCTGGCTCCCTGCGGGGCTGGTTTTCATACTGGGCATCATTATCGTGGGCGGACATAACCTGCTGGACCCTTTGCAGGCTTCCGCAGGCTCCATCTGGTCTATTCCCTGGGCGATTTTACACGATCGCGGTTGGATAGACATCGGCGACACATTCCGTATGCGTACTTCATACCCAGTATTGCCATGGATTGGCGTCATTTCACTTGGCTACGTCGCTGGAGCACTATATCGAAAAGAGGTATTTCCGCTTCAGCGCCAGAAAATCTTGCTCACTCTGGCAGGAGTCATGCTAGCGCTGTTCTTCGTTCTGCGTAGCATCAATCTGTATGGTGAAAAGCCCTGGCAGCAGGGTGATATCATCACGCAGACGCTCATGAGTTATTTCAACATCACGAAATACCCGCCATCGCTGCTGTTCCTCTGCCTGACGCTTAGCATCGGGCTTTGCTTGCTTGCCGTATTCGAGCGTCAGCAGCAACGGCGCTGGCTCGTTATACTGGCGAGCTTCGGTGCCGCACCGATGTTTTTCTACCTACTGCATCTGTATGTTTTAAAAGGCATGTATTTAATCGCTGTCGCGATCTGGGGGCAAAATCAGGGAGAATGGTTCGGCTTTTCCGCCGTCTGGCAATTGTGGGTGTGCACTCTGGTGCTGATGGTCGTGTTATTTTCGCCAGTTCGCGCGTTTGCCCGCTTAAAAGCCCGCCGCAGAGACATCCGCTGGCTTAAATACTTCTAATCTCTATCGTTTCAACCCGCTATCAGCCGCTGCCCTTTTCATAAAGTAAGAAAAAGGGCAGCGTATTCTGGTGCGATGTCTACGACTTACCGCTGCTTGTCCGACGCTGTAACTGATCGCGCAGGTTCGGTGGCGTGCCTTTAATCGTCAATGTATCCGTCGCCGGATCCCAGAAAATTCGCTCGCCGAGCAATAGCGCATCAAAATTCAGACTGATACCGCCACCGCTGCCCGCAAATTTGGTCAACTGGCGCAGTGTTCCACGATCGGCAGGGAAGCTCTCTTCCAGCTCATAACCCTGCTCGGTTGAAAACTGCTGAAAGGTTTTCTCGCCCAGCGGTGGCAATTCCTGCGACAGAGACGCCAGCTCGATTTCCTCACCGGACTGCAACTGTTCATTGCAGTAGCTATACACCTGCTGGCGATAATTCTGGCGCTCGTTTTTATCTAACTGGGCTTCTTCACAATACTCATCAACGGCTTTCAGCAAACCACGGTTTTGTGCTTTGGTGTCCAGACCTTCTGACGCGGCCAGAAAATCCATGAAGAAGTCAGAGACTTTGCGCCCAACGCGGCCTTTAAGGAACGTCAGATAGCGTGTCGATTCTGGATTAGTCTCCCATTCCGTCAAATCGATACGCGCAACGATATCGGCATGGTTGATATCCAGATAGTGCGTGGTGCTGATATCCAGCAGTTCATTAACTCGCATGCTGTTGCAGCTATTGAGCACGGATATCAGTAAATACTCGACTGCCAGATAACGGTACTGGCAGAACAACACGATACCGCCTTCGGCAAACGGGTACTTCGCCAGCTCATCACGCAGACGCCCGGTCGCGGCGCGTGAGAAACTCAGAAAATCCTCATCCCCTTTGCGACAAGCTCGCAGCGCATCTGCCAGCTCGCTTTGCTCATTAAACAGCCCATAGGCCTTACTCTTGGCGCTGTAGACGCGATGCAGTTCAGCCATCATCTCTTCTACTGCCGCATTGGTCGACAGCAGGGAATCACGCAACACCATTTCCAGCGTTTGTTCGTCACGTTTAATTAGCTGATGCAGGGCAATCTGGGCGATATCCAGACTCATGATAAACTCTCCTTTTGGCAAGGAGCGTATTCAAACACTGATACGAACGGCCCGCAACACATTAAAGCTGGCCCTTTACATCTGTACGCGCGCTAAGCGTCTACACTACTTATTGATAAAAGCACGCCAGTGATAAAAGCACGTTAATGATAAAAGTGCAGAAAAGCATAAGCCTATACGGTAAGATAAGCGACTTTACCAGCTTGAGATACGCCATTTTATGCCACAATCATCCCGTTATAGTGACGAACACGTTGAACAACTGCTTTCTGAGATGGTCAATGTTCTGGAAAAGCACCACGCCCCAACCGATCTTGCTTTGATGGTGCTCGGTAACATGGTGACAAACCTGATTAACACCAGCATCGCGCCTGCACAACGTCAGGTTCTGGCGCGTTCTTTCGCTGAAGCCCTGCAGGCTTCGATTAAAAAAGCCGATAAAGCTCACTAAGTTTTGACCAACGTATGGTAACCAACCGTCAGCGCTACCGCGAAAAAGTCTCCCAGATGATCAGTTGGGGACACTGGTTCGCCTTATTCAACATTTTGCTCACTTTGGGGCTGGGTAGCCGCTACCTGTTTGTTGCCGATTGGCCGACATCCCTGTTCGGTCGACTTTACGCGCTGGTTAGCTGGCTGGGTCATTTTAGCTTTATCGTCTTTGCCGCCTATCTGCTGGTCATCTTTCCGCTCACGTTTATTGTGATGTCGCAGCGCCTGCTGCGGTTCCTGTCTGCGGCGCTGGCAACGGCCGGGCTGACGATACTGTTAGTAGATGTTGAGGTCTTTACACGCTTTCACCTACACCTCAACAGCACCGTTTGGGAACTCGTCGTCAACCCCGGACAGGGTGAGATTGCCCGTGACTGGCAGTGGATGTTCATCGGTATTCCGTTGATTTTCATGGCGGAAATGCTGTTCGGCACCTGGTGCTGGCAAAAACTCCGCAGCCTGAATCGCCGCCATTTTGGCAAACCGCTGGCGGGCGTTTTCATCTCGGCGTTCTTCGCGTCGCATCTGATGTACATTTGGGCCGATGCGAACTTCTATCGCCCGATTACCATGCAGCGTGCCAACCTGCCGCTGTCTTATCCGATGACGGCACGTCGTTTTCTGGAAAAACATGGTCTGCTGGATGCACAGGAATATCAGCGTCGCCTGACGCAGCAGGGTAATCCTGAAGCCATGACGGTGGAGTATCCGCTCAGTGACATCACCTTCCGCGATAGCGGCAGCGGCTACAACCTGCTGATGGTGATGATCGACGATACGCAGCCCGACGCCATACAAAACCGGATGCCAAATCTGTCGCGCTTCGCCGCAGAAAACGTGCGCTTTAGCGATCATTACGATTCAGGATCTCAGCCAGACGCCGCCTTGTTTAACCTGTTTTACGGCCTCTCGACGACCTATATGGACGGCATTCTGAGCGCGCGCAAACCTTCTGCCTTGATCACCGCGTTAAGCCAGCAGGGCTATCAGTTCGGGCTATTTTCGGCGAACGGCTTCAACAGCCCGCTTTATCGTCAGGCACTGCTTTCTGATTTCTCCTTACCTGCACCGCAGCAGCAAAGTGGCGATGCCATCATCACGCAATGGCAGGAATGGCTCAGCCGCGATAATAATCCAGCCCCCTGGTTCTCTTACGTTGAACTGAGCAGCGCACCGAAAACCGCAGATGGCAAAGATGCTGGGCCTAACGGCCGCATGAATATTCAGGACGTTGATCGCCAGATTGGGCAAATCATTCATACCCTGCAGGAAAAAAACATTCTGAATAACACGGTCGTCATCGTGACAACGGCACAAAACCAGAATGCTAATGCCAGCAACGCGGCGCGTTTTGCCCGGACTCAGTGGCAAACACCGCTCATTGTTCACTGGCCGAACACGCCTGCGCAGACCATTACGAAAATGACGGACAACAAAGACGTCATGACCACGCTAATGCAGCGCCTGCTCCACGTTAAAAACAGCACGGATGATTATTCGCAGGGTGAAGACCTGTTCTCAGCACAGCGACGCTACCCGTGGTTGATTAATGGCAACGGCGGCACCCTGCTCATCACAACGCAGGATCAGCTCATCGTATTGGAAAGCAACGGCAACTACCGGGCTTACGACATGGCGGGAAATCGGTTGAATGATGAAAAACCGCAGCTTGCCCTACTCTTGCAGGTACTAACGAACGAAAGGCGCTTTATCGCCAACTAACTGCCTAAATCTAAAGCAGTCGTTCCATCCGGCTATTGCAATAAGGTCAGGAAAAGGTAGTATAAATGCCCATAGCATCGGCACGTAGCGCAGCCTGGTAGCGCACCGTCATGGGGTGTCGGGGGTCGGAGGTTCAAATCCTCTCGTGCCGACCAAATAATCCCAGAAAAACCAACCTCTTACGGTTGGTTTTTTTTCGTCTGGATTTCACTGGGAGAATTACGGGGGAATAACCCGTCATAAAATCAGGGATGAGAAAATGGAAACGGTCAACTATAACGGAACGACGATCTGTGTTTTAGACGACAGCGACATGCTGACTGATTGCCCTAGACGACGAAGAGTAAATCACGCGTAAGGTAAAATAAGGTAGGTTCAGTCGGTTCATTATTTTAATACATTGATTTATGGTTATTTTTATTTGAATAGTGAACCGACCCTGAACCGACTTTAGCCATTTTGAACCGACCTAACCGAACGCCTCTTTTCTGGCTGGCTTGATGAACCGACTTTCCCACCGCGTGAACCTACCCATAGGTCGGTTCAATTCTGAAAATAATCACTTTATCTATCAATTAGTTGACTACGTGAATCGACTGAATCTACCGAACCGAGCCACTTTTGCTTATCTATAAGAATTTGCGCACACAAAAATCATGATGGGTTAAACCATTGCCAGCAAGAAAGTGCGCAAAACGACACAGTGCAAGTATGGAAAAATGCGCAATATAGTACGCAGTTGTACGCATTGCTGTGCGAACTGCGTACCTCGCGGCAACCAGCGCCACACCTCATTTTATTCAATTTAAAATCAATTTTTTGGTCGGTATGCGTGTGTAGAAATGCTATGGTTTTTGGCGCAGTCGGCGAGGAATGGTATGGGGAGCTTGATTAAAAATGGTAAATTGGGTGTGATTTCTATCTATGTCCGAGTAAAACAATAGAGAGATCAGACTCTGCCGGGAGTTTCTTGAGGCCAGCATCTTTTCTCATGAACATAGCCATTTTGATAAAAGCATCTCTTTGAGGTTTGGTACTCATCGATGCCCCCAGTTTTTCAAATTCCGCAAATGCATGAATTACTCGTTCAGAACCATATAAACATATTCTTGCTTTAGCATCGGCTACTTTGAGAAATGCCTCATGACGCTTTTCCTGAGCATTATCTGCATCAGCAATCATCAATATTTGTGCTTGTTCACAAACACCTTTCAAATAATCCATATACGCCTTAGTTTTCATATCACGCAATGAACGGGTGTATTCAATATGTCGTGTGAAGAAATACTGTAGAGAAGCACCAATGACGATCCCAACAAAAGGAAGGTAAGGAATTAATTTATCAAGCATAGTTCTCTCAGTACGTTGGATAAATGCAAGGGAAATTTTACCACGATCCTAAATGCCTAGAATCACGTTATTTATGCAAAAAATCATACACCATTTTGTTATAACTTGCCTCTCCTCTCGGAATACTACAATGTATACAAACATACAATATAGTGAGGCTATAACATGAGTGTCATGTCAGTTCGTTTGAATGATGAAACAACCGCGCAACTTGATACGCTGGCTAAAGCGACAGGACGTACCCGCTCTTTTCTGGCTGGACAAGCCATTGAAGACTATCTTGCGCGCGAAGCCTGGCAGATAGCAGAGACCGAGCAAGCTATTAAAGAAGCTGATGCGGGTGATTTTGTCTCATCAGATGAAATGAATAACCTATTTAAAAGGTTAGGTACGGCAAGACATGGAAATTAAATAGCTGCGTAAATCCGCGGTCAATTTGGAAGCAGGGTACCTCTATATCGTGCAAGACAATCCATAAGCTGCTGACCAATTTGTAGATGAAGTCCAAAGGTTAACGGAATTACTACCGCAACAGCCAGCAATGAAAAAAACCTGGACGTGTGCCGGGAACGCATGCGCTAGTGTTAACACTCTATCTCTAGATCATCCCCTACTGTGTGAAAGATAATATGCTCCAGATTCTGCGCGTCTTTCATGCGCAAAAACGTTTACCCACAAAATGGTGAACAATCACCTTTTTAAATTTTAACGAACGTACATCCACCAACTATGATCCTACCCACGTAATGTGGACACAGCCCTAAGCGAGGTTCTGGTTTTCAAACTGTTCCGGGCTGAGTCCGCCACAGGCACTGTGGCGACGCCAGCGATTGTAATCGCACTCAATATAATT